>JAGDCV010000006.1 GCA_017958365.1 Clostridiales bacterium
AGACTTAACGTTGCCGTAACGAGATCGAGAGTCGAGATGAAAGTCTTCACGTCATTGTCTGCCGAGCAGATGAGAACATCCGAGGCGACACCCGAAGGTGTCAAGGCTTTTAAGAGGTTCCTTCAGTATGCAAACGGCGATGTGCTCTGGGATTCGGATCTTACCGGAGGCCCTTCGGCAGCGCCCGTCATCGACAGAACAGAAGCCTACATGGGTGTGGCTGAAGACATCAGTAAGCGCCTGCGCGAGAAAGGTTACGGCACCGAGCTTAATGTCGGTAAGTCCGGATTTAAAGTAGATATCGGCGTATATGATCCGCAGGAAGAGGGAAGCTACCGTCTGGGAATCCTCATCGACGGCGCATCCGACGGAATGTCGTCTTCGGCAGTGCGCGAGATCGCCCAGCCGAACACACTGAAGGGCTTAGGCTGGAAGGTGCGTAAGGTCTGGTCCATCGAGTGGTGGGAGGACCCCGAGGCTGTCATCAGCGAGATCGTTGATGCGATCAATGCGCCTGATGAAGCAAGTGAGCCGGAAGAGTCCGAAGAGTCCGTTGGGTCAGTTGAGTCCGTTGGGTCCGTTGATTCCGCGGAGCCTGTTGGGTCCGAGGAGCACGCGCAGCCTGAGCAGACGGAAGAAGATACGCAAAAAAAAACTGAAGTTGTAATCCCGTACAGGAAAACTGATGTCACTTTGCCGCCCATGACATCCGCGCAGTTTGCCGATCCTGCCAACATCAGCATACTCGAGGAACAGGCGCGCAAGATAATCGAGTGCGAGGCGCCAATCAGCCTTGACCTTTTTACCGACCGCCTGTGCGAGGCTGCCGGGATCAAGAGGAAGACTCCGCAGATAAAGGAGCGCTGCTACTATCTTTGCAGGGCGCTAAAGTTCGGGCAGGGCATACAGAACCTCACAAAGAGAAATGACAGGCTATACATCGATCCTGACTACGAGAAGATATTCCTGTATCACTCTCCCGATGAAGTCGGGAAGATCACGCGCCGTTTCCGCGTCCATGAAGACAAGTCGACGTTAAGGGACCCCAGGGACATACCGGTGGAAGAGGCTGCATGCGCGGCTATCTACACCGCCAAGACCCAGATGGGAATGCCCTACGAAGACCTTCTCGTGGAAGCAGGCAAGGCCATGGGTCTACCCATAAGCTCCCCCACGGCGAAAATGCTTTTCGAGCATGCCATAAGCCTGGCTGTCAGCCGCGGAGAACTGACTCAGGGCTCGAGGATGGTGAAGTGATCCTGGACATCCTCGATGATGTCCTCGTACTGCTCTTCTGTTATCTCACCGTTATCAAGCAGCTGCTGTGCTGCTAATTCTTCATATCTTGTTGTGGACTGGATCCTTTCGCTCTGGCTGTTGCACAGCGCTTCATATGCATCCTGATCGGGAGTGTTGACGGGAGAACCGTAGATGTTAGGCTCGGAACCCTCAAAAGGTGACATTCCGCCGCCGAAGTTTATGCTCTCTGAGTCAAGATCCGGGATGCCTTCTGCAAGCGTGTTGTAGATGAGGGCAGTTTCTTCATCCATCATCTCATCCAGTGACATATCCAGATACATGAAACGAAGGATTATCGCATCGAATTCCACGATGTACTCTTCGGTCATGAGAAGCTCGCATAATTCTTCGCTCGAAGGTGCAAGTCCTTCTAAGTAGAAAGTGTACGGACCGCTATTCTCGATGGTGTAGTCGTGTTCGAGAATGTAGGACATATATGCCGATGCGAAGTTACGGACGGCCTCAATACTCTTTGGACCTTCACAAGGCGTATCAGTTATGTAGTCGTAGGCGCGGAATTCATTAATGTCCATTACCAGTTCATTGTCGCCCGATGCAATTGACTCAAGGTAATTCATGTAGATCTGTGCTGTTTCATCCGGATCAACGTCAACGATCGTAATTGCCATGAACCAGTAGGAATTGATGAGTTTGTTGATCTTATTTGCAGATCCTGATGCCATATACCAGCATTCATCATCTTCATCGTACTCGAATCGTAAGCCGATGGTCGTTTCCTCTGTGGCATCATATTCTTCTAATGCTTCTATGGCCTGATCGGCTGTCATGTACAGATCATTCAGATCTTCAGGCGGGTCGGCAATGAAATCCTTAAGGGACAGATAGGAGAAGGTGACATCCATCCTTGCGTCACCGTTATCGTCGAATACGGGTTCGTCCATTTCCACTATCTCGATCCTTGAGTACATATATTTCGTTACGGAATAAGACCTGGAACCGGTATAGTCAGAGCCTACCAAGTCTTCAAACTCGGGGACGATGCTCGAGAGTGCATCCGCGTCGAGTTCCGACAGTGCGTCAAGATATGCCTGAGGTAAAGCCCGGATCTGTTCGATATCTTCCTGCCTGTCATTACAGCCGCTCAGTATGCTGAGTGATACGGCAGCTGCAATGATGACGGATATAACCTTTTTGTTAATAGACATAATATCTCTCCCTTATAATAATCAACCTAATTCTATCACGGGAACAGTAAAGTTGATTTATAATAACAGCAAGAGCATCAAGGAGGGCCTGATGGAGAATTCCAACAACAAGATATCTATTCACGAGATATTCTCTCTTCATGAGGATTCCGCATCGCATGAGCAGATACGCGACCGCCTGTTAAGCGGCGGCCGGGTTACAGGACCGAACATGATCGTCATGATATGCTCGATCGCCATCGCTTCGGTCGGTCTTAACATGAATGCCACGGCAGTCATCATCGGTGCGATGCTGATATCACCTTTGATGGGAAGCATACTTGCGATGGCATACGGTTCGGTATCCGCCGATCTTCCACTTACCGAGAGACACTCGATAGGATTTGTTTTTCAGGTGGCAGTCAGTATCCTCGTTGCAACTATTTATTTTCTTTTGTCTCCCGTTAAGGAGGCTACGCCCGAGATAATCGCGAGGACCAATCCGTCCATCTTCGACGTTATAGTCGCAGTCTTCGGAGGCATCGCGGGCATCATCGGCCAGACGCGTCAGGATAAGGCAAACAACATCGTTCCGGGAGTCGCCATCGCGACAGCGCTCATGCCGCCGCTTTGCGCATGCGGATATTCGATTGCAAACCGGAATCTTCAGATGCTCGGAGGCGCGGCGTATCTTTTCCTTGTTAATGCATACTTTATCTTCACGGCCGCAGCCGTCATACTTACTTTGCTTAAGATCCCGCGCGTTAAGGAACTTACCGATAAGCAGTGGAGAAGAAAGAAGCATGCGATGGTGCGTAACACCATTCTCATCATAGTTCCGAGCATCGTGCTCGCATTCACGGTCTTCCACTGACATTTAACCCAAGGAGGTAACTATGGAATATCTGACAATGAATACAGGAGCCCGCATCCCGATGGTAGGCTTCGGTGTCTTCAGGGTACCTGATAAGAAGGAGTGTAAGGACTCTGTTCTGGCCGCCATCCGCTGCGGCTACAGACTGATCGATACGGCAACCGCTTACGATAATGAGGATGCGGTAGGTGAGGCTGTCCGCGAAGCGATAGCGGAAGGACTATGCACGCGTGAGGAACTGTTCATCACATCCAAGCTCTGGGTCGGTGATGCGAAGAATGAGCAGACTGCCATCGACGGCGCGAAGAGGTCTTTGGAGAAACTAGGACTTGAGTATCTTGATCTGTATCTTCTTCACCAGTCCTATAATGATGTCTTTGCCGCATGGAGAGGTCTTACCACACTTTATAAAGAAGGAAGCCTCAGGGCTCTCGGCATCTCGAATTTCTATCCTTTCATGGTGGCGAACTTCTGCGAGACGGTCGACGTTCAGCCTGCGGTAAACCAGATCGAGCTGCATCCATATTTTGTTCAGGATGATGCCGTCGAGAACATGAAATACTATAACGTTGTACCGGAGGCGTGGGCTCCTTTGGGCGGCGGAAGATACAATCCTTTTGAGGAGAAACTGCTACAGGATATTGCCGCAGCTCATGGCAAGAGCGTCGGCCAGGTCATCTTAAGATGGAATGTTCAGCGTGGCGTCGTGGTGCTTCCGAAGTCCGTTCACGAAGAGCGCATCAAAGAGAACATCGACATCTTCGACTTTACACTTGATGAAGATGAGATGAAGAAGATTTCTTCGCTTGACATGGGTTACGGCGACACGAGAACGAAGCACTTCGATCCCGAGTTCGTTAAACTGTGCATGGGAAAACCGAATTCATTCGGGAAATGATCTCGGAAGCATTAATATCTATCGTCACTTCGATAAGTCGCTTAAGACTTGCTGCATCAAAATCATAACGGTTCTTTGGTCTGAAGATTATTATGTCTTTCAGTTCCTGAAATCCTGCTTCGATATACCGGTCTTTCCTGTTTTGTGCTTTATCAAAATAAGACTGGTCATCCATCATTCCGTCGATCTCCAATGCGATGGCCTTCTGAATATAAGGAACATTAAAGATCGCATCCGGGAAGAATGCATCATTTTCCGTTCTTATTGCCACTTCGGTCTTCCATTCGAATCCCATGCTCTCAATTGTCTGTATGGCAAGAAGTTCGTTCTTTGATCTTAATATCTGACCTTTATAATCGATCGGATATTTGATCGGATGGGGATTCTGATTTGGAACTGCCTTATTGAAGAACGATGAAGGAATACCCGTTATGATCTGCGGGTTGATCGGGAAGTCGATGATCTTAGGTTTGCCGGCATAAGTCTGTTTCCATTTACACATCAGCTTCTTGTATTCCTGAACGGCCATGATGTATTTATTGATCTTGGGCTTGTAATATGCTCCGTTCTTGCTGTCTGTATAGTATTGTTTCCTTCTGGTCCTCGATACAGTCGGATCATCGGGGTCAGAATAAATGAAGACAGTCTCCCGGTTGTTGGCCTCGCCAATCCAGCCCTTTGGCAGCGGCTTGATCAGATTAAGCAGGTATGAGATTTCAAGTTGTAACATATCCTTTGATTCCATGAATATACATTATCAGGGAATTAATGATTTGTGGGCGACAAATGGAGACAATTTTCGACAAAAAACGACAAATGTCTGTTCAATTGGCTTTTTGATTCTACACTGCCCGTTCTATATTCAACATGTATGGAATACCTGTGTCGAATATTCTAGGAAATGGCCTGATTATTCAACATGTGTTGAACAACTGTGTAGAATTCTGAACGCCACGTCCCCGAATTTACAGAATTAAATAGCTAATCACTCGTAAGTAACTGTAAAACTGATGTATGAGCCGCCTTCGTCGTCCTCATTTGATGAGACAAGATGTATTCCTCGCGCCTCTATATCGTGTGTCCAGTAAGGGTGCTCCCACACCTGTCCAAAATCTACGAATATCAGATCCTGCAGATCCTGATATGTAACGCCCCCCTGAGAGAGGTACAGATCCGCGATACCACCTGCAAGTCTTGCAAACTGCTTCTCTGACCAGGCGGAACCGAAGTAGATATAGTCTGTGCAGATGAAGCCGTATACATCGCCATTGCGGTCCGTTAATACTTCAAATGTATCTGAATATGGAAGATCGACATATCTTGCGTAAGACAAGTCGTTGGTTGTGACTTTCTGGAGTACTTCAACGGCAGGAACGTAGTTATCGTAGAATTCGCGTTTGCTGATATCACCGGTGTGAGGAACGAGACTTACAGCAAACGAACCGATGCCGCCAACGATGAATATGGCGGCCGTAACGAATGTGGCAAGCGTACCCAATATTCCGAGAGTTATATAGCCGGCCGTGCTGCCGCGCTCATAGACGACGGAATCGTTCTCCCAGATGCCGCCCTTTCTCATGTAAAACTGCGTAACACCTACAGCAAGAAATATGGTTACGAATAAACCCTGTCCGGCGATCAGAACCAGGCCCGCACGCTTGAATGATTCTTTAAGGCTCAGTTTTCTTCCGTCAGTCGTTAATACGCGAAGACCTGTTATTAATTTACCTAATGTAAATCCGAACAGATGGATCATTATGCCTTCGGAAACAAAGTAGCAGATGATCGGAAGTAATATAACAAGGACGAGAGCGATAACATGGTCTTCCGTAGAAGCCGAGCCGACAGCATGACGGAATAATATGAAGAATACGATCTGCCAGAAACAGAAATCGAATATTCTTGCGACTGATCTTCTACCCAATCCTGCAAATTTGTAATCTGATGTATCCATAACATAAATACTAACACATCCTTAAATCTTTCAACGCGAATCGTAAAATAATCTACAAATTTCAATGCATGTTTACACACAACTGCAGCAAGCGAAGAAATCTTGCGAAGAATTTCAACTTTTCCGATATCTATTTCAATTTAAAGGTTGAAGCGGATATGCGATTCTCCTTACAACAGACAATCCGAAGCGATTGCAAACTACAAAAGGAGAACGAAGTTATGAAAAAGAAAATCGTCTCAACATTATTAAGCGCAGCAGTTGCAGCTTCTATGGCAGGATGTGCAATTGCACCCGGAGCAGGCGAGAGTGAGGCAGCAGGATCGGGATCATCCGATGAGCTCCAGGTAGGTATCGTACTTCCTACACGTGATGAGCCCAGGTGGATCCAGGATGAAGCATCCTTCACATCCATTCTCGATAACGCAGGCTTCACATCTGAGGTTCTTTTCTCACAGGGAAGTTCCGCTACTGAGCTTACAAACGTAGAGTCACTTATCGAGAAGGGTATCGACGTTCTCGTTATTTGTGCTCAGGATGCTACTGCAGCTGCACAGGCAGTTGAGGTTGCACACAACGCAGGTGTTGAGGTTATCTGCTACGACAGACTCATCACAGACACAGATGCAGTTGATTACTATGTAACATTTAACAGCTACGACGTAGGTGTTCAGCAGGGACAGTACCTGATCGATGCATACGCAGGTCAGACAGACGTTCCTTTGTACCTCTACTCAGGTGCTACGACAGATAACAATGCTTTCATCTTCTTTGCAGGCGCATGGAGCGTATTGAGCTCTGCTGTTGAGAGTGGTCAGTTCACGGTTGCAAACTGCGACGCTATCGCTCCTTACATCGGACAGACTCTCGACGTTACTGCAGATCACGAGGCACTCGCTAACATCCTCGGAACGATCACAACAAACTGGGACTTCAACACAGCTAAGTCACTCGCAGAGGCTAACCTCGTTACTAACGGTGCTGACCTTAAGGGCGACTGCGCTATCCTCGCTCCTAACGACGGTACAGCAAGAGCTATCGCTGATGCATTCACTGCTGACGCAGACGTAAGCTCATTTGTAATCACAGGTCAGGACTGCGAGACTGCTTCCTTGGGTTATATCTGCTCAGGTCTTCAGAGCATGACTATCTGGAAGAACACAGCTGAGCTTGCTTCCACAACATGCGACATGGTTAACGCCATCTTGAGCGACAACGCTCCCGCAACTACAACAACTTACGATAACGGTTCCATCTCTGTTCCTTCCAATGAGACAGCAGTTACCGTCATCACACTCGATAACATAAATGCGCCCGTTGACGCAGGTTATGTAAACGCAAGTGACATCGAAGGCTATACCGGCTGACGATCATAATGCCCGGAGGGGGCTTTGTTCATAAAAGCCCTACCAACCTTACCAAAGCCCCCTCTTTCCTTTAACTAATTCAATCAATGAGAGGAAACAACCATGAATGAAGATTATATCCTGGAGATGAGGAATATAACCAAAGAGTTTCCAAGCGTTAAAGCATTAGACAACGTAAATTTCAAAGTAAAAAGAGGCGAGATCCACTGTCTCGTCGGAGAGAACGGAGCCGGTAAGAGCACTCTCATGAAGGTCTTATCCGGAGTCTGGAAGTACGGCACCTACACGGGAGACATCGTTTACAACGGGCAGGTGCAGCAGTTCAGAAGCATCGCGGACAGCGAAGCAAAAGGAATCGCGATCATCTATCAGGAGCTCGCTCTCTTCCCGGAACTGTCAGTGTACGAGAACATCTTCCTGGGCCACGAGATCATGAACGGCCATGCGATCGACTGGAACGAGACGATCGTAAAATCCAAAGAGTATCTTGATAAGGTGAGGCTCTCGGTCGATCCTTCAGCCAAGGTCAAGACACTCAACACAGGAAAGCAGCAGCTTGTCGAGATTGCAAAAGCACTTTCCAAGAATTGCAATCTTCTGATATTCGACGAGCCCACGTCATCCCTCAATGAGGACGACAGCCAGAACCTTTTGAATATTATGAGAGAACTGAAAGCGCAGGGCATCACCTGCATCATGATCTCTCACAAGCTCCGCGAAGTAACCGCGATAGCTGATACCATAACCGTCCTAAGAGACGGATCGACCATCTGCTCACTCGATGCGAAGACAGACGACATATCCGAGTCGAACATCATCAAGAACATGGTCGGAAGAACAATTGATGACATCTACCCCAAGCGCCTCGAAAAGAACATCAGCGACGTCATCTTCGAAGTAAGGAACCTCTCCGCCGAGGACCGTGCAACAGGAAGACAGATACTGAAGAATGTAAGCTTCAATGTTCATAAGGGTGAGATCATCGGACTTCAGGGTCTGATGGGAGCCGGAAGAACAGAGTGCGCACTGGCGGTGTTCGGTAATCCGTATAAGTACAAGATCACGTCGGGTGAAGTCTTCATGAACGGTGAGAAGGTCAACTTCAAGAACCCGAAGCAGGCGATCAAGAACGGTCTTGCATATGTATCGGAAGACCGTAAGGGTAATGGTCTCGTACTTATCCAGGATGTTAAGTACAACACCACGATCTCGAACCTCGATGAACTTATCAGATTCGTATCGATAGACGGCAATAAGGAGATCGGCACGGCCGAAGGATACAAGAAGGAAATGAACATAAAGACGCCGACTGTCGCGACGAAGATAAACACTTTGTCAGGCGGCAATCAGCAGAAGGTCCAGATATCCAAGTGGCTCTTCTCACACCCGAAGGTACTGATACTGGACGAGCCTACGAGAGGAATCGATGTAGGCGCCAAGTACGAGATCTATACGATCATGAACAGTCTCGTTAAACAGGGAATGAGCATAATCATGATCTCGTCAGAGTTACCGGAAGTTCTCGGTATGTCAGACAGACTCTACGTCATGAGTGAAGGTCAGATAACGGGAGAGCTTCCTATCGAAGAAGCAACAGAAGAGAAAGTTATGGCCATGGCCATCAACGCTTAAGAAACAGGAGGATTAAAAATGAGCAGCAAAACTGATGTTTTGACCAAGGGTGCGATCCTGACCGGTTCGAGGGGAAGAGGAATACCCGATTCCGACTACGAGAGTTCCAATATCTTGAACGAGGTTGTATCGCTTGTTAAGGACAATGCAGCAAGTTACATGATGTACTTCGCACTCATAGTGATCATGCTCGTATTCCAGGTATGGACAGAGGGTAAGTTCTTTACGGCACAGAACATATCCAACCTTTTTAACCAGGCAGCGTATGTCGCTGTACTTGCCATCGGAATGACGATCATCCTTATCTTAAGACACATCGACCTGTCGTGCGGATACGTCGCAGGTCTGTCGGGTGCGGTAGCAGCCATCTTGATGGAGAAGATGGGTATGAATGTATGGATGTCGATGTTTATCGTTCTTGCCATGGGTCTTGCCATCGGACTTTACCAGGGCGCTCTCGTTACCAAGATCGGAATCCCTGCTTTCATCACGACTCTTGCTGGTATGTTCATCTTCAGAGGACTTCTCACGAGATCTTTGGCAGGTACAGGCACCATCATCGTAACGGATCCCACATTCAAGGCTATGTGCCAGGGATTCATCCCCGACTTCCCTAACAACAACACAGGCGTTCACATCGTCACCATGATCATTGCTGTTATCGCAGTCGTCATCTTCAATGCTTTCAAGATCAGATCAAGAATGAACAGAGAGAAGTACGGTTTCCCGGTTGCTTCACTTCCCATATTCATCGCGGGTAAGGTAGTGGTATCGGCAGTTATACTTTTCGCTGCATGGATGCTTGCCATCAACAAGGGTATCCCGATCAGTGCATGTATCGTTGCAGTTATCCTCGGAGCATATGCTTTCATGCTCTCGAAGACGAAGCTCGGTCGTCACATCTACGGTATCGGCGGTAACGACCAGGCAGCTGAGCTTTCAGGCGTAGACGTTAAGAAGGTCACGATGTTTGCATTCTGCTCCATGTCAGTTCTCGCTGCAATCGCAGGCTTCCTGTACACATCAAGACTTTCATCTGCAACACCTACTGCAGGCCTCGCATTCGAGATGGATGCCATCGCTTCTTCCTACATCGGAGGAACGGCTGTATCGGGTGGTGTCGGTAAGGTAACAAATGCGATCATCGGTACGTTCGTTATCATGTCACTTACTAACGGAATGAACCTGATGAGCATCGATATCTCTTATCAGTACATCGTTAAGGGAATCATCTTCATCATCGCAGTTGCGTTTGATGTTAAGTCGAAGAAGAAATGACTCTTGGTCATTCATTGTAACCTCCACAAGAACTCCGGCCGCGCGGGCAAAACACCCGTGCGGCAGTTCTTATTCAGTGGAAGATATGGTTTAATAAGCGTGTAGGGGCGTTAAAAGGTTTGGAGGGCATTTATGTATACGGTCATAGTAGCTGATGACGAAGAAGAGATCAGAAGTGCGCTGGTAAAAACGATAGATTGGAACAGTCTGGGATTCAGACTCGTGGGCGAGGCATCTAACGGTGCCGAGGCTCTGGATTTAACAGAGAAACTTTGTCCGGATCTTCTTATCACGGATATCATGATGCCCTTTATCGGAGGCATCGAACTTGCAAGACAGGTGCGTGAAGTAAGACCGTCGACGCAGATAGTTTTTCTAACTGGTTACGAAGTATTCGAGTATGCCAAGAAGGCGATCCAGTACAACATCATAAGTTATCTTCTTAAGCCGATCTCATCCGAGGAGATGAGCCACGAACTTGTGAAGATAAGGAAGATGATCGATGACAAGTTCGACCAGTTCAAGTCGAACGAACAGGCGAAGGAACATCTCGATACTTTATCGTTCGTCATGCCTTTGGTGCTTGACGGATATACACACGTTAATGCGGTAAACAACAGCGGCAGGATAATAAGCGAAGCTGATAAGTTGGGGCTCGTCGAACCCGGCGTCGATATATCCTACTGCATCATGGTGTCGAGCATCATAGATGATAACGGCATCAACATAACATCGAAGTCGAGCATCAATTCATTTAACCTGATACTCGATAAATATCTTAAGCATGTAAGTTTCTTCAGTGACGGCCGCGTCGTAACGCTGCTTTACGGAACGAGAAGAACGCTCGAAAAGTACATTCACATCGCAGTCGAAGACATCGCACAGAGCGTTCGAAGGATCATCGACTGCGCATGCTTCATCGGTGTCAGCAGAACATCGGATAACATAACTAATCTTCACGAGCTTTACGTCGAGGCGATGAATGCCCTCTCGTATAACTACGATGAAGATGGAAATGTCAGATACATCTCCGACGTCGAGAATGATGTCTTCTCCGACATTGAAAGATTCGAGGTCTTCGTTGCCGAGGAGGAAAGATGCGTTAGAGGCGGGCTTCCCGATGAAGCTGCGAAGGCTGCGGATGAATTGTTCGAGCAGATAGACAATGTGAGCAGATATAAGTTAAGTGCAAACTTCATCGTGCCCAATCTTACGTCCTCCGTTTATAAGATCCTCTATGCCGTCGTTAACAAGGAGCAGACTGATAAACTTCAGGAGGAATGTCCGCTTCAGATGGCGGACATCTCGGGCAACGTTCAGAACATCAAAGAGTACTGCAAGAAGCTCTGCGTGATGGCGGCACAGCTTGTTGAAGAGCAGTGCAAGAGCTCGGGTTCAAGACACTGTAAGCTCGCACTCGACATGATCGATAAGAACTTCTCCGATCCCGACATCTCACTTGTAAGCGTGAGCCGTGAGATCTGTGTGAGTCCGAACTACTTAAGTTCCATCATCCGCAAGGAAACGGGAAGCACTTTCATTGAACTTCTTACCAAAAGAAGGATGAAGACGGCGGAAGATCTTCTGCAGTTCCCTTCGATTAAGGTAAAAGACGTGGCGATAAAGTGCGGATACGAAGACCAGCACTACTTCAGCTACAGCTTCAAGAAGGCAACGGGTCTGTCGCCCATCCAGTATAAGAAGCAGCTTACGGAGTCATAACATCCCCGATGATATACAGGAATCGCAACAAAGTGGTATCACTTTCAAATGCCATGACGCTTACCGTCGTGACATTGGCGAGCCTTGCGGTAATCATCGCTGCTGTCATCTTCAATTCGATGTTCCGCGACTACATGGAGAACATCGCGATAACGAACTCGGAGCAGTCGGTGGACCAGGTATCTGTCACCATCAATAACTACACCGACGACATCATAGGGATAATGAATAAGCTTGCCTACGATAAGGACAGCGCTCCTTCCGCGGAGCTGTTCGAGGACCTTATCGACATACGTAATGACGTAGTCATGGTAAGCACTTACGACATGTCGGGAAACAACACAGGCATATGGTCCAACTACGATGTGAAGGATCCCGTGTTCACGAATCTTTCATACGACAGCATCTCGTCTTACGAAGGTGAGGGAGTCTACATCTCCGCGCCTCACGTCGTATCGGTTCTTGATAACAACTACCCGTGGGTCGTAACCATAACCGGATCATTCGTCGACGTGTCGGGAACTCCCGGTATCATCGCGATCGACGTAAGATTCTCCGACATCGCAGGTTACATCGACGGCGTCGGAATCGGCCAGCACGGTTACTGCTTCATCATGGATAACGACGGAAACATCATCTACCATCCGCAGCAGCAGCTCATACACACGGGACTTAAGTCGGAGAACGAGATGATAACGGGGCTGGCTGACGGCTCCCACATGGCGGACGGAGTCATCTATACCGTAAAGACTTTGGAAGACACAAACTGGAAGATCATCGGCGTTACCTATCTTGATGAGACCGTTACGAACAGAGTCAACACCATGATCATCGTGTCCATCCTCATCCTCCTGCTTGTGGTTCTCGTGTCATTCCTAAGCGGAACACTTTTCTCATATCTTTTCACGAAGCCCGTAAAGAAACTTACGGATGCGATGAGAGACTTCGAGGATAATGCGCAGGATTTTGTTTTCGAGCCTATTGTGGGTGCGGTTGAGGTAAACAGTCTGTCGGATTCCTTCGAGCACCTCGTTAAGAGGATACAGCAGCTGATGGAGGAGGTTAAGGCGGAGGAGAATACGCTTCGCAAGACGCAGCTCATGGCACTGCAGGCGCAGATCAATCCGCACTTCCTGTATAACACTCTCGATGCCATCTCGTGGATGTGCGAAGAGGGCAAGAACAAGGATGCCGTGCTGATGGTAAACAACCTCGCGAAATTATTCAGGATAAGCATCAGCCGCGGCCAGGAGATAATCCCGATAGACAAGGAGATACAGCACGCGCAGTGTTACCTGCAGATACAAAAGTACAGGTATAAGAATCAGTTCGACTATAAGTTCGAGATAGACGATAACTTAAGGCAGTATCTTTGCAACAAGATAACCCTGCAGCCTCTGATCGAGAACGCGCTTTACCACGGCCTTAACATGATCGATGAAGGCCTCATAATCATCCGCATTAAAGATGACGGTGACTGCATCATACTCGAGGTCGAGGACAACGGTATCGGCATGAGTGAGGATCAGGTCGCGGAGCTGTTCGTAGGTGACATCACCGACAGAGGCATCGGCGTTAAGAACGTCAACGACAGGATCAAGATCTATTTCGGTGACGAGTATGGCATTACGGTAAGATCGGAACTTGATGAAGGCACGACGGTTTCAATCAGGATCCCCAAGACTACGGAGGACGACAGGATTGAGAAGTAAGGAACATAATCTTCGCTATGTGGTCATCATTAGCGCGATCCTGCTCGTTGCGGTCGGGGCCGGCATTCTCATGCTCGTAAAGATGGCATCGGATACGGGGTCCATCTTCCAGGTCAACGGACCGCGTGCGTACGTCGCGGTCATCGGTAAGTCGAACACGTCGGCGTTCTGGGAGAGCGTATCTTCAGGTGCGAGGGCATCGGCTGCGGAGTATAACCTCGACATGACATTCGAGGCCCCCGATAACGAGGAGGACTTCGAGGCACAAAATGAGATGATACGAAGCGCCATCGCCAAAGGTGCGGATGCGATCGTCTTCTCAGCCATCGACTATAACGGCAATGCGGATGCGATCAATGAAGCGATAGAAGCGGGCATCCCCGTCGTCATCATCGACAGTGACGTAAACAGCGACGGCGTATCGTGCAGAATAATGACCGATAACTATGCGGCAGGTCAGATGGCGGGAATGCAGGCGATAGAAGATGTCGAGGGCGAGCTCGTCGTGGGCGTAGTCAACTACGATGTCAATTCGGCGAACGGACAGCAGCGTGAGCAGGGCTTCTGTGATGCGATCTCTTCATCGGGACGCGTAAGATCCGTTTACACGATCAACTGTCTGTCGACTCAGGAATCTGCATACGAAGGAACGGTGTCGCTCATCGGTGAGCATCCGGACATCAACATGCTCGCGGCATTAAACGAGCTCATGAGTCTCGGTTCGGGATATGCGGTAAGAGACATGGGTCTTCAGGATGAAGTCTCCATCTATGCGTTCGACAGTAATGTCGTATGCGTCGGTATGCTTGAGACTGGCGAGATCGACGGCCTTATCGTACAGAATCCCTATGCGATGGGTTACCTCGGAGTCGAGAATGCGTACAAGCTCATAAACGGGCTTCCGATCGATTCGGAACGCATAGATACGACGACCACATACGTATCCTCATCAAATATGTATGACATTGATATACAACGCATGATATTCATGTTCGGAGAGTAGGAAATACTTGAATCTTTTGTTCCTTCGTGCTTTATTAAAAGGCAAGAAGTTAACAGGAGATAACTGTGAGTATGAGCAGAGAAGAGAAATATAAGCGTCTTGATAAGCTCGTAGACGAGATGAACAGAAATTATGAGGAAGTAGACATCCTCAATGCGCTCGGAAAGCGCAAGCTTCCGGACCGCGATAAGATAATCACCATCATCAAGGCCATAAGAAGACTTATGTTCCCGGGTTACTTCGGGCAGGTTGCTTTCGAGAAGACTTCTTCCCACTATTTTGCAGGTGAGATGATAAGTTCCGTTATCGAAGAGCTTAAGAAGCATATCATAATCGCTTTGAAGTACGGCCGGGATGAGGTCGACGAGAAGGAGATCGCGAAGAAGGCAGAGGATATCTGCTATGACTTCGCTGAGACATTCCCAGAGATCTTAAGGGTGCTTCTTACTGACGTACAGGCAGGTTACGACGGAGACCCCGCTTCAGGCAGCAAGGAAGCCGTCATCTTCTGCTATCCCGGATTCAATGCGATATTCATCTACAGGATCGCTCACGAGCTCTATGTACGTGACGTGCCTTTCATTCCCCGAATGATGACAGAGTATGCTCATTCAAGAACGGGAATCGATATCAACCCGGGTGCGAAGATCGGCGAATACTTCTTCATCGACCACGGTACGGGCGTTGTTATCGGTGAGACAACAGAGATTGGTAACAATGTTAAACTCTATCAGGGCGTTACTTTGGGCGCTCTGTCGACCCGTAAGGGACAGCTCCTCTCGGGCGTTAAGAGACATCCTACCATCGGTGATAACGTCACGATCTACTCCACTGCGACCATCCTCGGAGGCGAGACGACGATCGGTGCCAATACGACGATCGGCGGTAACTCTTTCATCACTGAGCCCGTTCCCGCCAACACGAGAGTAAGCATCAAGACCCCTGAACTATCCATCAAGGGTTCTGTTACCGAGTCCAAGGAGTCACCGTACGACTGGACCATCTGACGGAGGACGATAAATGAACGAAGATCTCGGAAAACTCGTAGAAGCAATAAAGGACAGACATTCCGTAAGAAGCTACATGAACCTTCCGATCGAGCAGGAGAAGCTCGATAAGTTAAGCGAGATCATTGAAGAGTGCAATAAAGAGGGGGATCTTCATATCCAGCTTTGCAATAAGGCAGGAAAGACCTACAGCCGTATCATGAATAAGGTTGCAGGATTGGGAAGCGCGCCGAGTGTCATCGCGTGCGTCGGTAAGGACGATGCGACTTTGGACGAGAGAGTCGGATACTACGGCGAGAAGATCGTGCTTTGTGCCCAGCAGCTGGGACTTAGCACATGCTGGACCGGAACATTCAGCGCCAAGAACGTACCGGTTATGGTATCGGGGGGAGAGAGGCTCGTAATCGTTATTGCCGTAGGCTACGGCGCTAACGGCGGAAGGCCTCATAAGTCAAAATCAATGGAGCAGGTCCTCGCTACGACAGGTCAGACACCCAAGTGGTTCGACTTCGGCGTTGACATGGCTTTGCTCGCTCCGACGGCTATTAATCAGCAGAAATTCAGGATCGGACTTAAGGACGACGGAACCGTTACCTTCGAGGACAAGGGCGGTCCCTTCAGTAAGGTCGATCTCGGTATTGTTAAGTATCATTTTGAAGTTGGTGCCGAATACATTAAATCTCAATCATGAGTTCCAACGACAATTCTTTTGACATCCAGGAGTACATGACGAAAGGCGTAGTTCGCGTCGTCACCGACTCCGTGCGTGCTACCGCGAAGAACCCGAAGGAAGCTTTATTCATGAGCTCGTTCGCGCTTGCTTCCGCGAAAGCGTCCAAGAGGCGTGCCGCGCTTGAGAAGAAGGGCGAGCACATTCCTCCCTTTCTTATCGCGAGCATAACGAGCAAGTGCAATCTTCACTGCGCGGGATGCTACTCGCGTGCCAACGAGTCCTGCACCGATGACGATCCCGAAGATCAGCTCACGGGAGATGAGTGGGAGAAGATTTTCGCTGAGGCGGATGAGCTTGGCGTGAGCTTCATCCTTCTTGCAGGAGGCGAGCCTCTCATGCGTTACGACGTCATCAGGCGTGCCGCGACGCACAGAAACATCATGTTCCCGGTGTTCACGAACGGCACCGTCCTTCACGAAAAGTACATGGACATGCTCGACAACAACCGTAATATCGTTCCCGTCATAAGCATCGAGGGCGATGAGAATACGACGGACGAGCGCCGGGGTGAGGGTGTGTACGGCCAGGTCATAAACGTGATGGAGAAGCTGCGCGATAAGGGGATCATCTTCGGCGTGTCAGTGACCGTCACCACACAGAATATGGAAGAGGTCTATTCGGATGAGTTCGTTACGACTTTAAGCGACCTCGGATGCAAGGCAATAATCTACGTCGAGTATGTTCCGGTTACCGATGACAGCGAGACGCTCGCGCCTACGGAGGAGCATCATCCTTATATGCAGAGCAAGGCGCTCGAACTTCGTGAGCGTTATCCCGGTATCGTGTTCATCTCTTTCCCGGGTGACGAGAAGACTTCCGGCGGTTGCGTCGCGGCGGGAAGGGGATTCTTCCACATCAATTCGCACGGCGGTGCTGAGCCCTGTCCGTTCTCTCCTTACTCTGATGTTAACGTGCGCGATTCTTCTATAAGGGAAGCGATGAAGTCGCCTTTATTCTATGCGCTCAATGCCGAGGGACTTCTTCTTGATACGCACATCGGAGGCTGCACCCTTCACGCGAACCGCGAGCAAGTGGAGGCTCTGATAGCCCGTAAATCCTGATGATTTGAAGATAAGTGGATTGGTAGGAGATTTATTGTTGACAATTTATATTGTATCAAATATAATATCATCAAACAGAAACAGAAAACCCGATAACACAAGTTACGAAAGGGGATCAAATCATGACTATCTACGATTATTCAGTACCCATGACAAACGGCGAAGAGTTAAAGCTCGAGAAGTTCAAGGGCAGCGTAATGCTCATCGTTAATACAGCTACAGGATGCGGATTCACACCCCACTATGAGCCGATCGAGCAGATGTACGAGAAGTACCACGAGAAGGGCTTCGAAGTAATCGACGTTCCCTGCAATCAGTTCATGGGACAGACTCCCGGAACAGACGAGGAGATCCACGAGTTCTGCACATTGAAGTACAACACAAAGTTCCCTCAGATGAAGAAGTCTGACGTTAACGGCGAGAATGAACTTCCCCTGTTCAGATTCCTCAAGGACCAGAAGGGCTTCGAGGGATTCGGCAAGGGTCCCAAGGCTATGACAATGTCGCTCATGCTCAAGGGAATCGATAAGGACTACAAGAACAATCCCGACATCAAGTGGAATTTCACCAAGTTCCTTGTTGACCGTGAAGGCAACGTCGTAAAGCGTTTCGAGCCTACGGCTGACATGAAGGAAGTTGCTAAAGCAGTTGAAGAGCTGATCTGATCAGCCCATACATAATCCTCTAACAAGAAAGGGATGGGAGTATATGGATAACGCCACTGACAAGTATGCTGCATTAAAGCTTGAAAACCAGCTTTGCTTTCCCCTCTATGCCGCAGCGCGGGAAGTGACGAGTCTTTATACTCCCATTCTTTCTGATCTGGGGATAACTTACACGCAGTACATCGCATTCATGGTCCTCTGGGAAAGTGACGGCATCACGGTAGGTGAGCTTGGAAAGAAGCTCTTCCTTGATACCGGAACTTTAACTCCGATGTTAAAGAAGCTCGAGCAGGCAGGATACATCGAGAGACGAAGAAGTGCTGATGACGAGCGCGTGGTAAATATATTCGTGACGAAGCAGGGATTCGAATTAAGAGATAAGTGTCTTGATATCCCTGCCAAGGTCGGTAAGTGCGCAAGACTTACGAAGCTTACTCCCGAGGATGCGGGAACGCTCTACAGAATCCTCTATAAGATATTGGGAGACAATTAATCCGGTACTTCCATTTGTGACGCAGACAACATGACTGCGTAACTGTAAAGTCCGATTCCTTCAGGCTGGTCCGGATGGTATTCATTCCACATGTAAACCGAAGTATCCACTTCCTCGAGGACATCGAGAATGATGTCTGAAGGATCCATGAAGTACCAGCCTTCATCATTGCACCAGGACTCCATCGCATCGGCAAATTCCTGTCTTGTCACATATGCTTCATCCGGCTGGTCAAGGAAAGGCCAGGGAGCGATGAAGTATATCTTCGCATCAGGAGAAAGATTCGTTGCCGCATCGGTGAAGGTGTTAAGGTTATCAACGAATTCTTCTGCACTTGCAGCACCCAAAGGCTGATCAATAAACAGCACGTCATTTATTCCTATCGCAACAACATATATATCGGCTTGCGGGAGTTCATCGAGTATGGAGACGAGATAAGTCGAGGTCCAGCCGCCCTGTGAGTAATTCATGACCTCGCCTCTTATGAAAGGAAGAAGCGGATCATACCAGGGGATAGCCTCCTCGAAAGCAGATCCGTAAGTTATGCTGTCACCAACAAAGCAAATGGAATCACCGCTCTCGAAGTCTTCGAACAGCTGGTTGTTATATATGACCGGTGAAACGGTTTCTTCAGTAGTCTCAGTCACTTCCGTTTCAACGGTGGCCATCTCCGTTTCAGATTCAACTGTTCCGCCTGCGCATGAAGCACCTGACGCAACCAGGGCGAGAATTAGAAAGGTGATAAATGCTTTGTTAACATGTAGCCTCTTCATATAGTGGATTATAACACGGCGACCATTACCTTCATTGACCAAATCATTGACCAAACGAACCAAATGGTCAACACTTTGGTCAATAAAGACCACTTATTGACTATTTTGTTGACCAAATGAATAAAATGGTCAACACTTTGGTCAATAGGGATTCACAAACTGCATCTCCCAACGAGATTCGGGAAGAATTAGCAGCTGCATACCCCAATATAGACTTTACATAATCCTACACCTGTGGTATCTTTTGCATTATAAACAAAACCGTTGATGCGGAGATAACGGCGACGACGCCTTTACAGAGAGCCTGTGGTGCTGGAAGTCAGGTAAGAAACGAATCGTCAAATGGACCGCAGAGGGCGCAGTCAAATGAGAGATCAGAGTATTCTGCGACGGCAGGCACCGTTAACAGCCGGGGATATGATAGTATCCTGCACAAGCGTACGGTTACCCGTAAATCAAGGTGGCACCGCGGATAATGTAATTATTCGTCCTTGACAGAAGTAATTCTGTTGAGGGCGTTTTCTTTTGCCCTCAGCGCAAGAAGGAGGACAACAAAATGCAGATCAGACCTACACTTGAAGAGGTTAGAAAGATCGCAGCAGAGGGAAAGTACGACGTGCTTCCCGTAAGTGCCGAGATCTTATCAGACTTCACTACTCCGATCGAAGCATTGAAGATCCTGAAGAACGCTTCGGATCACACCTACATGCTCGAGTCGGCGCAGGCCAACGAGACATGGGGCCGCTACACATTCTTAGGTTACAAGCCGAGGGCTCTCATCACATGTAAAGACGGCATCCTGGAGGTCGACGGGGAAAGAATCGAGACCAAAGATCCTTCCGCGGAACTTAGAAGGATAATGGACGGCTACAAGAGCCCGAGGTTCGATTACCTTCCTCCGTTTGCAGGCGGACTTGTAGGTTACTTCTCCTACGATTATCTGACATACAGCGAGCCCACAGCCAAGTGCGACGTCGATGACGAAGAGGGCTTCAAGGACGTTGACCTGATGCTCTTCGACAAGGTCATCGCATTCGATAACTTAAAGCAGAAGATCGTCATCATCGAGAACATGAAGCTGGGCGAAGGCGACGACGGTTACAACAGAGCCGTGGAGACGATAAAGGACCTCGCAGATCTTCTTCATAACGGAAAGAAGATAGAGGAGAAAAGCGGCAGGATCACGGGCGAAGTCACCCCCCTGTTCGAAAAGCAAGCCTTCTGCGAGATGGTCGAGAAGGGCAAGTCCTACATAAGGGAGGGCGACATCTTCCAGATAGTTCTCTCGAACAGATTGAGCGCACCGTTCGAAGGAAGTCTTCTTAACACATACAGAGTACTAAGGACGATCAACCCGTCCCCGTACATGTTCTACTTCTCGGGAACGGACGTCGAGGTTGCAGGCGCATCTCCGGAGACGCTCGTAAAACTTCAGGACGGCATACTCCACACATTCCCTCTTGCAGGTTCAAGACCGAGAGGAAAGACACCCGAAGAGGACAAGGCTCTCGAGGAAGAGCTTCTTGCTGATGAGAAGGAACTTGCAGAGCACAACATGCTCGTTGACTTGGGAAGAAATGACTTGGGCAAGATAAGCGAATTCGGTTCGGTAGAAGTTGAGAAGCTTCACTCGATCGAGAGATATTCGCACATCATGCACATAGGTTCCACGGTAAGAGGAAAGATCACGAAGGACCACGATGCATTCGATGCCATCGAGGCGGTTCTTCCCGCAGGAACACTGTCGGGTGCACCCAAGATCCGTGCATGCCAGCTTATCGGTGAACTTGAGAACAACAAGCGCGGCATCTACGGCGGCGCGATCGGCTACATCGACTTCACGGGAAACATGGATACATGTATCGCAATACGACTTGCGTTCAAGAAGAACGGCAAGGTCTTCGTAAGATCAGGTGCAGGCATCGTGGCTGATTCAGTTCCCGAGAAGGAATACGAGGAGTGCCTTAACAAGGCAAGAGCATCACTCAAGGCACTCGAGCTCGCACAGGAGGAGGAAGAATTATGATACTGCTTATAGATAACTACGACAGTTTCTCATATAACCTCTATCAGCTGGTCGGTGCGATCGATCCCGATATCAAGGTCATAAGAAATGACGAGATGACAATAGATGAGATAAGAGCATTGAACCCTGACCGCATCATTCTCTCACCCGGTCCGGGAAGACCTGAGGATGCAGGCATCATCATCGATGTCGTAAAGGAACTTGGCAAGGACTATCCCATACTCGGCGTGTGCCTTGGTCACCAGGCGATATGTGCAGCATTCGGTGCGACCATAACGTATGCGAAAGAGCTCATGCACGGCAAGCAGTCGGTCGTAAGATTTGACGGAAGATGTAAGCTTTTCGCGGGGATACCTTTGGGAAAAGTTGCAAGGTATCACTCGCTTGCGGCTGACCCCGATACCATTCCCGACGAGCTCATGGTGACGGCGCTCGCGGAAGACGGAGAGGTAATGGCGGTGCAGCACAAGGAATACAGGATATACGGCGTGCAGTTCCACCCGGAATCAATAATGACACCAGACGGAAAAACTATGTTGATCAATTTCATCAAGGAGGCATAAACCATGATCAAAGAGGCAATCGTAAAGATAGTTAACAAGGAAGACCTTACATACGATGAAGCGTATGCGGTAATGAACGAGATTATGAGCGGCGAGACGACAGCTACTCAGAATGCTGCTTTCCTCGCATCACTCTCGACCAAGAGTGCAAGAGCCGAGACTACGGATGAGATCGCAGGTTGTGCCGCTGCAATGAGAGAGCATGCCACACCCGTTGAGACGGGACTTGAGCTGTTCGAGATAGTAGGTACGGGCGGAGACAATGCACACAGCTTTAACATCTCAACGACATCCGCTTTGGTCGCTGCAGCAGGCGGCGTTAAGGTTGCAAAGCACGGTAACCGTGCAGCATCTTCCAAGTGCGGAACAGCTGACTGCCTTGAGGCTTTGGGTGTTAATATCAACCAGAGTCCCGACCGATGCAGAGAGCTTCTTGATGAAGTCGGCATGTGCTTCTTCTTCGCACAGAAGTATCACACATCGATGAAGTACGTTGGTGCCATCCGTAAGGAGCTCGGTTTCCGAACAGTGTTTAACATCTTAGGACCCCTGACTAATCCCGGTAAGCCTACCATGCAGCTTCTCGGTGTTTATGATGATTATCTTGTTGAGCCTCTGTCACAGGTTCTCGTTAACCTTGGTGTTAAGCGCGGCATGGTAGTATACGGTATGGATAAGCTTGATGAGATCTCCATGAGTGCTCCCACGAAGATCTCTGAGATCAAGGACGGCTGGTACAGAACGTTCACGATCACACCTGAGGACTTCGGCTTCGAGCGCTGCACGAAGGACGATCTTAAGGGCGGTACACCCGAAGAGAATGCGAAGATCACACTCGACATTCTTAACGGTGCAAAGGGACACAAGCGTAATGCGGTTCTTCTTAATGCAGGCGCTTCCCTGTACATCGGAGGCAAGGCTGAATCATTCGCTGACGGCGTAAAGCTTGCGGCAGAGATCATCGATTCAGGTAAGGCACTTGAGACTTTGAACAAGTTTATCGAAGTCAGTAACCGACCGGAGGCAGAAGCATGACGATCTTAGATCTAATTGCAGACAATACAAGAGAAAGAGTTGATATTGCGATCAAGACTATGCCGCGTGATGTCATATCGCGTGAAGCATTGAGTCTTCCCAAGGGCGGATTCGAGTTCGAGCATGCGCTGAAGAAGGAAGGTCTCTCATTCATCTGTGAGTGCAAGAAGGCTTCACCTTCAAAGGGCGTTATCGCAGAGGATTTTCCTTACCTTGAGATCGCACGTGCTTACGAGGAAGCGGGAGCGGACTGCATCTCGGTTCTTACGGAACCTAGGTGGTTCATGGGAAGCGACGACTACCTTCAGGACATCACGTCAGCAGTTAAGATCCCCTGCCTTCGCAAGGACTTTACCGTAGACGATTACATGATCTACGAAGCAAAGCTTCTCGGTGCATCTGCAGTGCTTCTCATCTGCTCGATCCTTGAGCCCGAACAGCTAAGGGATTACATCGACCTGTGCGATGAGCTCGGTCTGTCTGCTCTCGTTGAGGCGCACGATGCATATGAAGTTAACACTGCAGTAAACGCAGGTGCGAGGATCATAGGCGTCAACAACCGTAACCTTAAGGACTTCTCTGTCGATACTGATAACAGCAGAAAGTTAAGAGAACTTATTCCTTCTTCTGTTATTTTCGTTTCCGAAAGCGGCGTGAAGGATGCTTCTGATGTTGCGGCGTTGAAGCAGATAGGTGCGGATGCGGTGCTCGTCGGCGAGACTTTGATGAGGGCCGGAGACAAGAAGGCGAAGCTTAAGGAGCTTAAGGGAGAAGCATGACGAAGATCAAACTTTGCGGGCTTATGAGAGCGGAGGACATCGAAGCAGCTAACGAGATCAGGCCCGACTTCGTGGGCTTCGTGTTCTGGGGCAAGAGCCACAGGTCCGTAAGCCGCGACAAGGCTTCTGAACTTAAGAAGATGCTTGATCCTGCTGTTAAGGCGGTGGGGGTTTTCGTTGATGAGGACATAAACGTTGTTAAGTCTTTGCTTGCAGGTGGTATAATCGACATCGCCCAGCTTCACGGAAGCGAGGATGACGGCTATATCAGGGAGCTTCAGGAAAGCACCGGAAAGGCTGTTATCAAGGCTTTCAAGGTAAGAAGCAAGGATGAGGTGAAAATGGCGGAGCAAAGCCCTGCAGACTACATCCTTCTTGACTCTGGAGCGGGCACGGGAGTTGCATTTGACTGGAAGCTTCTTGAAGATGCGGGAAGACCGTATTTTCTCGCAGGGGGTCTCGGCGTGGATAACGTCGCGGAGGCGGTAAGGAGTCTTCACCCGTATGCGGTCGACGTAAGTTCCGGGATCGAGACAGATAAGGTTAAGGATGTTAAGAAGATGGCGGCCTTCGCGGCAGCCGTGAGAAAGGAAGATAACACATGACGAATCCAAACGGACGCTTTGGCATCCACGGCGGACAGTATATTCCTGAGACGCTGATGAATGCGGTGATAGAGCTCGAGGAGGCGTATAACAAGTATAAGAATGACCCGCAGTTCCAGGCGGAGCTTACGGAGTTGTTTAATGAATATGCGGGCAGACCGTCAAGGCTGTACTTCGCGCAGAAGATGACGGAGGACTTAGGCGGTGCGAAGATCTATCTTAAGCGTGAGGATCTTAACCACACCGGTGCACATAAAGTTAATAACGTATTAGGTCAGGCGCTGCTTGCGAAGAAGATGGGCAAGACGCGTCTCATAGCTGAGACAGGTGCAGGTCAGCACGGCGTTGCCACAGCTACTGCTGCAGCGCTCTTTGGAATGGAGTGCGTCGTCTTCATGGGTGAAGAGGATACGAAGAGACAGGCTCTTAATGTTTACCGCATGCGTCTTCTCGGCGCTGAAGTAATCCCCGTTAAGTCCGGTACGGCGACTCTTAAGGATGCCGTATCCGAGTGCATGCGCGAGTGGACTACACGAATCTCCGATACACACTACTGCTTGGGTTCCGTAATGGGACCTCACCCGTTCCCGACCATCGTCCGCGATTTCCAGGCAGTTATCAGTAAGGAGATCAAGGAGCAGATCCTTGCTAAGGAAGGACGCCTTCCCGATGCCGTTATAGCCTGCGTCGGCGGCGGTTCAAATGCGATCGGAAGCTTCTATAACTTTATCGAAGACAAGGATGTAAGACTTATCGGCTGCGAGGCTGCAGGAAGAGGAATCGATACATTCGAGACGGCAGCTACGGTCAACACCGGACGCGTCGGAATCTTCCACGGAATGAAGTCCTATTTCTGCCAGGATGAGTATGGTCAGATCGCTCCCGTTTATTCGATCTCGGCAGGTCTTGATTATCCGGGTGTCGGTCCCGAGCATGCGTACCTTCACGATATCGGTCGTGCGGAGTATGTTCCCGTTACTGACGAGGAAGCGGTACAGGCATTCGAGTATCTTGCTAAGACTGAGGGCATCATCCCAGCTATCGAATCCGCACATGCGGTCGCATACGCAAGAAAACTCGCTCCGACTCTTGATAAGGACAAGATAGTCGTTATCACAATCTCGGGAAGAGGCGACAAGGACTGTGCGGCCATCGCGCGCTACAGAGGGGAGGATATCCATGAGTAAGATTGCTGAGGCATTTAAGAACGGCAAAGCGTTCATACCTTTTATCACATGCGGAGATCCCGATCTTGAGACGACGGCAGCGGTAGTCCGTGCCGCAGTTGCAAACGGTGCATCTCTCATCGAGCTCGGAATCCCTTTCTCGGATCCCACTGCTGAAGGACCCGTTATCCAGGGTGCAAACCTGCGCGCTCTTAACGGCGGAGTAACGACAGACAAGGTCTTCGATCTCGTCCGCGAATTAAGAACGGATGTCACCGTACCGATGGTCTTCATGACGTATGCCAATGTTGTCTTCTCTTACGGCGCAGAGAAATTCATCTCCACGTGCGCTGAGATCGGCATCGACGGACTTATCCTGCCGGACCTTCCGTTCGAAGAGAAGGACGAGTTCCTGCCTATATGCCATCAGTATGATGTGGATCTGATCTCTTTGATTGCACCGACTTCCGAGAATCGTATCGCGATGATCGCGAAGGAAGCGGAAGGCTTCATCTACCTCGTTTCGTCACTCGGCGTTACCGGCGTAAGATCTGAGATCAAGACCGACCTCGAGTCCATCGTAAAAGTCATCCGCGAAAACACGACGACACCCTGCGCCATCGGCTTCGGCATCTCGACTCCCGAGCAGGCAGCGAAAATGGCAGCTATCTCTGACGGCGCCATCGTCGGCTCCGCGATAATCAAGTTTCTTGAGAAACACGGAAAAGATGCACCTTCCTACGTGGGTGAGTATGTTAAATCCATGGCAGATGCCATTCAGATTTGATGGTTTTACCATTAAACTCTGGACGACGTTCTTTGTTCATAGACTATTAACCGCCATACCGCAGTCCAAATTCAATATTTATGGTGAGTTAACTACAACTGTAAGTATAAATACTTCCGACTATGGTGAATCGATTAAATATCTATTAGATGAATTAACATGAAAATGAAAAATAAGGTGTCAATAGGAATAGTTTTATTGTTTATAGTTGCCTGTATTGGGACTATAGTTAGTTCTCATTATATGTATGTTCAAAACCATGTTATGGAATATGAGCCTTCCTCGGATGAGATGGTTGGGGTGGCAGATGAATATGGTATTATTCTGGATGATAGCATTACTATTTCTGCCGTTCTTTTGGATTATACATATCCGAATAAGGAAACCGCTTATTCCATCAAAGTTGAGGGTGCAGAAGACGCTTATTCCTTTCTGACAGATAATGTCAATGTTGATGGCAACGTCACACTTGAAGAAGGCGTTGTTTTGATCGATGGTGTTCCAATACCAACCAATGAAACTGTCAGTAATTATGAAAGAGATGAAACCTATACCGGTGGCTCCATATCGGTTCTGATATGGGGAGGGCATAATGCAAGCAACGAAAATGAACCATACAAAGTCAGAGTCACTTTCACTTTTTTCTATGAGAATGATGTGTTGAGCTTTATTGAAGTTGGTGCGCACTGCTATCCGTTTGGTGATGAATGCTGTGGACAAATAAGAAGAGAGCACTTTTGGGAAGACTATTTCTTTTATCCGCTATTCCCGATATTTAAGTAGTATTGTCCCTTGTTTGTTCTATAATAGAGGGCATATGATTCCTTAGATGCGCAGGAGGACTGAAAATGAACACGGTTAAGGCCTTAAGTCTCATTGCGGCTTCGACATTGATCGCGGGCTCATTCAAAAGCTGCAGTTTTATGGAGGCCCGGGACAAGACAGATATTACAAATGCCCTTACGGCTTATATCACTGCCGTACAGGATGCGGATTACGATACATCCAAGTCGCTTGTTGTCGATGAGGAAGACTTCTTCGCCGGTAATGCGATGGATGAGGATGATGCAACGCTTATTGCTGCCATATGGAATTCGACACAGTTTGATATAGACGATGTCAGTCTTGACGAGACATCGTCGACGGCAACGGTCACTTTCTCTTTTCCGGATCTCGAGTCTATCAGCAATGAGGGATATTCGTTTGACGAGTTTGTGGAGGCGATCCCTCAGATCGAAGGAACAAACGAGCAAAGTCTTGAATTCGAACTTACAAAAGAAGATGAAGTCTGGCTTATAGAATCTGATTCCACCGAAGAGCTTTATAACCTCCTTACAGGTCTTATCGAAGGCCTCGAATTCGGACGGCTTACTGAAGAGAATGCAGTTGCTGCCGTTGAGACGTTTATAAGCCTGATGGCTGAAGGCGATATTACGAACGCTACCGCGATGCTTAAGGATACGGATAATACTTTCTACGGATATGTTCAGACAGCAAGTTCCGTATCAGGTGTAGTGGTCGGAGTCTCTGATGCATTTACGAATTACTTCGGAAGAGTTGACTACGAGGCTCAGGCAACAGAGGTTACGGATGAGTACATTATCGTGACCGTGACAGGAACCGCGCCCGATCTTCAGAACGCAGTAGATTCCGTGCTCGAGAATGAGGATGTCATGGTGCCTGTATATGCCGATTACATTGAAGGTTACCTTAACGGCAATGTTAATGTTATCTCTATCGCGGGAAGCCTTTTGCCTGAGCTCGCGCCTGCCATTAACGAAGCGCCGATGATTCCCCTTGAGTCACAGTTTAAGGTGACCGAGGAAGAGGACGGCGAACTTTATCTCGAACCGCTGACAGGACCTGATCTTCAGGTTGATGTAAACAGCCTGATGAACAGAACGGATTATATCGCCTCAGCTGTGGGGCAGCTTTTCCGTGAAGGAAGGATAACACTTGAGCAGCTTACCAGTTTTGATGCGTCGCAGCTGACGGGCAACTGATCTGTAAAGGAAGAAGACTATAAGTATGGAACGTGAAGATATAATACTCGGATTGATTGTCAGTGCCGTCTTTGTAGGACTCATCTTTTTGCTGCTGCGCATTAATAAGCACATCTTCAAGAAGATACACGAGAGGCGCAAGGAGCTGCAGCTTGTATTTTTCGAAAAGGTATCAAGTGTAGTGATAATAATCGTGGGAGTTATCCTGACGATATCGGTGTGGGGCGGATTTAACTCCCTGTGGAAGACTCTTGTCGGTGGAACGGCCGTCATCAGTGCTGTTGTTGCTTTCGCGGCGCAGGATGTCATCAAGGATATCCTCGCGGGTCTCATGATAAGCGTCAACAAACCCTTCGAGATCGGCAACAGGATCGAGCTTGAGGACGGAACGGTAGGCGTCGTTAAGGACATCACCATGCGTCATGTCGTTCTTCTGAAGCTTGATACGGTTCACGCGATAATCCCGAACAGCAAGCTTAATGCCATGAGCATTATCAACTACAGTTACATGACCAAGATGAAGTCGGCGAGGTTCGACTTCCATGTTGCTTACGATACTGACATGAAGAAGGCGATGGAAGTTACGCTTGATGCCATTAAGTCTTCCAAGTACAGCATTCCCGGCAAGAAGAAAAAGGACGGCAAGGGCTCTGATTATGCTCCCATCTACTTCATGGCTTTTGAGGACAGTTCCCTGAAGCTTACCACTACCGTGTACTACGGCTCCGAGACTGCTTCCGAGGTCGTCATCTCGGACATCAACATGAGAGTCAACGAGGCTTACCGCGAGAACGGCATCGAAGTGCCTTACAAATACGTCAACGTTATTGACCACAAGTAAGTTTTTTACAATATCAAATTGGGGGTTTCCGAATAGATAACACCGTTATATAATAGGCGGGTAGAGGGAGATCTACTCTTAATAACGGAGGCGTAATATGGAAATCACAAAGGATATGTTGATCACGGAGATCCTCGAAAAGGATCAGAGTATCGCGGAGATTCTCATGAAGCTCGGAATGCACTGCATCGGCTGCATGGCTGCAAGCGGTGAGAGCCTTGAGCAGGCAATGTATGTTCACGGTTTTGCTCCCGAGGATGTCGACCAGACGGTTGAGATGCTCAATGCATTCCTTGCCAACAAGAAGGCGGAGAAAGCATAATCCAAAATCTACAACATTACTAAAAAATAGTTTATAATAGACTAGCTGAGCTTAAACGAAGGGGATAGTGTTTTGAGAAGATCAGTTAGTCTATTGTTATGTGTATTTATTCTTGCATCATCCGTCATATGCCTGACGGGGTGCTCCGGAAGTCCCGAGAAAGTCATCGAGGATAATGTCGCGGGTTACATTGACGCCATCCTCGCGAAAGATTTTAACGAGTCGAAGACTTATGTCTCAGGTGAGGCGGACAGCTTCGAGAGATTCGGGCAGGATGAACTTGAAACGGAACTTCTCTCGAAGATAATCGATAGAACTTCTTACGAGATCGAGAGCGTCGATGTTGCGACTTCGGTAGCGAACGTGAGCGTAAGATTCGTGATGCCTTATCTTGAGCCGCTCGGCGAAGAGAGGATCACTTACGAGGAGTTTATCGCGAAGATCGATGACGTTACTCAGACTTACGAGAGAACCATCCTGTTCAGCGTGACGAAGACGCAGTATGACGAGTGGCTTGTTGCCGCGACATCAACGGAAGTTCTTTATAATCTTTTCCTCTCGCTTGATGACGGTGTTGTTTTCGCGAAGTTCTCACTCGAGGAGGCGGAGACTGCCGTACGTAATTATATCGATACGATCGCAAGGGGCGACTTCAATACTGCTGCCGCCGTCAACATGAATTACAACAATGATGTCATCTACAGTTCCTTAAGAGACCGCAATGCTTCCGTAGACTACCAGGTGGAAGGTTTCTATGAGGCAAGCGGTGTTTACTATTCGAGATTAAATTACGATATCGAGTTTACTAATGTCACCGATGATCAGGTTACGATTACGATCAACGGATATGCACCCGATCTGCAGGAAGCCATGGATGCGATGGTGGCGGACGAGGCTTCTATGGCTCAGCTTTATGCAGATATGATGGAAAGCGAGATCCGCGGAAGATACACGGATGATAATTTCCTGAACATGATGATGGTTGCGTTCTGCCCGTTCATCGAGCAGGCATCGCTTGTTCCTTTCAACAAAACGGTTGTTGTGGCAGAGAACGTGGTTGGGGAACTTGAAGTTGATACGGGTTCCGGTTTATCGACGTTCTATAACATCTCGCCTGATCCCGAGACGGTTGACGACCTGATGCTTGACGGCCTTGATATCCTTCTTGAAGAGGAAAGGATCACCGAGGAGGAGTACGAACTGTTGACGGAGTACGTAGAGGAAATAAGTAACGAAGAGTCTTAATAACGTATGCTTCATCACTCCTTTATTGGGTGTGGTGTTGTAGATAAATCAGTAATAAAACTTGAGGAGGTTTTATATGAAGGGGAGAAAAGCAATTGGACTTATCACCAGCGTTGCAGTTCTTGCTTCATCGTTCAGCGGCTGTGCGCTCCTGGGCGGTAAGGACAAGACAGCGATCGAGGAAACGGCGATAAGCTACGTCGAGGCGATCCGTGACGGCAAATTAAGCAGTTCCAAGAAGCTTGTTGAAGATCAGGAAGACTTCTTCCAGACTGCAGAGTTGACTGACGAGCAGACAGAGCTTATCGGAGCTATCCTTTCTGCTTCAGAGTTTGAAGTTGAGGATATCGAGGTCAACAAGGACGAGGGAAGTGCAACTGTCACTGTCACAATGCCTGATGTAGAGTCAATCAATGAAGAGGGCTACACATTCGAGGAGTATGTTGAAGCCATCGCAGATATCGAGGATACAACTGATAGGGATGTAGACTTCGACTTCGTTAAGGACGGTGATGACTGGCTCATCGCAGCCGATTCCACCGAAGACTTCTATAACTTCATCACAGGCATTACGGATACCTGTGAGTACGGCGGATTGTCTGAATCAGCTGCTCTCGAGGCGGTTGATACGTTCATCGAGTACATGAGGAACGGTCAGATCGAGGAAGCTTATGCAATGAGCTTGACCGATACCGACTTTGACGAGTTCCAGGAAGGCATGGAATTATACGGAGATGCAATGATAAGCGTATTGGGCGCTTACTACGGCAATCTTGATTACACGTCGGAAGTTATATCTTCTGATGATGATTCAATGACAGTCGCCGTTACGGGTACTGCACCTGACGTTGAGTCCGGAATTGCGGCTGCTTTCGCTGATACGGATTCGGCTGCTCCGGTAATGGCTGCTGTTATCGGTTACATGTTCTTTGGTATCGGTACTGAGCAGGAGGCCATGAACACTGTCTTCGGTTACATCTCACAGGCGATCTCCGGAGCGCAGACGATCCCTTATTCATCAACGATCGATGTTGTAGCTGACGAGGAAGGTAATCTGCTGGTAGATCCCGGTGACGACTTC
>JAGDCV010000064.1 GCA_017958365.1 Clostridiales bacterium
CGGCTGCAACAAGAACCTCGTCATCCTTACTCAGCCCATGGAATACACAAAGCACAAGTATAAGCACTTCACTGCGATCAAGGCGGCACTGCACAAGTATCCCGCGCTTATCAAGGGACTCGACGAGCGTCCTGCCATGTATAACGCGCAGACGGCTTACGTCAAAGTCCGCGAGGATGAAGGCTCGGCATTTGTATTAAGGCCTCCCCACGCACTTAACATCGGACCCCTCGAGAGGAACCCCGATGAACTGCGCCGCGTGTACAATACAGGCCGCGAACTCGCGCAGTCCAAGATAGGCGAGATTATCGATTTTCTTAACTGACGGTGCTATAATCGTGGCGTCACGGGGGCGTAGCTCAGCTGGGAGAGCGTACGGTTCGCATCCGTAAGGTCGAGGGTTCGATCCCCTTCGTCTCCACCAAATCTGATCAACCAATTATCTGAGGGGTGTAGCACTATATTCAATTATCTTTTCCTTTTAATAGTTGAGCCGCTGAAACTCCTGTTTGAATTCATCTGTTTTTATGCATATAAGCTCACCCACAATGCCGGGATCTCAATCCTGGCTATGAGCCTTGTAGTTAACTTCCTTTTGCTGCCGTTGTATTTTCGCGCGGACAAGTTAGAGAAGGAGCAGCTTCAGAAGAAGAATGAGATGAAGCCGTGGGTGGAGCGCATCAAGAAGGCCTTCAAGGGCGACGAGCGCGTCATGATGCTTCAGGCCTACTATAAAGAGAATAACTACAGATCAACTGACGTCCTTAAGGAGTCCATATCACTCTTCCTTCAGATCCCGTTCTTCATCGCGGCCTACAGCTTCCTTTCTAATCTCAACATACTTCACGGAAGCACTCTGGGTCCGATCAAAGATCTGGGCCTTCCGGACGGACTCATCAGCTTCGGCTCCGTCAGCATCAACCTTCTCCCCATACTCATGACCGCGATCAACATAATATCCGGCTTCGTATACTCGGAGAAGAAAACCATAAAAGATAACCTGAAGCTCATAATAATCGCGCTTGTATTCCTCGTGCTGCTTTACGGCTCCCCCGCAGGTCTCGTCTTCTACTGGACCTTAAACAACGTCTTCTCCTTAATGAAGAACATCGTGGTAAGCCTGTGGCATCCCTCATCCTCGCGAAAAAAGACCGGGAAACAACCCAAGGGGGCGATGTCATTTCCGGTCATTATCCTGTCGTGTGCAGTATTGACCGTATTGACGGGTTTCTTCATTCCCTCCGACATCATCGTTGCCAACCCGACGGAGATGATCAACACCTATATCGAGGCTCCGTATAACCCCTCTTTGTATCTTGTGAGCAGCACGCTTACTGCCATAGGAACGTTCATGATCTGGATTCCCCTGTTCATCTACCTTACGAAGGAAACTCTCGGGAAGATCATGACATATGTGCTGCCTGCATTCACTTCGATGGGCATAGCAAACTACATACTGTTCAACAAAAGCTTCGGCACCATCTCACGAAAACTCATCTTCGAACTGCCGCTGTTCTATCTTAATGAGGAGATCATCCCCAATGCGCTCTGGGACATGGTGATAATAGCTGCTTCCGTTGTTCTTGTCTGGAAATTAAGGAAGTACTTCAGACCTGTTCTCGTTATCTTCCTTATCACGATCACGTGCCTTTCCTTTAAGAATATGTATTCCATTAATAAAGACATCAAAGAGCACGGTCCCATCAGGACCAACAGCGCCGAGGATGTCGTAGTGCCCATGTCGACCACGGGAAAGAATATCGTCGTCATCATGATGGACCGCATGATGGGCCCTTACATCCCGTATCTTTTTAACGAACGTCCTGATGTGGCGGCACAGTTCGACGGATTTACTTACTACCCCAATACCATATCATTCGGCAAGAGGACCAACATGGCGGCTCCTGCAGTATTCGGCGGATATGAATACACTCCTGCCATGATGAACGCAAGACCGGACGAGACTTTGCTCGACAAGCATAATGAGGCCCTGCGTGTCCTGCCTACTATCTTTGCTGACGACGGTTGGGAAGTATCCGTAGGCGACCCTTCGCTTGCAAACTACGCATGGTTCGACGACACGACGATCTATGACGATAACGAGAACATCCACGCATTCCAGATGGCGGGAACGTTTAATTACAGAAGTGAATTCCTGACGGATGCGGGAGCAGAACTTGAGCTTCGTCTTAACAGAAACCTGTTCTGCTACGGCATCATGAAGATCATGCCGAGCATCATCCAGCCCAGGTTCTATACAGACGGTTCCTACACTTGCATGAACCTCACATTCGGAGACTACATTGATGATACTTTCATAGGTCTCGGCGAACTTCACCGCCAGTACGGAATACTCGAGGACTACGTCTCCCAGTACATGGTACTTGAGTCGCTAAGCGACATCGTTGACGTAACTGACGAACCCGAGAATACATTCTTCATGTTCTCCAATGAGAGCACGCACGAAGTCTGCATGCTCGAGGAACCTTCCTACATGCCTGCAATAGTGATCGACAACACGGAGTTTGATGCCGCCCACGAAGACAGATTTACCGTCGACGGCGTGCAGATGATAATGGACACCCACTATCACAACTATCTTCACTACGAGTGCAACATGGCCGCATGCATAGCGCTCGGAAACTGGTTTGATTACTTAAGGGAGAACGATCTTTACGATAACACGAGGATCATAATCGTTGCCGATCACGGACGCGAGCTCGGACAGTTCGAGCAGCTGCTCGTGGCAGATCCTCAATTCGACGCGGAGAGCATTAATCCTCTTCTCATGGTAAAAGACTTCGGAAGCACGGGCTTTGTCACGTCGTATGACTTCATGACAAACGCAGACACGCCTTACATCGCCCTTAACGGCGTAATAGATGATCCTGTCAATCCGTTCACGGGTAACCCCATGATACCGGACGACAAGACAGGAGACATGATCATTTACGTATCAGACGAACTGGCACTCGCAACAAACGGGGAGACGCAGTTCAACGATCCCGGCAGCTACTGGCTTACCGTCAGAAACAACATCTACGACGATGAGAACTGGGCTCTTTATCCCGGTGTTCCCGGCTGATCTTATAAAGTCTTAAGATACTCCATGAAGTTTTCTTTGTTCTCAAGAGCTGTCGTTGTGGGACGGCCGAGATCATCACGCGCACCGATGGAGCAGGCGACTTCGATGAGACTTAACTCATTACGTGTCTTTGCTGCCTCGAGCTCCCTGTCAAGATCCTCGAAGGTATCGACGCGTACGGCATTCGGATAACCGCAAGCTTTGGCAATACCTACAAGATCGATCGAACCTGCAACCGTAGGCATTCCTCCGACCGTCTCGTGCGCGGCATTATTGATGACGACATGAATGAGATTCTTCGGGGCATTCGCACCGAGGACTGCCATGGAACCCATGTGCATGAGAACGGCACCGTCACCGTCAACACACCAGATACGCTGACCCGGCTTATTGATGGCAACACCCAAAGCGATGGAAGAAGAATGACCCATGGAACCTACCGTAAGGAAGTCATACTTGTGACTCTGATCGTTGGCAACACGCGTCTCGAAAAGCTCGCGGCTCGCCTTACCCGTAGTGCTTACGATGGGATCCTCTCCGCTTGCCTTTACTATATGCTGAATGATCTGCTCGCGGACCATCTGATTGTCGTTTTTGTACTCGACCTTGGGAGCATCCGTAAGAGCACCCTTTCTGATAACGAATGCAACATCCTTGCCTTCAGCCAGGATCGAACGGAAGTCCTCCATGGCAGCGGCAACCTCTTCGTCTGTCGTCTCCTTACCGATAACGAAAGACTTGATTCCCATATCGTCAAGAAGCTTGATCGTAACCTCACCCTGATAGATGTGCTGAGGCTCGTCGTGAATGCCGGGCTCACCTCTCCATCCTACGATGAATACCATGGGGATGGCATAGACCTTATCGTTAAGAAGGCTCGCAACGGGATTGATGATATTGCCCTCACCGCTGTTCTGCATGTAAACAACGGGAACCTTACCTGTGGCAAGATGATATCCTGCAGCAAGTGCCGTACAGTTACCCTCGTTCGCAGCGATCACGTGATGCTTTGAATCGATGCCGTATCTGTCCATCAGGTAATTGCAGAGTGCCTTCAACTGTGAATCGGGTACTCCCGTATAAAAATCTGATCCTATTATCTCAACTAACTTCTCAACCTTCATTGTATGTACCTCTTATAATTCGTCTATCAGTGTAATGATCTGCTTAATGGACATAAGTCTGTCGTCGACTTCCTTTGCCCTGTGATATCTTCAGATATCCTCTGCCGTCTTCTGCATGGCAGGGAAAGCACTTCTCGTAAGCTGGTTCGCATAGATCACGATGTTGACGCCGTGATCCGCAAGCTCGGATTCCGTAATCGTATTAAAGGAACTCGGAACAACGACGATGGGCGTCTTGGGATCCTCGCTTCTGAACTTGTCACAGAACTCGAGTATCTCGGCAGGATCCTTCTTTCTGCTGTGGATCATGATTCCGTCTGCACCCGCCTTTACGAAAGCTCTCGCTCTCTCAAGTGCATCCTCCATTCCCCTCTCGAGGATAAGGGACTCGATACGCGCGATGATCATGAAGTCATCCGTGAGCTGTGCCTTCTTACCTGCAGCGATCTTTGCGCTGAAGTCCTCGATGGAAGCCTGTGTCTGCTCTACTTCCGTTCCAAACAGACTGTTCTTCTTAAGGCCTGTCTTATCCTCGATGATGACTGCGGATACACCCATCTTCTCAAGGCTTCTGACAGTATATACAAAGTGCTCCGTAAGTCCGCCCGTATCACCGTCAAAGATGATGGGCTTTGTAGTTACTTCCGTAATGTCATCGATGGTCCTGAAACGTGATGTCATGTCAACGAGCTCGATGTCGGGCTTACCCTTTGCAGTTGAATCACAAAGACTCGAGATCCACATGGCATCGAACTGGTCGAGCTTGCCTTCGTGCTCGACTACGGTCTTCTCGACGATGAGTCCCGTAAGACCGCTGTGTGCCTCCATCGCCTTAACGATGGGTGTCATCTCGAGAAGCTGACGGAGTCTCTTTCTTCTGTACTCGGGCATCGCAAGTTTCTCGCGGAGCTGAAGATCGATCTTCTTAACCTTCTCATTGTATGTATAAGGAATGTCAACGACCTCTCCGCCGTACGTCTTTATGATCTGTTCAACGTGATCCCTGATGGCCTTCTCGGGACCTTCCTTCCAGTTATCACCGTGAACGACGTAATCGGGATGAACGAGAGTGATAACATCGTCGTACATCATGTCATCCTGGATGACGACCTCATCGACTCCCTCGAGTGAACGGTAGAGCTTGATTCGCTCTTCCTGAGAGATGGTCGGGAACTTGTTAAAACGGATAAGAGCCTTATCCGACAGAGCACCGACAACTACTCTTCCGAGCTTTCTTGATTCATTGATTATGTTCAAGTGACCGTCGTGGATCACATCCGTACAAAAACATGTGTAAGCAGTCTTCATGTTCACTTCTCCATTACTTATAAACTACAGGCACCTGAACACCTGTCGTAACCAATGCTTCCTTGAATACAACAAAGAAATCCTTAATGTCAGATTCGTCTATCGCACCTAACGCACACAGTCTGAATGTGTTAGTAGTCGATATCTTTCCGGGATAGATGGTAAATCCCCTGTCGTAACAGTAGTCGTGGACCTTCTCGAAGCTCCAGTTGGGATCGTCGGGATAGATGGCGGAGCTTACAAGACCGGCTCTTAACTCAGGCTTGATCACCTGCTTAAATCCAAGTTCATCAAGGCCCTCGTTAATGGCATTAAACACTCTCGTGTGTCTTGCCCACTTAGCCTCTTCGCCTTCATTCCAATACTCCTTCAAAGCCTGTAAAGTAGCATAGATGGTCTGAACCGGAGGCGTGAAATGCATCTCGCCCGTTCTCTCGAAGAAGTCATACTGCATGTAAAGGTTGCAGTAATAAGATCTCTTCGGATAGGTCTTGCTCTCCTCGATGATCCTTCTGTTTCCGACAACAAATGACAGACCCGTGAAAGCACACAGACCCTTCTGTGCTGATGCCATCAGGAAATCGATGTTATCTTCTTCAATGTTGATGGGTCTCATCGCATAGGTCGATGTCGTATCAACAGTGAAAGTTGCCCCATACTTATGAACCAGTTCTCCGATCTCACGGATGGGATTCAGGATACCTGTTCCCGTCTCATTATGAGTAGTATGTACAAGACCGATATCGGGGTTATCCTTCAAAGTCTGCTCAACTGCGGCAAGGTCGGGAGTCTCATCGACAGGGAACTTCAAATTGATGTGCGGCAGACCATAGTACTCACATAC
>JAGDCV010000065.1 GCA_017958365.1 Clostridiales bacterium
AAGGTTTTCGGTGAGCCCGGCAAGGATATCCTTACGGTAACTCCTTCTTTCGCCATGTACGAAGTATATGCCCAGATGATCGGCATGAAGGTCAAGAATCTTCAGTATGCTGACGATTTCTCATACGACATCAACCAGACAATGGATGCTATCGATGAGAACACAGGCATAGTAGTACTCGTTAACCCCAACATGCCTGTCGGCAACGTTTACGATCCTGCTGACATCAGAAAGGTTATCGAGAAGGCAGCTAAGTTCAATGCTCTCGTTATCATCGATGAGGCTTACTACTATTTCTATGACAAGACAACAGTCGCACTCGTTAAGGAATACGACAACGTTGTTGTTTTGAGAACATTCTCCAAGATGCTCTCGATCCCTGCATTAAGAGTAGGCGCGATCATTTCAACAGCCGATAACATCAGAGCTGTAGATAACTACAAGCCTCACTATACAGTTAACTCCATCGGACTTCTTTTCGTTGAGGCAATCGTTGATAACCACGAGAGACTCATCAAGGAACTTCTGGAGCAGTATAACGAAGGTAAGGAATACGTCCTCGCTGAACTCGAGAAGAACGGATATGAGACGATCCCTTCAGAAGGCTGCTACGTATGCATCAAGCCTAAGTACAAGACAAGCCGTGAGATCACAGACCTTCTCGAAGAAAACGGCATCCTCATCCTCTGCGGCAAGCAGAGACTTACAGGCTGGCTCAGACTTACAATCGCTCACAAGAAGTACATGGAGATCTTCATGGACGCACTTCTTAAGCTCGACAAGGAATAATACATGAAGAATTACGTTATCCTTTTGGCAGGCGGTGTAGGGAAGAGAATGGGGACTGATATCCCCAAGCAATTCCTTGAAGTTAACGGTAAGCCGATAATCGTTTACTCGATCGAGAATTTCCAGAGAAATCCCCAGATCGAGAAGATCGTTGTCGTCTGCGTCAAGGACTGGATCGATAAGACATGGGAACTTGTTAAGAAGTATTCCCTTACAAAGGTTGAGTGGATAATCGAAGGTGGCAGCACAGGCCACGATTCGATCAGAAACGGCGTTTTCTTTTTGAAGGACAAGGTTAACGCCGAAGATCACATCATCGTTCACGATGCGGTAAGACCGGTTCTCCCGCAGAAGGCAATCGATGAGGTCATCAGAGTTTCCCACGAGAAGGGCAATGCTTCTTCCTCCATCGAGTGCCACCCGCCGATCGTTTATACCGAGGACCACGAGTCCGGCATTACGGATGTCGACAGGGAACATGTCATGCTGACAGCTTCGCCCCAGGCATTTAACTACGCGTTGGCGCTTAAGTGCTATGAACAGGCTGAAGCAGAGGATTATCATACTTCCACGTTTACGAGTTCCTTGCTGATACATTGCCACGAGCGTGTGTACTTCGCGAAAGGAACATCCTGTAATATTAAGATAACCAGGAAAGAAGACCTGGCATTGTTCGAAGCTCTTTTGAAGATACCGGAAGAACACTTATACAACTAAAGGAATTATCTAATGAATTGTTCAGAGTACTTGGTTGATTTTCTGATTAAGAAAGGCATTACCGACGTGTTTGGTTACGCGGGCGGTTACATCGTGCCTTTTATGGATGCGCTCTATAAGCGCCGCGACGAGATTACGACACATGTCTGCTACAACGAGCAGGGATGCGCGCTCGCTGCTGACGGCTATGCCAGAACAAGCGGCAAGTTAGGTGTCTACTTCACAACATCAGGCCCCGGCGCCGTAAACGGCATGACGGGTCTTGCAGACTGCTGGTTCGACGGATTCCCGATCATGGGTGTCTGCGGCAACGTTCCCACACACGAGATGAAGGGTTTCTCCGGAATCCGCCAGAACGGTTTCCAGGAAATGGATCTCGTCTCAATGACCAGAAGTGTTTCCAAGTATTCAGTTACTGCAAACAGCGGGGAAGATTTCCCCGAGATCATAGCAAGAGCCTACAACATGGCTTTACTCGGAAGGAAAGGAGGGGTTGTCATTGATTTTCCGCTCGACATACAGCAAGCCGATATTATTGGCGGGTAATGGCATACGCACAGCAGGTGCCGTTAAGCTTTTACACGAATTCGTAAAGAAGACAAACATCCCTGTCCTGACCACCATGAACGGTGTTGACTTAGCGCAGGACGATCTGCACATCGGATTTATCGGAACCCACGGTAACCGTGTTGCCAACATGATCATCAAGGAGTGCGACGTCATCATATCCGTAGGTGCCAGACTCGGCATCAGACAGGCAGGAAAGAATACAAAGAATTTCGCTCCGCAGGCTGATCTCATCCGCTGCGACATCGATGAATACGAGCTTAGCCGTTCCATCAAGGAAGACGAGCGCAAGTATCACTCCGATGCAAGAGACTTCCTGCAGATGCTCTTAAACGAAGATATCCCGGATTACTCCGAGTGGAAGAACAAGTGTCTTGAGGCTAAAAAGCTTCTCGAGACTTACGATAAGCAGCCTGGTAACATGGCTGTTGAGAAGATCTCATCACTTCTTCCCGAGAATCCTGTCGTATCAGTAGACGTTGGCATGAACCAGTGCTGGTGCGCGCAGTCACTTCACCTGAAGGGCTACGAAGGAAGGATCCATATCAGCGGCGGTTACGGCACAATGGGCTGCGGTCTGCCTTTCGCGATCGGATCTTCCATTGCCATGGGTAACGCTAAGTCTTTCTGCGTAACAGGTGACGGCGGATTCCAGATGAACATCCAGGAGTTAGAGACAGTTCACAGAGAGAACCTTCCCATCAAGATCTTCATCCTCAATAACCACGTTCTGGGTAAGATCTCCGAGACACAGTATTTCGAGCATGACGGAAGATATGCGGCAACTGCCCTGTCAGGCGGCTACACCGTTCCTTCTTTCCAGAAGATCTCTGAGGCATACGGCATAAAGGCTGCTACTCTCGGTTCATATGAAGAACTCGATAATTACAAGGACTGGATCGAAGATAACGATCCGTGCCTTTTTGATATCACTCTGCCGGAAGCAAGCTTCCTCACACCTAAGATCAAGTTTGAGACCGGCAAGATGAGACCTGAATTAGATGATGCTATAATCACGCAGGTCAAAAATGTTTTGAGAGGTTGATCCGGTTTGCTCGACAGTAAGAGAATGTATTCAACATATTTCAAGGAGTACATCCTGGACGACGCAATGCTTAAGCGCCTTCAGGATGAGCTTTTGAAGATCCTCCTTGATATCGATTATGTATGCAAGAAGC
>JAGDCV010000066.1 GCA_017958365.1 Clostridiales bacterium
CTCGCGTGCGGCCTTTTCTTCCTCGGATTCGACTTCTGGTACTACCTGTTCAGGAACGGCCTGCGCGACGGGTTCTTCTTCGTGAATCTCTTCCGCATCGACCTCTGTCACAGGGATCTGCTCCACCACAGGCGCAGCTATAGGCTCATCTTCCTCATCTTCCTCCACATCGTCTATCATATCAGGCTCAATGAAGGTAAGTTCATCCACAAGGTCGGTGTATCGGTCATCACCGAAAGCCTTCAGAAGCTCTACCATCTTCTTCTCGCGTAAGGTCTTCTCGCCTGCGGGGATGGCCTCGAACTCGTCCGCAAGGCTCTCAACGTCGTCATATCCCATCGAGCGTGCGGCCTCGACTGCCTGAAGCGCGATGAAGTCGGCGGCGGTCCTGTAGTAGAGCTTTTCGCTTACGATGCCGTCCTTCGCATCCTCATATACGCTTGCGAAGACTGCTCCCGCAACGGGAAGGATGACGGTAAAAGACGAACCCTGGTAAAGCTCCGTGCTGACGTTGATGGTGCCCTCGTGCATGTCGACGATGTCCTTGACGATCGACAGACCGATGCCGGAGCCGCCGGTCTCTCTTGATCCCGAGTTCTCCACGCGGAAGAATCTGTCGAAGAGATACTCTACATCCTTCTCGGGAACGCCCTGTCCGTTATCGGATACTTCGATTCCGATCCTGTCGCCTATCGCGGAGACGCTGACATCAACTGCGTTGGGCTCTGTCTTTCCTTCATAATGCATGTACTTGATGGCATTAGTAAGAAGGTTGATGACGACTCTCATGATGAGGTTGTCGGATCCGAAGACGAGCGGATAATACATGTTCTCGGGGATCTTTATGTTTACCTTCTCGCGTCCCGGGTACTCGGCAACGGATGCCACGGCTCTGTTTATGACCTCGCCGATATCAACGATGGTCATGGGGACCGCATCCTGGCACATCGAAAGAGTAAGGAAGTCCTGAACGATATCCTGCATCCTTACGGCGTTCGTGACGACTCTCGTACCCCACTTCTTGATCTCGTCGTAAGTCGGCATATTATGAGGTGTTATATTATTTATAAAGAGCTCGGACGCACGGATTACCGTAAGAGGAGTCTTAAGCTCGTGTGAGACATTGGCTGCAAGATCCTTCTGGCGTCTCTCGTCGTCCTCGATCTGGGTGATGTCATCGACGATGACGATATCAAGCCTCGTCTCCTGATACATCCTGTGAAGGATCTTTATCTCGAAGATGTTCTTTCCGTTAGTGTAGTTAACTCTTATCGCGGAATCGGCATTATCAACATTAAGAAGATAGTCGGACTTTAAGTGGTTGCCCTGCTCGAAGCGCTCGAGAAAAGCTTCCATGGTCGAAGGGACGGGGTCTCCGTTAAGGAACCCTTCCATTGTCTCCACGGTTTTGTTGTTATAGACGATACTGTTCGAATCGTATGTGATTACGCCGAGGTTTACATTATCGATGATTGAGCTTCTTACGGCGCCCTGATACTCGAGTTTGTCTATTACTTCTTTGACCTGCTCGTCAGCATTGTGATTATAGACGTTATTGCCGACGATGTAGCCTACGGCAAGTGCCAGAAAGATAAGGAAGCATACACCGACGACACAAAGCGCAAAATGCGTTGTGACGAAAGTAATCATATCTTAGTTTCTCAGTTGAATTCCTTAGGGAAATAGTAGCCGGATCCGCGTCTTGTAAGTATGTACTTATAGTTGGGCTGGTTAGGCTCGATCTTCTTTCTTGTCCTTCTTACGGTAACGTCAACGGTGCGCACATCGCCCGAGAATGCGTAATTCCAGACCTTCGAGAGTAATTCGTCTCTTGTGCATACGCGTCCTGCGTTCTGCTCGAGATACTGAACGAGCTTGAACTCATTGGATGTAAGGTCGCAGCTTTCTCCGTTTACAAGGACCTGCATTGCATCATAATCGATGACAAGCTCACCGTCGCAGTATGTGTGCTTGGAATTGTCAGTCTTGCCTTCCGAAGATCCTCTTGATGTTCTCTTAAGAAGAGCCTTTACTCTCTCAACGAGCAAGGTGGGATCGAACGGCTTGGGCATATAATCATCGGCGCCTCTTCTTAAGGCTTCGATCTCATAAACTGTGAGCATTCCCTTCGCTGTAAGGAAGAGGATCGGGATGTCATATCCCTGCTTTCTCAAGTCTTCCGTGAACTGAAGACCATTATAATTAGGCATCATCCAGTCGAGGATGATAAGGTCGGGGTTCTTCTCCTGGGCAAGCTTAAAACCCTCAGTAGGATCGGTCGTGGAAATAGCCTCAAAACCAAAGCTTCCGAGTACATCGCATACAGATGAGACTATCTGAGGTTCGTCGTCAACAATCAATATCTTAGCCATAATAAAAACCGTCTCTCCCCGTCAATAAAATGTAACATTACAATTTATGATAGCAATAAAGTATTTAAGTGGCAAACGGAATTTTGGGTATGAAAAAGCCTCAAGCGTTTAGCGCTTGAGGCTTTGTATAAACCGGCAGCAACCTATCTTCCCGGGCCGTCGCCAGCCAAGTATTGTCGGCACACATGAGCTTAACTTCTGTGTTCGGAATGGGAACAGGTGTGGCCTCATGGTAATAACCACCGGTATGGTTGAAGGTTTGTACCCTCA
>JAGDCV010000067.1 GCA_017958365.1 Clostridiales bacterium
CTTCCGGTGATACTTCAACATATTAGTGTCAGGGGAGGAGAGGAAGCGTGTCTGTAGGTGCGAAAGTCTCACGTCAGGTCGACTTTTAGTTTCAATTGATGCAAACCTATGTTCATTTGTGGCGATGCGTATGACTGATTATGAGATGATGAGCCTTTTGGTATCAATTGGTATTCTGATCGTATCGATCATAGCTCTTTGTTTGAGAACAAAGAAATAAGCCGCCCCTGACCAAAGATGCGGCTTAATCTTTAAACACAACTGAGGTCAACCGTCTACTGGTAGTACCTCTTTACATATATTATAGCACCATTTTGAGAAGATTAAATACGGTTTCTGATCTGTTCCCTGAGATATGAAGTATATTCCAAACAGTTTCTCCCAAAGCGAAACGTTACGTTCTGAAAAAACCATAAATCACCCAGTATTTTCTATAGTTTGTCGGTATCTTTATTTACAAAAAAGATGTCTTATATAGTTATGGGTTTCACCTTAGAAAGGTGATAAATAACATTAACGGAGGGAACTATGAAAAAGAATTGGCGAAGTGTCGCGAGCACTGTCGTCGCTGTTGTTATGGTCACAGCAGCGGTAGCAGGTTGCTCCAACGGCACAAAATCGACTGATGATTCCGAGGCAACCACGACTGTAACGGTTACCGAGGAGAACGAGGCTACGACCACGGAAGAAGAATGGTCTTTACCACCGCCGCCGGTTGAAGTCATCAGCGACGAATTCAATGTCATTGAGAACCCGAACTTCGAGGAAGACGACGTCAGCATGTGGAGTGGCGACGTCGGAAGTTCCAAGATCGTTATCGGCAATGACGCAAACGAAGCTTTGACCAATTACACGAACTATGCGTTGGTCGACAGAGACCCTGCTACGGCATCCCCTTACGACTGTCTCGCTCAGGACGTAACGGATGACCTCATCAACGGTATTACATATACCTATGATTTCTGGGTAAAGCTCTCTTCTGACTACGAAGGCGCTCCTGCCGATCAGCGTACGGTAAACTTCGCACCTTACATGACGGTCAACGGCGAGACGACATATCTCGGTTCTTATTCAGCTGAGATCGACGGTCTCTGCGATCAGGTTCTCGAGCCGGGTGTATGGACGAGATTCTGCGGTACATTCACGCCGAAGTGGAGCGGCTCTCTCGATAAGGCCGTTGTACGTGTTATCGAGCAGGGTACTGACTACGGTAACGGTGACTGTGTTAAGGGTAAGTATTATGTAGCAGCATTTAAGCTCATCCCTGATGCAGATCCTGAAGCTCTCGCAGCTGCAAGTCAGCCTAAGGAGATCCAGCAGGATATTACGGCTCTTCGCGATGTAGTAGCAAGTGCTGACGGACTTGGCGAAGGTGCTTTCATCGGTACATCCGTGACAGGTTCCGAGGTGGCTGACGAAGTTCTTTTCGAGCTCGTTGAGAAGCACTTCAATGCCGTTACACTCGGTAACGAACTTAAGCCTGACTGTATGTTCGGTTATAACAATTCCGCATATGCTGAAGGCAGCCTCCATGAAGAAGAACTGAACGGCGAGACGATCACTGTTCCTACTCTCGATCACTCAAGAGCAGACAAGCTCCTCGATAAGTTCGTTGAATGGAACGAGGCAAATCCTGACAAGCAGATCAAGGTAAGAGGCCACGTTCTCGTATGGCACTCACAGACACCTGAGTGGTTCTTCCACGAGGATTACGATGCATCCAAGGATTATGTATCCAAGGACGAGATGAACAAGCGTCTTGAGTGGTACATCAAGTCCATGCTCGAGTACTACACGGGCGAAGACAGCAAGTACAAGGATCTCTTCTACGGATGGGACGTTGTAAACGAAGCTATCAGTGATGCAACAAATACATACAGAACACACGAAGAAGCAGGTTCCGACCAGCTTACAGATTCCACACACGGCAGCAAGTCTTCCTGGTGGAAGGTATACGAGAGCAATGAGTTCATCATCAATGCTTTCAAGTTTGCCAACAAGAATGCACCTGCTTCACTCTAGCTCTATTACAACGATTACAACGAGTGCAATGCAAACAAGTGCAAGGGCATCTGCGAACTCATCGAGGCTGTTAAGGCTGCTGAAGGCACACGTATCGACGGCTTCGGTATGCAGGGCCACTATACTGTAAATGCTCCTTCGATCTCACAGATCGAGGCTTGCGCAAGAGAGTATGCGAAGGTCGTAGACAAGATCATGCTCACAGAGCTCGACGTTAAGAACAGCGCACTCTACGACGGATCGGAAGAGGCTCTCGCAGACGAGTACAACAGACAGGCCGTTTACTACAATCAGATCTACGAGTTGATGAAGACTCTCAATGCAGAGGACGGCATCAACGTATCCGGTATCACTGTCTGGGGTGTTATCGATACTAACTCCTGGCTCCAGTCACAGAGCAATGTAGGCGGTGCTGCTGACGGCTCTGCTAAACAGTATCCGCTCCTCTTCGACGGTGACTATCAGGCTAAGCCTTCTTACTGGGCTTTCGTAGATCCTTCTGACATCGACTTCGATACAAAGATCGAGCGTCCTGAGATGGAAGTCAAGAAGGGTACAGTTACAGTCGACGGTGAAGTTGACGATGCATGGGCAGACGCAGAAGACGTTAAGCTCGACATCAAGCTCGGTGCTGAATGTACAGCTACTGCCAAGGTCCTCTGGGATGAAGATAACCTCTATGTTCTCTACACAGTTAAGGACGGCGTCCTGAACAACGATAACGAGACTGCTTGGGAGCAGGATTCCATTGAGGTATTCATCGATGAGAACTGCAGCAAGGCAGGCGCATATGAGCCTGACGACAAGCAGTATCGTATCAGCTATGAGAACTTCTTGAGCTTCAATGGTGAGAAGTGTCTCGAAGAGAATATGAAATCTGCAGCTGTTAAGACAGACGACGGCTACATCGTCGAGGCTTCCTTCAAGTGGACGGACATCAAGCCTGCAGCAGGCGAGACATCC
>JAGDCV010000068.1 GCA_017958365.1 Clostridiales bacterium
CTTCGGCGGCAACAAGGCATCCCCGCTCGAGTATGCCCACAACCTCTATCTTAACGGTGCGCTGGTATCCAATCTCACGATCCCGGGCGGCGTAACCAAGGTCGGTGATTATGCTTTCGAGCATTGCTACTCGATCACTTCCGTCACCATCCCCGAAGGATGCACGACGATAGGAGAGTATGCGTTTAACAACTGCCGTAATCTCGGAACGGCATCACTTCCCAATTCACTTACAACCGTAGGAAGCTTCGCTTTCGCTTCATGTGCCAACATGCACACGACGCTCCCGGGCGGCATCTCCTACATCGGTGAGCGTGCTTTTAACGGAGCACCGCTTTCATCAAATATCGTAGTCAACCAGGGTGTCATCGGCGAGAGAGCCTTCAACGCCTGCGGTTCCGTCATGGACCTTACCATCGGTGCAGGCGTTACTTACATCGGCTCGAATGCATTTAATGAGATGGGCGGACTTCGCAACATCCACTACGGAAGCACACAGGCAAACTGGAATACGCTCGCTGCCAACTCAGGTTACAGCAGAGTTGTTACCTATCCTTACTGGAGAGGCATCACGTTCGGTTCTGCAGGCGCTTCGATCACTCCCGCAAGAAGCACGGTCAACTTCGGAGGCATCACATGGGATGTTCTTTCCGTATCAGGCGGCAATGCTCTTCTCATCACTCACGATGTCATCGCATTCAAGATGTTTACTCCCAACTACTCAAGCAGAGGCAGCATGAATACAGGCTGGGAGGGAAGTGCTTTAAGAAGCTGGCTTAACGGCGAGTGGATCAACACGATCCCCGCTGACCAGCAGGCGCTCATCGTGCCGACATCAATCTCCACTTCACCTAATTCAAGATTCGGGACGGTCGGAGCTAACGGCGGTGCCGTAACTGACAGGATATTCGTATTAAGTGTTGAAGAAGCCAATCAGTATTTTGCGAATGACCAGCAAAGAACTGCTGTTGCAACTGATGCCGCACTTGCAGGCGTCGGCGCAGCACGTAACGGTTCCGCACAGAGCGATCCGACGACAGGCAACACATACTGGTGGTTAAGAAGCCCCGGCATGTTCTCCTACAGCACGGCATATGTAAACTACACGGGTTCCATAAGACTTGACGGCGTCGAATCACCGACGGGCTCTCTTATCGGAGTAAGACCTTGCGTATGGGTAAATGCAGGTGCATTGGGAATCACCGGTACATCCGGCTCTTCTGCTCCGGCACCCGCCGCAACAGGCGCTAACGTCGAGCAGATAAGTGCTTTCGTAGACAGGCTCTACGCACAGTTCTTAGGAAGATCTGCAGATGAGGCAGGACGCCAGTACTGGGTAAACCAGATCCTCGGCGGCATGTCAGCCGTTGACGTATCTGCGGGATTCGTATTCTCGAATGAGCTTCGCGACATGCATCTGTCGAACGAGGAATTCGTAAGAAGGGCATACACCGTTTACCTCAACAGAACGCCTGACCCCGCGGGAATCGCATACTGGGTAAGCTTGCTCGAGAGAGGTAATGACTACGGATGCATCATCCACGGATTCGGTGAATCCCAGGAGTTTACGGGCATCTGTAATTCTTACGGAGTAACCAGAGGAAATTATCCTTACACCAACAGGTAAGGATCAGATGATCTCGGTAGACTGAGACACGCAGATCCTTCTGCCGTCATTATCTTCAAAGACGAACTGTCTGTTTGACAGTTCGTTTTTTGATTCGTTCGCATCCTTGAGGTCCTCGATGAAAGTAACACCTGCAGCCTTAAGCTCATGATAAAGGAGCATGGGTTCCGAAGCGTAGATTATAAGCTCATACATCGTCGGAGATGCGATCCTTACGGGGCTCTCAACGAGTGCGATTATTATGTTGTCGCGCACAAGCCTTATGTGCGGCATCTTCTCGTCGTTTAAGTGAGTTGCCTTGAAGCCTAAGTATTTCTCATAAAACATCGAAGTCTTAAGTGGATCCGTGCACGCGAATACGGAAGCCTGCGCGTTCATAAGATGAAGCGTGCCTGAGCCCTCTTCCTGCTTCTGCTCATCTTCATCAACTTCCTCGGTCTCGTTCGTGCCTGCGTTATAGCTGAAGCCCAGAAGCGGCGCGCCAAAAGCCTTCTCATGCGCTGCCAGAGAGTCCATCATCTTGTGTCTTCTCATGATCTCGTCCGTCGAAGGCAGATCCGGAAGCTCCCTTAGATACTCGACTTTCTCGAGGTATTCCGCGAGGCTCAAAAACCTGATGTAAAGAGGCGTGATCTCCTTCGCCTCCTTGGGAAGGTCAGAGATCGGAGTTCCGTTTAAGGCCATCATGGCATAGGAAGCAGCCTGCGGCGGCAACGACGCGAAAAGCTTATTTATGAAAGACAGCTCATCTGCGCATTTATCCGATACTCCTCCGCCGTTTATCGTCTCTTCGAACAGGTCGAACACCTTGTTGATGTCGTGTTCGGGATAGTTTTTACCAAGCATGAATGACCTCGTATCATATTTTTTGTTAAATTATAACATCACTCGTAAATTGAATATTCATTTGCATAAGAAGATAATAATCAGCGGGGGTTTTATGGCAGGAATCAAGAAGACAAATGCGATGAGAATGCTCGATAAGGACGGTGTTCCTTACGAAGCCATGGAGTATGAATTCGACGAGAATGATCTCGACGGTCATCACGTCGCGGAGTTCTTCGGCATCCCTTACGAGGAAGTCTTTAAGACACTGACGGCCGTTACGGATTCAGGTGAGTACCTGGTCTTCTGTCTGTCGGTCGACGACGAACTCGATCTTAAGAAGGCAGCTTCTTTGGCGGGGGTAAAGCGCGTTGAGCTTATCCACGTTAAGGATCTTCTCAAGGTAACGGGATACATAAGAGGAGGCTGTTCCCCGATAGGCATGAAGAAGAAATACAGAACGTTCATCGACGAGATGATCGAACTGGTCGATACGGTCCACGTAAGCGGCGGTCAAAGAGGATTGCAGTTAAAGCTCAAGCCTTCTGATCTTATCAGTTACACCGGTGCTACGGTCGGATCAATTACCTTTTAGAGCGGGGGCGGGTTAATAATGGAGAAGTTTGAAGTATTCAGGGCTCTGGCTATCATAATCGTTGCAGCGAAGGCTTTCGGTCTTGTTGCTAGAAAGCTTAAGGCTCCGCAGGTTGCAGGTGAGATCGTTGCAGGTCTTATCCTCGGTCCCTCTATTCTCGGCATCGTCGGCTACTCGGATTTTCTCGGTCAGATGGCTGAGATCGGCGTCATGCTTTTGATGTTCACCGCAGGTCTCGAGACGCGTATCTCCGACCTTCGCAAGACGGGTCTTAAGGCGCTTCTTATCGCATGTGCAGGTGTATTTGTTCCGTTGATCTGCGGTACCGTTCTGTACATGTGTTTCTACGGCTTCGCACCCTGGGGTGACGAAGAGTTCTATAAGGCTTTGTTCGTAGGCCTCATCCTCACGGCGACTTCTGTTTCCATAACGGTCCAGACATTGAAGGAATTAGGCAAGATAAATGAACTTGTCGGAACCACTATCATCAGTTCCGCAATCATAGATGATGTCATCGGCATCCTTGTCTTAACGCTTGTTATCGGCATGAAGGATCCTTCTCAGGATATCGGTAACACGCTTCTCATGACCGGCCTGTTCTTCTTAGGCGCCGTCGTATTCGGATATGTTTTCTACCGTATCTTCAAGCTCGTTGACAAAAAATGGCCCCACACAAGAAGGATCCCGATCATCGGTCTTGCCTTGTGCTTTGCCTTGTCTTACATCGCCGAGAAATACTTCGGTGTTGCGGATATCACAGGTGCTTACGTCGCGGGCGTCATCTTAAGTTCGCTTGACGACTCCAAGTACATCTCCCGTAAGATGGACATCAATTCCTACATGATCTTCGGACCTGTATTCTTCGCATCGATCGGACTTCAGACAGACATCATGGATGTTGATACAAGCATTCTGGCGTTCTCCGTCTGCTTCGTCCTCGTCGGACTTTTGTCCAAGATAATCGGCTGCGGATTCGTGTCTTTCCTGTGCGGCTTTAAAGGCAAGGATAACCTCAAGATCGGCTGCGGCATGATGACCAGAGGCGAGGTAGCACTGATCGTTGCCCAGCGCGCCCTGTCCGTCGGTGCGTTAAGCGGCGCGTATTTCACGTCGGTAATCCTGCTCATCATCACGTCATCGATCCTGACCCCGATAATCCTGAAAGTTTTGTATTCAGACAAATCTTCGACTTCGACCGCGCCGGCTGAGGTCTGACAGACTGTTTTTTGTATCAAAACTGCTTTTTCTCATTTTTGATACAAGAAATGAGGGCTGTTTCAGTATCAAAAACACCATTTCTCGAAAATGATACAAGAATTCTTACCGAACCTTGTATCACAATCGCGATTCTTGAATTTTGATACAAGAATTTACGCAAAAACTTGTATCAAAATTTCATTTGTCCCAAAGTGATACAAAGCCCTTCAATTCATGCATTTGCCGTACTATAATATCCCTATCATTCCGTGGAAAAGAATGAGGGGTAGCTATATGAAAAAAGACATTGCTTTGGAAGACCTGCGTAGCAGGCTTGATTTTCTCGATAAGTTAATCAGTGAAGCGGACAGACAATTAAAGCAATCTCCGCCCGGCAGATTAAGGATACAGCGGCAGGGTAACTCTGTCGTATATTATGTAGTTCCTGATATCAAAGGTAACAAAGACCATAACGGACAAAGGCTCGATAATACCGACAGGTTGTTAATATCTTCACTTGCCCAGAAGGGCTATATCAGGAATGTTCAAAGATATGCAAAGGCTGAGGCAAATGCAATAAGGAAACTTCTGAACACTTATCCGAAGACAACGGTTGAGGATGCATTAACCGGTGTGTCAAAGGACAGGCATAAACTTCTTAAACCGGTAGCATTAAGTGATGAAGACTATGTGCGCCAATGGCTTGCAAAACCGTACACTCCCAAGGGCTTCAGCGAGACGGACCCCAATTTCAAAACACTTAAAGGCGACAGAGTAAGATCTAAGTCGGAACAGATAATTGCCGACAGGCTTTACATAAACGATATCCCGTACAGATATGAGTGCCCGGTAATGGTTTGCAACAAATTATTTCACCCGGATTTTTCTGTCCTGAAAGTAAGAGAAAGAAAAGTCATCTACTGGGAGCATTGCGGAATAATGGATAAGCAAAGCTATGCCGATGGACACCGAAACAGTCGATAATCTTATAAATGCGCATTTTAAATAAATAATGGGTTATAATAATCTTTAGTGCTTTTATAGGAGTATTGTTATGTCAGATTTGAAGCTTGATGAGCTTAAGATTAATTCGAAGATATATTTCGTCGGTATCGGCGGAATCTCAATGAGCGGTCTTGCACTGCTTACCAAGGGCTACGGCTTTACGGTCGGCGGCTCAGATAACCACCCTTCCGAGAGAACACAGATGCTCGCAGATCAGGGCATCACGATATATAACAGCCAGGAAGCAAAGAACATCGACGAGTTCGAGCCTGACTACATCGTCAAGACCGCGGCCATCCTTCCCCACAACAAGGAGCTTGCCCGCGCACTCGAGAAAGGTCTTACGATCTTCGACAGATCCGAGTTCCTCGGCATCATGACCAACTCTTATAAGAATGTCATCAACATCTCGGGTACGCACGGCAAGACCACGACCACATCCATGACATCCATGATGCTCATAGATGAGGGATTGGATCCGACCATCCACTTAGGTGCTCCGTTCGACGGCATCGGCGGCTCCGTTAAGATGGGCGGCAACAAGGACCTTCTCGTGTCTGAGGCATGCGAGTTCAAGAGGTCTTTCCTCGAGTTCAGATCCACTACGGCGGCCATCACAAACATCGACCACGATCACGTCGACTGCTATCCTACGCTCGATGACGTCATCGAGGTTTTCGCCGAGTTCATAAACAAGATCGATGACGGCGGCTACCTCGTCGTTACCGGCACAGACAAGAACATTAAAGCATCCATCGACCGCGCGAAAAAGAACATCAAAGTCATCACATGTTCAACGGACGGTTCCGACGCGGACTTCAAGGCGGTCAACATCGAATATAACGACGGCCTCCCCGCATTCGACATCATCGCGATGGGTGAGAACATAGGCCGCGTCCAGCTTCAGATCCCGGGCGGCCATAACATAAGCAACAGCATCATCGCAGCAGCCTGCGCATACTTAAACGGTGCATCCGCCGGGTCTATCATCAGGGCTCTTAATGAGTTCGGAGGCGCGGACGGAAGATTCACTATCAAGGGTACATACAAGGGTTGTGAAGTCGTAGTTGATTACGCTCATCACCCGACGGCTGCAAGAGTTACGATCGACGCCGCCATGCACATGCCTCACAACAATCTTCTTGTTGTATTCCAGCCGCTTACGTTTAACCGCGTGCAGCTTTTGTTCGAAGATTATGTAACAAGTCTTCTTCCTTGCAAGAAGATCCTGTTCTCCGAGATATTCTCCGACCGCGAGGTCAACACCGGCGAGATCTCAAGCAAGCACATCGCTGACGAGATCAACAGGCGCGGAGGTAATGCGGAATTCTATGCGGATAAGGAAGATCTCAAGGCGAGGATAGATGAGCTCATCAATCCCGGTGACATGATCCTTATCCTGGGACCCGAAGACATAAGAGAACTCGGTGACGAGTTGTGCCCCGGTAAAGAGTGATGAGCGGGAACAAGAAGCCTCAGAAAAACTCCGGGACTCCTCTTGCGCTTAAAAGAGCGCCGATACACTTCATTGCACTCGCCATGATGGCGGTTGTGCTTCTTACCATGATCATTCTGTGCCTCGTTCCGGGTGCAGGAAAGAACCCCAAGAATCCGACTCTCATCATCTACGGTGACAAAGGAAACGTTCCGAATCTGTCGCTTACCAACACTTTGCATGCGGCAGGTTTTGAATACATGTTTGCAGATTACGGCAACGTCATTCCTTCAAGCGGAACGGTGGTCCTTGCCGCGATGGGACCTGACGCGCTCTCGATCATTAACGACCACAAGAACGATCCCAACGTTGCAGGGTTCATCCTGATTTGTCCCGAGTATAACGAAGCATACATGACCGGACTTACGAGCATTGATCCGCAGTGTGATGTTGCTGTTTTCGCAGGGAGGGATAACTGCACTGATACGCGCGACATGGGCGATGCGCGTGTCATTTACGAGAGGCTGTCTGGCGACGATACCATCTACGGAGTTCCCGTAAAAAGAGGCGGCCTGTTCGCATCGAAGGTTTATGTTAATAACGCGCAGAACAGAACGCTGTCGCTGTCGTGCTTTAACGTAAGAGACCCGCAGAAGCTTTTGTTCTCTCCGCTTTTCCAGAATGAGCTTGCAGGATACTTAAGCGTAACCTACATCGACGAGGCGACGAGAGTAGCTTCATTCGGACGCATCAATTCGTGGTTTGTTTTCTCATGGCTTTCTGTCATGTTCGCGATAATCGGAGTGCTTCTTTTCCTGTCGAATCTCGGACTTAACGAGACAGGTTACGACAGCAGGAAGGCGCCGGTATCAAAGTGGGTGTTCGGCTTTATCGGAGGTATCTCGATCGCGGTTGCGATAGGCATCGTCGCGTCGACTTCCGTGCCGCAGCTGCTTAACGCACTCTTGTGGATATTAACGCTGGTTCCCGCTGTATTCATGGCGTGCCTGTTCGGCATCAACTTCAAGTGGATCTACTCGAAGGAAGGCAAGATCGTGCCGAAGAAGGCGAGCCTCGTTCAGAGTGTTTTCCTCGCGGTAACTATCGGACTTTTTATCATGTTTACTCTTGCGATGACGATGGACCTCAGGGTGCATGCGATCTTTGACGCAGGCATCTCGGCGGCACTTCTCGGTGCGATCTTCGTCGCGGATCTTGTCCTCGCGACAGGACTTATATATGCGAGCCGCAAATCGTCGGCAGCAGGTGAGGGCGCGAAGAACTGCTTCGGCAACAAGAAGGTCTTCGGACTGATGTTCATGCCTTGCGCAGTCGCTTTACTCTACGGGCTCTTGCCCGGACATTCGCAGGTCTTCTACAGCGGTCTTGCAGGAATTGCAGCAACCGGAATTCCGTTCCTCGCAGTGATCCCGATCGTAAGACATACGGACAGATCGCTCGTGCCCGGAGTTCTTCATGGTATCATTTACGTATTAGTTTTGGCAGCAGTACTCTAGAAAAAGGGGATTAGGGGGAGTTACCGTGATCAATTACTACAACGCATTCATCTCGTACAGACATGCGCCGCTCGATTCGAAGGTGGCCGAGCACGTGCAAAGAAGTCTCGAGCACTTCTCGATACCGAGAAGCATCCGTAAGAAGACGGGTGTAAAAAGGATCGAGAGGATCTTCAGGGACAAGGACGAACTTCCCATAACAAGTGACCTTACCGAGACCATCTCCAACGCTCTCGAAAAGGCCGACTACCTCATCGTAATCTGCTCACCCAACACCAAGGAATCCATGTGGGTGCAAAGGGAGATCGAGTACTTCCTTAAGAACCACACCAAGAAGCAGATCCTTACCGTTCTTGCTGACGGTGAGCCCGAGGATGTAATCCCCGAGATCTTAACTTACGAGGATCACGAGGTATCCGAGTTCTGGAAAGAGGCGCACACGATCAGGATGCCGATCGAGCCTTTGTCATGCGACTACAGGATGCCCTTCCGTAAAGCAAAGAAAGAGGAGATACCGAGACTTGCTTCCGCACTTATCGGCTGTTCCTACGACGAGCTTATAAGACGCCAGAGAGCATACAGGGTAAGGCGCGGAATTGCAGCGGGTGCAGCCATAGTAGCGGCATCTTTGGCACTTACTTTGTATACGTTAAGAAGCAAGCAGAAGGTCGATGAAGCTCTTGTCGATTCACTCGCGAGCCAGTCGAGATATCTTGCCAACCAGTCCACTACTCTCATGGAAGATCACAGAAGAATCGATGCGATCTATCTTGCTCTGGCAGCTTTGCCGCAGGGCGAGGATGATACGCGTCCCGTTGTTCCCGAGGCGGTAAGCGCCCTTACCAATGCAACGCTGGCTTACAGGGGACTTGCCGGAGACAGTATCGATACAGTCTGGAACTACAGCCTCGGAAGTCAGATCTCCGGTATAGAGTTAAGCCCGTCGGGGACGCGCCTTGCCGCTACCGACGAGAGCGGTTCGCTTGCGGTCTGGAATACCGAGACGCATGATCAGCTGATGTATCTTCAAAGTGTCATCACATCGGGCGCCACAACGCTGATGTTCATCGACGATTCAAAACTTCTCGTGAGAGATTACAATAAGCTCTATTGCTATAACGCCGACAACGGTGCTCTTGAATGGACGTATGATAACGACGACCAGCGTATCATTGATGATCCTGAAGTCTGCGGTGACGGACTCATCATCTTTGTGGATATTCAAGGCAGGGTATCAATGGTCGACATCGGATCGGGAGAGTTAAGAAATCAGGATCAGCTTGATATGGGGCTTGATTCTCTGGTCACTGCAAACAGGTTTTCTCTTTCACCGAACGGCAACAAACTTGCCATAGCGGTGGATAATTCGATGAATTCGTTCTGCATTTATGAATATGACATAAGTTCGGGCAGAGTTTCCGTTTCGACCGAGGTCGATGGTTTTTTACAGGATGTTGCATGGGCGGATGACGAGCATTTCGTTGCGGCTTCCATCGTCCTTGACAACAGTTCGGTCAGCAATGCCAGGTTCAACGGATCTTACATAATGGGTCACGATCCTACGTATATATACTGTTTTGATGCCGACTCCGCTAACGTGGTATGGTCTGCAGAGCAGATAGCGACCAATGTGTCCTTTAATTCCGGATTCATCGATTTAAGTCCCAACAACATGGTCGCTTATTACTCTGCCAATATCTGCGGAGCCTATGATATAGACGACGGAACATTATGTTATGAATGGAATGCGAACGAATCGATAGTTGATGTGAGCGACAGAGATAATGACGGTTGGCCCATTCTCATTACGAGAGAAGGAGGTCTTGTAAGCGTCTGTCCCAGTCTCGCCGTTGACGTAATCAACGTATCTTACGAATTCCCTGATAATCTGTCGGATGCCGATGTCAATCACGGTGTCTATCTGTATCAGGATCACGGAACCCAGATCTACTACTATAACGTTCACATAAGTGACGAAGACTGGCAATGCATCGATGACATCGATGCGCTCCCGTGGGACAGTTACATGAGTGATGATTATCTTGCGATCCTGACCGGATCATACAGCAGTTGCAGTCTCATGGTTGTCGATCCTACCGAGGCTGAAGTGATGTATGAGATACCTTTGGGCAACAACACTACGGCATCTGAATATTCTTTCCTCGGTGAATACGACGGGGATCTGTATCTTATCCGTCCCGGTGTAGGAAGCGTGGAACTTTACAAGGTTGATCTTGCAAGAGGAAGAGTGACGAGCGATCAGATCAGCGAAGCATATGTGAGACCTGACGTCTGTGCGTCGATGACCAACGAGACGGTTGTCCTCTATAACAGGATCAGCGGAAATGATTATGTAACTTTATATAATGTTATCTCGCACCGCAGCGAGGATTATCAGCTTGGAGCAGACTACATTACCTATACCTGCGCACCGCAGTACTTTGAGGATATAGGCATGATCTATGCCGGAATGCAGGAGGGGGATGCGATCGTCTTTACAGAGGATGACGAATATGTGGAAGTCGCATTGCCTGATACATGGTATGACACTGAGATCGTCCGCTACGATCCTGAAACAAGAAGAGTCATGGTATCAGACAGACACGAGATACTGATTCTCGATGAATTGGGAGATGAAGTATTGAGAGTGTCATCAGGTGGCAGGATCATCACAGGATATACGATCCTCCACGGCGAACAGTACGGTGAAGGCGGACTTCTTCTCGTATCACACAACGACGGATCCCTCATGAGATATGATGCCCTTACGGGTGAGTTCATGGGAAATTCCGAGATGAGTTATTACTACAATTACGTTCCTGATGCTGAGTTCACCGTCGATTCGGAAGCCGGACTTCTTTACATATTCCAGCACGGTCTTCTCAGCGTGATCGACCTTGAATCATGGGTCGAATATGCATACGTGGAGAATTCATTCGGTCACCACGGGCCGACGGACAGATTCTATACTTATGCTTATGAGGTCGAGAATGAACCGCAACTCGGATACTTCAGGCATTACACCATCGAAGAACTGATAGCAAAAGCTAACGAGATCTTAGGCGGCATACCGATGCCCGAGGAGCTTCGCACATTATACGGATTATAAAAGTCCCGGAATAGTACTTGCAGGTCTATAAAGTTCATTAAACAGGTGTCCCGCAATGACGTATATGTCGTGCGGGTCATCGTCTCTTACGGCGATATAATCACCGATGTTGCCGGAGTAATACTTCTCGTCGTCCCACATGGTAAACAGCTTGATCGGATGGTCGAGAGGGAAAGCGAATATTCTCGTCGTTCCCGCAGGGCTGATTACGGTCTTTGCGAAAGGCATTACTTTCTTGACCTCTTCCGTATCAAGGTTCTTTACTGAAGGCTCGTACTCGAACACGCCGTGGAAATCAAAGCCCGTGAGCTGGTAGCTGCTCTGGAGTTTCTCGAGAGCGATGGGGTAGATCTCTCCTTCGATGCCGATCATGAGGTAAGTCTGGTCCGTGATGATGATGTTAACGTCACCTTCGAGAGTTCTTATCTCAACCGGAGTTCCGATGGGGAAGACATCCGCAAGGCAGATGGCGCCGAGCTTCTGTTCCTTCTTCGTGTATGATTTCATCTGCGAGATGTCGAGCAACGTGTCAGCAGCGTAGATGATCTCGTACGTGCCGTAGTAGTCACGGATGCGCTTCTCGATAAGGTCTGTCGCGGGAAGGTCGATCTTCTCGGGACGTATAGTTCCGCCTGCCTTCACGATGTGACCGCCGCCTCCGCCGATGCCCTCGGCTATGAACTCAGCAAGCTCGTTCGCATGTATCTCCTTGGTGCTCGATCTTACGGAGAACTTGATCTCGACAGGGCTTATGTAGTAGGCGACGCACACGTCGACCTCTGCCGTCTCTATCGCGAAATCACTTACAACGCCCAGGATGTTAGGGTCGTTGGTCTCAGTCTTGATGATGAGACATCTTAAGTCTTCATGGTACTCATAGTCGAAGATGGCCTTACCAGTTATCTTCAATTCCTCAAGGGAAATGTTGGAGTTGCTCATCTTTGTTATGAGTGACTTATTTATCTTAAGTGTATCGATCATGTCTCGGTCGAGAGGGTGCGATACTTCAGTGAGCTTATTAGTATCAGTATATAGACCATAGTAAAGGGCCGTAGCGAGATTCTTGTTGTCGTTAACCTCATATCCTTCCTTGCGGAGCATATCCCAGATGACGGTCGAACATGAGCCGATCGTGTTTCTTACCTCGGATAATCTCGGAAGTTCAACGGTTACCTGATGGTGGTCGATTACCGCGATATTGCGCGCGGGAGTCTTCGTGACATTTCTTTGCCCGTACTGGCAGTCGCAGGTGATAAGAAGCTGCGGTGACCTGTCAAAGTCAGGAGCGTACTCGACCGGGATGCCGAGCTGCTCTATCATTATGTTAAGGTTGCTCTTCTGAACAGGATGGTTGCCCCTGTAGATGAAGGTTGATTCTTTTCCCTTGGACTTAAGGAACTCGTGGATCGCGAATCCTGAAGCGAGTGCGTCAGCATCCGGATTGTCGTGACACTGAATGACGATATCCTGATATTTGGCCAATTCTGATAGAAGCATAAAGAACTCTCCGTAATTAGATAAAGTTATTTTAACATCTTTTTTCTGTCTTATATATAAATAAAAGAATAATTGACACTGAAAAACAATGATGATATTATACCTCGGTGACCGCATGCGACGGGCTTTTAAATTTGCGTTTTTTTGAGGAAATGCAGTGCCTTGGATGAAGCAGCGAGACTGGAAGAACAGGAGGACACAGTATGTACGCAGTTATTAAGACAGGCGGCAAGCAGTACAAGGTTGCTGTCGGAGACGAGATCTTTGTTGAGAAGCTCGCAGGCGAGGCCGGTGAAGCAGTTACTTTCGATGAAGTATTGGCTGTAGGCGGTGATGACGGTATCAAGGCTGGCGCAGATGCAAAGGCTAAGGTAACGGGCGAGATCGTTAAGCAGGGCAAGAACAAGAAGATCGTTGTTCTTAAGTACAAGGCTAAGAAGGGCTACAGAAGAAAGAACGGCCACAGACAGCCTTATACAAGAGTACGTATTACGGGCATCGCATAATAGCGGGAACGTAATGATTACCGTCAGGATCGTCAGGGACAATACCCGCAAGGTCACAGGAGTGTTCGTTAACGGACATTCGGGATACGCGGAGGAAGGGTCCGACATAGTCTGTGCAGGAGCGTCGACACTTGTCTATACACTTGCTAATTCTCTTGAGAAGATATGCGGGATAGACACGGATCACTCGACCAGGATCGCAGAGGATATGGGAGACGGCAAGGTAAGTGCCGAGATAATCATTCCGGAGACAAGATTCCGTGATGAGGGGGCGGCAGACAGAGCTCAGGTGATAATGGAGACTGTAGTAACGGGATTCATGACACTTGCGTCATCAGTCAACAAAGACGGTAACAGGTACATTAACATCATTGAGGAAATTTGAAGACACGGAGGTGTAAGATAATGCTTAACATGAATTTACAGCTCTTCGCTCATAAGAAGGGAATGGGTTCCACCAAGAACGGTCGTGAGTCCCAGTCCAAGAGACTCGGAGCTAAGAAGGGCGACGGACAGAGCGTAATTGCAGGCAATATCATCTACAGACAGCGCGGAACAAAGATCCATCCCGGTAACAACGTAGGAATCGGATCTGATGATACGCTTTATGCGAAGATCGACGGACTTGTAAAGTACGAGCGCGTTGGTTCTTCCAAGAAGCAGGTCAGCGTTTATCCTGCAAACTGATAAGAGCTTTTAAGAAGTTTTTAACGCCTGTCGAAGATTATTTCGGCAGGCTTTTTTAAACCAGGTGAGAATATGTTTATAGATCACGCGAAGATATATGTAAAAGCGGGTGACGGCGGCCCCGGTGCGGTCTCGTTTCATACCGAGAAGTACATAACCAACGGCGGACCCGACGGCGGCGACGGCGGTAAGGGCGGCGACGTTGTTTTTGTTGCCGTGGCGAAATTAACCACACTCCAGTCCTTCCGCTTCAAGCATAAGTTCGTAGCACCCGACGGCGGCAAGGGAATGAACCGCAAGATGTACGGCAGAGGCGGCGAGGACCTGAAGATCGCGGTTCCCGTCGGTACCGTCATCAAGGACGCCGACACGGGCAAGATACTCGCAGACTTTACCGAGGACGGGCAGGAGGAGATCATCTGCCGCGGCGGTAAGGGCGGTTCGGGCAACATGCATTTCGCGAATTCCGTAAGGCAGGCGCCGCAGTTCGCGCACTTGGGACGCCCTGGTGAGGAGAAGAATCTGCAGGTTGAGTTAAAGCTCATAGCTGACGTCGGACTCGTGGGTTACCCTAATGCCGGAAAGTCTACACTGCTTTCGGTCATGACGCGCGCGAAGCCCAAGATCGCGGATTATCCTTTCACGACGCTCGAGCCGGTTCTCGGTGTTGTGCAGAACTTTGACATGGCTTTTGTCATCGCGGACATCCCGGGACTTATCGAGGATGCTCATGAGGGCGCTGGATTAGGACACGACTTCTTAAGACACATCGAGAGAACGCGTTTGCTCATTCACGTCGTCGATGTCTCCGCACATGACGGCCGCGATCCAGTCGATGACTTTAAGTCGATCAACAAGGAGCTTACCGAGTTTAACGAGGAGCTCTCGAAGAGACCTCAGGTAGTCGTTGCCAACAAGTGTGACGATGCGACCGACGAGGAGGTTGAGCTCTTTGTTGAGGAGGTTCGCGCATTAGGATATGAGGATATCTTCAAGATCAGTGCCGCGACAGGAGAGGGAATAAAGGAGCTCACGAATAAAGTCACCGAGCTCGTAAGCAAGCTCCCGCCTCCCGTCATCCATGATAAGATCGGCGAAGAGAATGAGAAGGTTTATAAGTACGTACCCGAGGAGAAGTTCACCATCTCCAAGGAAGACGATATGTTTGTCATAAGCGGATCCTGGATCTCAAGGCTTCGCGAGACAACAGACTTTGACGTTTACGACTCTGCGCAGTATTTCCAGAGAGCCCTTATGAAAGAGGGTGTTAACGACGCTTTGAAGAAGGCAGGCATCAAGGAAGGCGACTCGGTACGCATCGACGATTTCATCTTTGAATGGGTCGATTAACCGAATTAACAATTTGTTCATCAATTGTCATACTCGCTTCGAAATGCATAGTTATACTTAAATCATAAAGTAATTACCATCATCGGAAAAAAGTAAGTAGAGTTTGTATC
>JAGDCV010000069.1 GCA_017958365.1 Clostridiales bacterium
GTTCTTACGGGGAACGACGATCACCTCACCCTCATAGGCGGTATCAAAATATGACTTGATGTTATCCCTTATCTCCATCTGCTTAGCAATGATCATACTAACCTCCCGATATCGTACCAAAAACCGTACGGTTTATAGTACTTATTATATAATCCTGTCTGATTGATTTCAAGACTTAGTTCCTGTGAGGCCGGACTTCTGAGCGGACTACCGCACAAGCGCAGCGCGGAGGACTTTAGCGAAGAAGCTCGGGCATATCCGTGCTATAATATGCCCCATGAGTAAGAAAAGAGATACATTCACAGGTACACTGGGATTCATACTTGCTGCGGCGGGAAGCGCCGTAGGACTTGGTAATATCTGGAGATTCCCTTATCTCGCTGCCAAGGACGGCGGCGGACTGTTTCTGGTCGTCTACCTGATACTGGCCGTAACTTTCGGCTTCACGCTCCTCATGTCGGAGGTCGTCATCGGCCGCAAGACCAAGCAGAGCGCGCTCACCGCATACGGCGTCATCAATAAGAAGTTCGGCTTCCTGGGCGGCATCGCGACTTTCGTGCCGTTCCTCATCATGCCGTACTACTGCGTTATCGGAGGATGGGTCCTCAAGTACTTCATCGTGTTCATAACCGGCCACGGCTCTGAAGCCGCGACGGACGGATTCTTCGGGGATTTCATCAGCGGCGAGATCGAGCCTGTCGTCATGACGGTGATCTTCCTTGCCGCGACTGTGATCGTCGTTATCAAGGGCGTCAACGGCGGCATCGAGCGCATGTCCAAAGTCCTCATGCCGGTCCTGCTGGTCCTCGTCATCGGCATCTCCGTCTTCGCTCTTACCATCAGGTCAGGAGACAGGACGGGTCTTCAGGGCCTCAAGATCCTCGTCGTTCCGAACCTTCAGGGCAAGACCGTAAACGATGTCTTCACGGTCATTCTTGATGCGATGGGACAGCTCTTCTACAGCGTCTCCGTCGCGATGGGCATCATGGTCACTTACGGCTCCTACATTAAAGATGACGACAACATCGTAAAGGGCGTAAACCGCATTGAGCTCTTCGACACGCTCGTTGCATTCCTTGCAGGCGTCATGGTCATCCCTACGGTGTTTGTTTTCGCAGGGACGGAAGGAATGGAAGCATCCGGCCCCGGCCTTATGTTCCAGGCCCTGCCGAAAACATTCTCTTCCATGGGCATCGCAGGCAACATCATAGGCACGCTGTTCTTCGCGATGGTACTCTTTGCCGCGCTGACGAGCTCGGTATCGATCCTCGAGGCAGTTGCTTCCGGCATCATAGACAAGTTCAAGTTCTCCCGCACGAAAGCGGTTCTGCTCGAGGCTTGTGCTGCGGTCGTGCTCGGCGTGATAGTCTGCTTCGGTTATAACTTCCTTTACTTCGAGATGCCGCTCCCGAATGGAAGCACTGCGCAGATCCTCGATATCATGGATTACACGAGCAACAACATCCTCATGCCCATACTTGCCATCGGCACATGTATCCTCATCGGCTGGATCGCCAAGCCCGACATGGTCATCGCGGAAGCTACCAAGAACGGCGAGAAGTTCGGACGCAAAACACTGTTTGTTGTTATGGTTAAGTATATAGCGCCTGTGCTGCTCCTGCTCCTGCTGCTGAAGTCGCTGGGTATAATCGACCTGTTGTTTGCAAAAAAACTGTGAATTGTTTAGTATTCTTTGGAATTTATTTTAAATATACAGTTAAGACCGCCAATTCGGCGGTCTTTTGTCTTATAATGCGCGAGGTAGTTCGATAAGAACTAAAATCTAAGGCTCTGAGATAAGGAGAACACACCAATGGGAAAGAAGAAATGGATGGCCGCATTCCTTGCGGCTGCGATGGCTTTCGGTGCGTTGTCAGGTACGGGAATACCTGTCAATGCAGAAGACAACGGAGCTCCGCTCACGATCACGGTTGAGTTCGGAGAAAACCACGGCGATATTGCAGCGAAGTTTGCAGAAAATATCGACGGTGCGTGGGTTGACGGTACACAGCTGAAGTATATCGTGTCAAGTGATAACGGCGGGAATACAACAGTCAGTTACGTAAAGGAAATGTGCCTGAATGATGCTAACAAAGATTACAGCTTCGGACTGGTAGATGACGGTGAGTTGTTCATGCAGCTGTTGGCGAGCAAGCCCGCAAGCGATTTCTCCAGCATGACAGATTACAACCTGGATGCGAAGGATGATGATACCAAGGTCCTGACAGAAGGTATTACGCTCTATGCGCAGTGGGCTAAGCCTGTCGGGGCAGTGAACGTGGAGATCACACCTCCTGCTCCGGGAACGGATGTCACCTATGGCGGTTACAATGCTTCTTCAGTAAAATCTGATCCTCAGCCGGACGTAACTGTTGACAATCCCAATGTGAACGTCAGTACATCCAGGGACTGGGCGAACAAGGATTATACGGGATACTACAAAGGTACTGTTGCCGACGGACAGAGCATGTATGCACGCGTCTATCTGAACACAAAATACGGCTATTACTTCGGTTACAATGATTAAGATGGCAATTACTATTCTGCTCCGGATACATCCGTAACCGTCACCAACGGCAGTGGCACGGAAGTAATACCGGGAGGGACTTATTATAGTATGGAAATCCACTCGATGGTCTGGGCAGGCAGTGGCGATGAACCCGATGTCTATGACATTGATATCGATGATACCATCAAGTACGGAAAAGTAACGGTTGCTCCTACGACAGCTCACGAAGGTGAGACGATCACAGTCAACGCAGTA
>JAGDCV010000070.1 GCA_017958365.1 Clostridiales bacterium
ACTTCCTTGCTGCAGGTATCGGTAACATCCACGGTAAGTATCCCGCTGACTGGCAGGGTCTTAACTTCGAGAGACTCGCTGAGATCAAGGAAGCTATCGGTGGCAAGCCTATGGTTCTCCACGGTGGTTCCGGAATCCCCTTCGAGCAGACAAAGAAGGCTGTTTCCCTTGGTGTTTCCAAGATCAACATCAACACAGAGCTCCAGCTCGTATTTGCTGATGCTACACGTAAGTACATTGAGGCTGGCAAGGATCTCGAGGGTAAGGGCTACGATCCCAGAAAGCTTCTGAAGCCCGGTTGTGAGGCTATCGTTGCTAAGGCTAAGGAGCTCTGCGAGGGCTTCGAGGCAGCCGGTAAGGCTTAATAGCAAGTATTTAACAGCTTTTTAGAGACAATAACCCCGGCAGGAAACTGTCGGGGTTTTACTATAAAATAATTTTTAGTATAATGGTATGAATTGTTTATAAATGATGGAAGGGTGGATGATATGGAACAAGTTCAACCGCAGATAACAATCGACCAGATGGAAAGAGTCTCGAGCATAGTATCGAGCATTAAGAATTACTATTCTTCAAAGATGGTAGGACAGGAAAGATTAGGTCTTTCCCTGTTGGTTTCAATGATAGCCAACGGTCATATCCTTCTCGAGTCGGTACCGGGACTTGCAAAGACTACTGCTGCTAAGGTAGTTACAGAGTCCGTTAACGGTGAGTTCTCGAGAATTCAGTGTACTCCTGACCTTCTCCCGAGTGACATCGTCGGTACACAGACTTTCAACATGAGCAACAATACTTTCGAGACGAAGATCGGACCTGTATTCGCGAACTTCGTTCTTCTCGATGAGATCAACCGTTCTTCTGCAAAGACACAGAGCGCCATGCTCGAGGCGATGCAGGAAAGATCGGTAAGTATCGGCGGTAAGACTTATAAGCTGCCGGATATCTTCGTTGTAGTTGCGACTCAGAACCCGATCGAGCAGGAAGGTACTTATGAGCTTTCCGAGGCTCAGCTCGACCGTTTCCTTATTAAGGAAGTAATCACATATCCTACGGCAGATCAGGAAGTAGAGATCTTAAACCGCATCGAGCGTGATGTATTTACGTCCGTTAATCCCGTAGCGACCATCGATGATGTTGTCTTCTTACAGGATATCTGCAAGAAGGTTTATCTTGCTCCTTCTATCAAGAATTACATCGTAAGCATCGTTCAGGCTTCAAGAGAGGTAGAGAAGCACATCTCTCCCGAGCTTGCTTCATATGTAGCAATGGGTGCAAGTACCCGTGCCGCCATCGCGTTCATGGAAGTTGCCAAGGCAGTAGCCATGATCGAGGGAAGAGCATATGTTATCCCTGATGACGTTAAGGCTTTGCGTTATGAGGTCTTGAGACACAGGATCATGCTTAACTTCGCTGCCATCGCAGACGGCGTTAAGGAAGAATCCATCATTGATGCTATCATCGGAGCTGTTCAGACTCCATGAAGCTAGACTATGTATCAAGGATCTCGAACGGCCTTCAAAGATACAAGACAATAGCAACAAACAAGGCCACGAGCAGAGTACTCGACGGTTCATACAACTCCATCTATAAGGGCAGGAGTATGAACTTTGATGAGTTGCGCGAATATGTTCCGGGCGACGATATCAAGGATATCGACTGGAAGGCTACTTCAAGGAGCCAGAAAGTTCTCGTCAGACAGTACATCGCCGAGAAGAAACATAACATCATGCTCGTTATGGATACCAACAAGCGTATGCTTGCGCAGACGGCTGACGGCGAAGAGAAGAGGGATGTTGCCCTGATCGCCGGCGGCTCTTTGGCGTATATGGTCAACAGGAACGGTGACTATGTAAGCGCCATCTTCCCGGATTCCGTATCCATGAGACACTTCCCGTTCAAGATGGGACTTCTTAATATCGAGAATATCCTTTCGAATTACCATAAGTCTGTTGACATGAAGAATAATTCGGATCTTGTTGCTGCCCTGCAGTATCTGATCCGTAATATCAGAAGAAGGATGATCATAGTTATCGTCACGGATCTTCAGGGAATGAGAAGGATCCCGGATTCTGTTTTAAGACAGCTCATTCTCGTTCATGACGTCCTTATGATCAACATAAGCGATACGAATATCTACGGTAAGAAGGTATACAGTATCAACCGCGAGACTTACATTCCTCCTTTTATCTCAGAGAGCAGGAAACTTCGCAGGCTCGAGGAGAAGAAGAAGAAAGAGATCTTCGAGGAGTGCGACAACAAGCTTAAGCGTCACGGCATCGCCATGGCAACGGTAGGCTCTGTCGACAGGATCGATAACAGTCTCATCGAACTTCTCGAAAAGCATAAATTAAACAAGTAAGGCAAAGAATGGAAACGTCAGTTAATCTACAAAAGATGTTAAGGTACACATGGCGCCCCATAACGATAGTGGGAGCACTGCTTTTGCTTGCAACATTGATCCTTCTTTGCATGATCTTCCTTAAGATCAACAGCAATAAGAAGAAGCATAAGAAGAATACCATCAGAGAAATCATGTGGACTCCTCCTCATCTTGAGAGACTTAAGCAGGAGTATCTTGCAAAGCTTCTTCAGATCGAGCAGGACTTCAACAGCAATCCTGATGATATCAGAGGCGCTTACGAGAGCATGAGTTCGCTCATAAGGGAATTTGCATATAAGGCAACAGGCGTAGAGGTCGATAAATATACTCTGACCGAGATCAGACTGACTGATATGAAGGGTCTGGCATCCATCATTGAGGAGTACTACGAGCCTGAGTTCGACAAGATTTCCGTAGGTGACGTTAAGGCGTCCATCGAGAAGACGAGGAGGCTTATCTTAGAATGGAATTAAAGTATGAGATAGCCCTTTATGTCTGCCTTGGCATTGCCATGATCATGGTCGTTTTTTCCTTCGTAAGATTCAGAAGAAGGAAGAAGTACAAGAAGGGTACGAAAGCATTTGAGGCTGATTACTTAAAAGAGATCCCTTACTTCAGACGTAAGATGGTCCTTTATAAGTTCTTGAAGGTTTTGCTTACAATGATCATAATCGCGAGCATTGCCATATCGGGATTCCTCATGGCAAGGCCTTATAAGACCGAGGTCGATGAGATCCGCAACATGAACAGGGATATCATTCTTTGCATGGATATCTCGACATCTGTCGATAACTTAAATGCGGTTCTTTTGGATAAGCTTGAAGATGTTGTAAGGGAACTTGACGGTGAGAGATTCGGTATCGTTATCTTCAATACTTCACCGTTGTATCTGGTTCCCCTTACTACCGATTATGATATGGTCTTAAGCGAGCTTGATCTTATTAAGGAAGCTCTCGAATTAAGAAGTGACTACTATGCGGGAAGAACAGGATACAGTCAGAGACTTATAGAACTTGATGCCTACATAAGTGATGGTACTTTGGTAGGTAACATACAAAGAGGTTCATCGATCATCGGTGACGGACTTGCAGCCGCATGTCTTGATTTTCCCAATATCGAAGAAGATCCGGACAGATCAAGGATCATCATCTTCACGACGGATAATGACCTTCAGGGTAATGAGATCGTTACTTTGCCTGAAGCAGGCCAGATGTGTGCCGACAGGGGCATTACCGTTTACGGAATCGGAACAGAAGTCATGTACGATCAGGATAGAGCCATGATGAAGTCTGCCGTTGAATCAACGGGCGGTGAATTCTACTATGGCGAGAATCCCAGAGTCGTATCGAGTATAGTAAGCAGCATTCTTGAGCATGTGGCATCTCTTGATACCATAGAGCATGAGGTAAGGGAGACCGATATGCCGGAGATCCCGTTCATCGCTCTTCTTATCTCGGTTGCGTGCATGATACTTTTGCAGTGGCTATGTAAGGTGTAAATATGGATATTCCGGACAGCATACAGAATCTCGCCTTCGGTGATTTCATATTAAACCCGATACTTCCCATCAAGATGATGGCTGTTATCTGCGTTATCCTTCTTGTCTTTAAAAGAAAGGGTATCGTACCTTACATAAGACAGGTGATAATCGTTCTTTTGTTATTTGCCATTAACCTCCGTCCGATGTATCCGGATGACAATATCAAGATCCAGAAGCAGAAGATCGACATTAATGTAGTATTCGTTGTTGATGATACGATCAGCATGCTTGCCGAGGATCAGGAAGGATATGAGACGAGGATGGAAGCTGCAAAGGCCGATATGTATTACATCATCGAGAATCTGCCCGGTGCAAGATTCTCAGTTCTTGCGTTCAATAATGAAGCGCAGGTTTTAAGTCCTTTCACGGATTCAGAGTCCTACGTAAAGAATGCCATCGAGTCCATAGCTCCGATCCCGTCCCTTTATGCAACGGGAACAAATATCAGTGTCTGTATCGAAGCTTTGAATTCCGTTCTTACAAGTACAAACATGAATTATACTGATTCCGATGATGAGGAAGAGCAGCATAGCACACCTGAGGTATCAAGAAACATGGTGTTCTTCTTTACTGACGGTGAGAATACTGACGATAATGCACTTGACTCTTTCGCGAGATTGTCTGATATGGTGGCCGGCGGTGCTGTCATCGGCTACGGAACGGAAAGAGGCGGACAGATGCACTACATGAGCACTCAGTTCGGTACGGTTGCCACTATCATCGATCAGCGACAGAACGGTTACTCACCCGCCATATCGAAGATCGATACGGCTAACCTTAATCAGATTGCAAATGATCTTAATATCCCGTATGTACATAACACGGACCGTTCAACACTCGAAAGCACGGTACAGGATGTCAGAGCGTTGGCCGAAGCCGAGCCCGAAGAACTCACCAAAGAGGGTTACTCTGATATTTATTTTGTTTTCGTGCTTCCGCTTGTTCCGCTTATTGCATATGAGTTTATCAGTCTGAAGAGGAGGGGATAAGGATGAAAAGACTTATGATCGGAATCTGGACTGTCCTGTTGCTGCTCTTCGGAATGGTAGTCGTTTCAGAACTTACAAACAACAAGCTTATCGAGAACTTCAAGCAGGGTAAATATGAACAGAATGCTTTTGGTGTCTTAGGTTTCTTCGAGCCTTATGTAAATCACTATAACCGCGGATGTATTTACTATGCACTCGGTGATTATCCCGATGCTCAAAGGGAATTCGAGCGCGCGATGGAAAGTGATATCTCCGATCCTGACGAGTGCAGATTAAGAGTTAACCTTGCTTTGTCCCTTGTTAAGCAGCTTGATCTGTCGGACGTTAACGAAGAGAATCTCGACAGTATACTTGAGGTACTTGATCAGGCCCGTGACATTCTCTGTGAAGACGGATGTGCAAACCGTGATGACAACAACGGTCATTGGCCGGATGCCCAGACGCTGAAGAATGAGATAGATGATCTTTATAATCAGCTCACGAATCCGCCGGAAGAGCAGGATCCCGACAATGATCCGAATGCAACACCCACGCCTACGCCTACGCCGACACCTACACCCACACCCGAAGGCGGTGAGGATACACCTACTCCTACCGAGGATCCGAATGGTCCCACACCTACACCTGAAGGCGGAGATGGCGGTCCTACTCCTACCCCCGAGGACGGTTCCGGAGAGGGTGATACGCCTACACCTGAAGGCGGAGAAGGCGAACCTACTCCCGAAGGTGGTCAGGGACAGGCATCTCCCACGCCTACACAGACTCCTGAGGAGCAGATCATGGATATCCAGAATCAGGCTCAGCAGGAAAGATATGCCGGTGCCAACGGCGCTCCCGGAGACGAATACACGTGGAATCTGGGAGATTGGGCATCCTGGTAATCTTGTCCTGTGGTATAATGCGCGTATGGTCGCAAGACAGTATGACATGGATCCGGAACGTAATGTCCTTAATACACAGGACCCGGATGATAAGAACGGCTTTATCATAAGAACAGATGAGAATAAGCGTAAGCTTATGAGATCATCCCGTTATGAGTCTGTTGAATTCACGGACACTTCTCTTGATTACGCAGGCACATTTGAAGATGAAGCTTTGATATCAGGTCAGGTAAGACCTTCCGTTACTGCGCGTTATGATACGGGTTATGACGGTAAACCCCGGGTTTACGATCCTTCCAAGGAGTCAGTTATCCCGATGGTAAGATCTGACTCATTCGACCGTACATCCACGATGGGAATTCTTACCAAGGAATCATTTTCTCTTCCCAGATTCATGACAAATCCCGTAGATCTCATCATAGGTTCCGTTGTCTTTGGAGCTCTCATCATCCTTGAGATAATCGGGCTGATCATCATCCTTAAGTAATCTCAACCCTTACATTGTGAAATCGACGAACTGAGGCGTCAGGATTTGTAAGATTAGTCCTGTGGTATTTTAAACGCGCGTTTAATATAATCGTTTTAGTTTGTTTTTTCAGGAGGGTATTGTTATGTCATCAGTTTCTGTTTGGCTGATTGTCCTCTGTGTCACACTCGTAGCTATGGCTTATGTTTTCTGGAAGTATGCCAGAATCAAAAAGCTGCCTGAAGGCACAGCGGAAATGTCCGAACTTGCAGGTATCATCAGATCCGGCGCAGAAACATTCCTTAAGACGGAGTTTAGGTATATAGGAATCGTTCTTGTGGTTGTTGCCGTGATCTTCTGTCTCGTTATCGAGAAGACATCAGGAATCTCATTCATCATCGGTGGTATCATGAGTTCTCTTGTCTGCCTTCTGGGTATGAAGAGTGCGACTTATGCTAACGTAAGAACATCGAACAAGGCAAGGGAATCACTTTCGATCGGTGAGACTGTAAAGGTTGCTCTTTGCGGCGGTTCCATAAGCGGACTCGCTGTTCAGGCCTTCGGTATGTTCGGTCTGATCATTGTTCTTCTGTTAGGAGAGTTCGTATTCAAAGACGGCGGTGTTTCCCATACTGCCGAGAGCAGAGGTTTGCTTGTAAATCTTATCTGCAATCCCACAATGATAAGAATATCCACATATTCACTCGGTTGCTCCATCGTTGCCATGTTCAACCGTGTTGCCGGAGGTAACTACACAAAGGCTGCCGATATCTCTTCTGATATTCTCGGTAAGCTCCGTCATGACCTCCCTGAGGATGACTCAAGAATCCCCAATACTATCGCTGACTTCATCGGTGATAACGTTAACGATATCGCAGGTAACTGCTCCGACTTGCTCGAGAGCTTCGTTGCCACAATGTCTGCTACCATCATGATAGCGGTTACTCTTTATCAGGTTGCCATCCATGAAGGCTTCTCCATCGAGGAGGGAGCTTTCAACAATGCAACACTTTTCCCGATCGTACTTGCATGCTGCGGACTTATCGGATGCCTTATCGGCCTCGGTATCGCAAACTTCAAGAAGATGGGTGACGATCCTTCCAAGGAGCTTGACCTGTCAACATGGATCTCCGCAGGTATCACGCTCGTACTCGGCGGAATCGCTTCCTACGTTCTTTTCCATGGATATGATCTGAGCGCATACAGCTTCAAACTCGGTTGGGCTTCACCCTGGATCTCAGCTATCCTCGGTATCGCAAGCGGTGTTGCCATCGGTATCATCACCGAGTACTACACTTCAACAGAATATAAGCCCACAAAAGAGCTTGCAGAGATCTGTACTGAAGGTGAGGCCTTCGTAGTTACAAAGGGTGATGCCATCGGTTCAAGATCATGTCTTTTCCCGATACTTCTTATCGGTATCTCACTTCTTATCTCAGGTATCCTTTGCGGTACATACGGTGTAGCCATTTCCTCTCTTGGAATGCTCGCATTCGTAGGCGCAACGGTTTCCATCGATGCTTTCGGACCCATCGCGGATAACGCAGGCGGACTTGCCGAGGCTTGCCACCTTCCTCCCGAGGTCCGTGCCATCACGGATAAGCTCGATGCCGTAGGTAATACGACAGCAGCCATCGGTAAGGGTTTTGCCATCGGATCTGCTGCTTTCGCTACGGTTTCCCTCATTACGGCTTATGTGGGACAGTATACGGAACTTGGTACCGATCCTATCCTGAACTTCGCTTCATTCGCGGTTATCGCCGGCGGTATCATCGGTGGATCGCTCGTTGAGTACTTCACGGCTGTTCTTACTGATAACACCATCGATTCCGCTAAGCTCATGGCTGATGAGGGTGACAAGCAGATGTCCATCCCCGGTGTCCTTGACGGAAGCGTAAGACCTGACTACAACAAGATGATCGCAATGGCAGCAAGAGAAGCTATCCACAAGATGGTACTTCCTTCGCTCCTCGCTCTCGTTATCCCTGTAGTAGGCGGTATCCTCTTCGGCGTACAGTTCGTCGGCGGCTTGCTCGTCGGTGCTACCATCGTTGCCATCCCGAGAGCTATCTTCATGGGTAATTCCGGCGGTGCCTTCGATAATGCAAAGAAGTACATCGAGTCCGGTCAGCTTGAAGGTCACGGCAAGGGTTCCGCAGCTCACAAGGCTTCAGTAACAGGTGACACGATCGGTGATACACGTAAGGACGTTGTCGGTGTTGCACTTGATATCTTCATCAAGCTGATGTCAACTGTTGCCAACACATTGGCTCCCGTCCTGAGAAATATCTCACTGTTCAGATTCTGATAACAGGGGACAACAAAGACCTTTATCAACCGCCTTCGCTTAATGTGAAGGCGGTTTTTGTAACCATTAAGAAACGAAAGCAAAGCCACTATCTGTTAAAATAAAATATATTATTGTTTCTTATCAGAGGAGTTAGTATGGATTTTGAATTCAGTACAGACGGATTTTTGCCATATGATTCATTCGATTACATATATAAAGACAGGAAGCTTCCGGAGTTCGGTGATCCCGTATCTCCTTATGTAAAGGTACTTAATTCATGGAAGTTTTTCCTCGCTGAAGGAGAGGCTAAGGTTCCGTTCGGATTTGAGGCGGCCTTGTTCGATGATTCCGACTGGGACATCATAAATGCTCCTTCCACATGGCAGACAGAAGGCTACGGTCTTCCACAGAATCTTCTTTACAACTACCCTGATGAACTTTTGAAGCTTACCAAGCGCGGTGAGGATTCCATAAGTGACAAGTACATCATGAAGTCCACGGGCGAAGAGTCCGATGAGATCGGTATCTACAGGACGACTGTCATCTTTACGCCTGACGACATAGACAGAGCCATCTATCTTGAGACTTCCGGTATATGCGGAAGCTTCGATATCTACCTTAACGGCCAGCTTCTTACGGAGTCTCATTCCGTACTGACAAGAAAGAGGATACTTCTTTCCGACAGTGCCAAGGCGGGAGCCAATACTCTCGTTATCGCAGTATACAGATGGGACAGGGCAAAGAACGGTCACATCATCAAGGAACTCATGAACTTCGGTTTCTCGGGTATCATCAGACCAGTTTTGATCGTAACCGAGCCTTTGATCGAGATGTCCAACCTGAGACTTCATGTCTCATCGGTACCTGATGCTTATGTTGACCAGCTTTCCATCGTTAATTCGGATAATCAGATCGTAAGCGCATCGACAGCTCTTTCGACCAAGACCGTAGCCGGCGTATCAAGGGGCAACTTCTCCGTTACGGCTGACTTCAGGGTAAGAAACCACACAGACATGAATATGCCTTATTCGCTCCGTGTGTCCCTCATGGAATCAAGACCCGAGTACGATCCGTATAAGCTTCCTCTGGTTCAGATAAGCATACAGTCTCAGGCGGGAGGAACGGCAGACGCTCATTCAACGAGAAGAGAGAAGGTTGAATTCGTAGCTTTGGACGTAGCCCGCTGGAATGATGCTACTCCGATCCTTTATGACATCATAATCGAGATCATGGACAGCGAGGGAAGAGTTATCTGCACGAAGAAGAAGAGATTCGGCTTCCGTACGGCAGAGATCCTTGCAGATAAGTTCCATATCAATGACACTCCCGTACAGCTTAAGCTCGTACGTTACTGTGAATTCGATCCTAAGGGCGGTATCAGCGTTCCCCTGGGCAGATTCCGTCAGGATATCATCCTGATGAAACGATGCGGCATAAACGGCGTTATAGGGCAGGGATTCCCCTTAAGTGACGAGTTCCTTAACCTGTGCGACCAGTACGGAATCTATGTAATCGCATGCTGCGACAGAAGGTTCATGAGAGATTATGCAGAGAGCGCCATCAATCACCCTTCTGTAGTCATGTGGGCTTTTAATGAGTACCGCTTTAACAAGGACAAGTGCCTTAAGGTCAAAAACGAGATCACATCCGAGGTTGATCCGACAAGGGCATGGTATTGCCACGAGGACTGGGACAAGGTCGTATCCGACGTAACCCCTTTCCCTAATGAGGCCGGTATCGTCTTCGGTCCCTGGGTCGACCTCTGCCTTGACAGAAGAGATATCTTTGCCAAGAACAGAACCGGAAAGAACCTTTTCGAGAGTATTCCCGGAAGAGGAAAGTATAACGACGATAATGCCGAGTACAAGTGGATACACCACGCGGATCTCGTAGGAGGCAAGAACAGGGACGACAGCTGTATCGGTCAGGGTATCGTAGATGCGGAAAGAAATCCGCACCCCATCTACCACGACATCAAGAACCAGTGCCGTACGATAAGCATCTTCTCGCACCCTGACGATCCGTCAACTCTCACCTTGCGAAATGCGCATCCGTTCGCATACACACCTGAGCTCCTTCTTGAGTGGAAGGTCATGCTCGGCGGACATGCGGTGATGACGGGAAGAGGCACCATACCTGCGATCGAGCCCTACGGCACGAGAACGCTTAAGTTCCCCATTAATGTCGATAAGTATCTTGTTGACGGCTGGGGTGAGGGAAAGCCCGAGCTCGTTGAGCTTTACATGGGACTTTTGTCACATCAGATCGTGTTTGATATCTCACTTAAGTTATACAGAGATACATACTATGCCAAGGAAGGATACGAGATGGCATTCTATCAGGATGTCATTTCCGAAGACTGCGGTCTTCCCGGAGGCGGAAACTTCAAGCCTGCAGCTACGCTTGATGCGAATGCAGGAGCAGGTGACAGCAGCGTTCAGGCAGCCTTGCCCGCGCCCGAGGTATCAGAAGAGAACTTCGACGGTTCGCTTACAGTCATGAATGATGAGCCTGAAGATGAACTTGCCGAGATGAGCCTCGAGCAAACCGAGATCGCTCTTTCCGATGATGAGTCGCTCGAGGAGACACAGGTATCTAAGATGGATTCATCCGAGATCCGTGCCATGCCCGAGTATATCGAAGTAACGGAAGACTTCCTTAACATGCGTTTTGACAGGAAGAACGGTTCACTTTGCGGCATCAAGTCTCACGACTATGAGTTTATCAAAGGCTCCATGATGCCGAGCTTCTACAGATGTCCTTCCAACATCGACAGAACGGACAGAAGTTTTATTCTGTCGAAGACCATTTTCTCGAACGAAAGTGATTACGAGGAGATACAGAAGTCCATTAAGTTTGCCGGAATGACTTACGGCGTCGTGAACGGAATGTTCTCCATCGTATCGAAGTACAAGTCGTTTGCCATGAAGGGAGACATACTCGTGGCTTATGAGGTTCCTTCACAGAACCGCATCAGGATCACGCTTAACTTCACGCCTAAGTACGACATGATTAGATACGGATTCAGAGTTCCGGTATCACGTGATGACATTCTTTGTACCTGGTACGGAAGAGGCCCGGGTGAGTCCTACTACGACCGTAAGAATGCAACGAAGATCGGTCTTTATTCTGCGGGTGCGGATAAGATCTTCCATTCATATGCAAGACCTGCAGAGAACTCTTCACATACTGATACAGACACATTGAAACTCCAGTCTGCTGACGGAAGTTCCGTAATCGTTAAGAGAGTGTCGGGGGATAAGAAGTTTGACTTCACGATCCTGCCTTTCACGCCTGAGCAGATGAATGAGTCACTTCACGATGAGCTTCTCATGCAAAATGAGTCCTGTGAACTTCTCATCGATTCCTGCTCCAAGGAGATCGAGCGTACAGACACGAACACGACGAGTTTGCCGCTAAAGAAAAACGTCACCTATAAGGAGACGTTTGAGATCATTATCAACGAGAGATAATACTTAATATCAGACGTTAAATCTGAACAGGACGACGTCGCCGTCCTTCATTACGTATTCCTTGCCCTCTGAACGGACAAGACCTTTCTCTTTGCATGCTGCCATTGATCCTAATTCCACGAGTTCGTCGTAGGGAACAACTTCTGCACGGATGAAGCCGCGCTCGAAGTCTGAGTGGATCTTACCTGCTGCCTGTGGAGCCTTTGTACCTTCCTTGATCGTCCACGCACGTACTTCCTGGGGACCTGCCGTTAAGTAAGAGATAAGTCCGAGAAGCTTATAGGAAGCCTGGATCATCTTATCAAGACCTGCCGAATCGAGACCTAAGTCATCGAGGAACATCTGTCTGTCCTCATCTTCGAGCTGGCTTAATTCCTCTTCGATCTTGGCGGATATTACGACGACTTCTGAATTCTCGGAAGCCGCTATCTTTCTTACGGTCTCAACATAAGGGATATCAGGATTCTTGATGTCATCCTCAGCTATGTTGCAGCAGTAAAGGACGGGCTTCATTGTGATGAGCTGAAGGTCCTTCGTATACTCGAGTTCATCTTCATCAAGTTCAACGGAACGGGCGGACTTCTCTGCTTCGAGAGCAGCATAGATCTTCTCGTAAACATCCAAAGCAGCCTGATATGTCTTATCGCCGCCCTTCATCATCTTCTTGGTCTTATCGATCCTCTTCTCCATGACTTCCATGTCGGAAAGGACGAGCTCAAGATTGATGACTCCGATATCGCGCTCGGGATCGGCATTGCCGTCAACGTGGATAACATCGGGATCGTCAAAGCATCTTACGACGTGAACAACGGCATCGACTTCTCTGATGTTCGAAAGGAACTTGTTTCCTAAGCCTTCGCCCTTGCTTGCGCCCTTAACGAGACCTGCGATATCAACGAACTTGATAACAGCGGGAGTGTACTTCTCCGGGTTATACATCTTGGCAAGCTCGTCGATTCTCTTGTCAGGGACTGCGACAACACCGACATTAGGATCGATGGTGCAGAAGGGATAGTTGGCCGATTCTGCTCCTGCCTTGGTGATCGCGTTGAATAATGTACTCTTACCTACGTTAGGAAGTCCTACAATGCCCAATTCCATCGTTTGTACCTCTGTATGTATAATTTCTTATTTTTAATAAAGCGTAGGTATTATACTCCACATTGTCGTTTTTTGTCGAAAATTGTCTCCATTTGTCGTCCAATCCCACTTTTTTTCTTGCTACTGTTAAGGAGGAACAAGGAATAAGGGAGGTAATTATGACTGCTAGAGCAAAGGTAGTTAAGGTCTACACGTCCTTTATGGACGGTATGGCACCGTCGGAGGCGATGATCGAGATATCAATTTATCCGGGACTTCCGACTTTTGACGTGATAGGGCTTTGTGATTCTTCAATAAGAGAATCAAGGGGAAGGATACAACCCGCATTGGTAGCTTCGGGCTTTACGATGCCAAAGGGGCACATAACTGCTTCGATATCACCTGCTTACATGAAGAAGTCCGGTACGGTATTTGATCTTCCGATAGCCATAGGAATGCTGATGGCATCAGGTCAGTTGCCTGTAAGAAGTGATGCAAAGATATATGCATGCGGCGAGATAATGCTCGACGGAACAGTTCACGGAACTCCTGCAGCTTCATTAAGGCTCCGCCTTGTCCCACCGGGCTTTGACTATGTATTCATACCTGACGATGAGACTGATGCGGCCAGGTGTTCGGGGATTACGGCCATGCCGGTATCAAGCCTCATGGACCTTAAGGATGCTTTATATGACGGAAATTACCGGCCGTTTACATTTAACCTCGACGATATTGATGAGGCTGACGAGGATCTTCCTGATTTCTCTGCCGTTAAAGGGCAGGAGAAGGCAATACGCGCTTTGCTGATCGCCGCTGCCGGAGTTCACAACATCCTTTTGCTGGGAAGTCCGGGTTGCGGAAAGACCATGGCTGGAAAGATACTTGCGGGCATATTGCCGCCGCTTAAAGGACATGAGATAGGTGATGTTTATTCCGTGATGGAGGCGGCAGGTCTTAAGGATGACCCTGAGGAAGGGCTCGTCCTGAGTGACAGGAGGCCATTCCGTTATATCTATCCCGGCATGAGCAAAGGACGCATATTGGGAATTCCGAGCAAACTCATGCCGGGGGAACTTGCCCTTGCAAATCACGGTGTGTTGTTTGCCGATGAGATATTTGAATATAAACACGAGGTTCTTGAAGCCTTGCGTGTCCCTTTGGAGGATCACGTTGTGAGGATGAGCAGGGACGGAAGGAATTATGCTTTTCCTGCCTCGTTCATTTTCGTTGCTGCGGGTAATCCGTGCAGGTGCGGAATGCTTTATGAGGAAGGCAGGCGCTGCACGTGTACGCCCAGGGTTATCAACAGTTACATGTCGAAGATGTCGGGCCCCATAAGAGACCGCATCGATCTTGTGGCGGAGATGAGGTCGGTATCAGGCGACAGTCTCTCGCAGACTGCCATAAAAGACAATATCAAGCTCAACCGGAAGATGAAGGAGCTTGTTAAGGATGCGTGGCAGATGCAAAGGGAGAGGTTTAATGACGGTATCTATAACGGCACATGCTGCAATGTTGATGCTGATGTCTTCAGAGCGGATTCCAAAGTGATCGATTATGCTTCCGAGATCGCACAGGCATGCGGTTTCTCTGCTCGCGGGTTTAACAGGATCTTAAGAGTCGGAAGAACGATAGCTGACCTTGAGGGCAGAGAGGACATGGATGTCTCGGATGTGGCGGAAGCGGGAATCTACAGGAAGGGGGAACTCGTACGTGGATAGTAAAGAATTGATGTGGCTTGAGAATGCCGCGATAAGATATGTGACCTCAATGAACTATAAGACTAATGAACAGATAATAAGCACGGGACTTATAGTTGACGGCACGCCTCTGGTCATGGATGACCTTAAGCTCCTCTCGAAGGATCTCGATTCGGTTAAGGTAAGCGACAGGTCGAAGGAAGTCATAAGGGAAGTGATCAGGAATGAGGATAAAGTAAAACTTGAAGTAGAGAAGTATGTGTGGATGATAGAGCAGTACGGGATAAAACTCATACCGCGAACGCACAGGGATTATCCGTATTCGTGGAAGAAGTTATCCGGCATGCCGCCATTGATATTTGCAAGGGGAGATACTTCGATCCTTTCCTCGATATCGGTAAACGGTGCAGCCGCGATAGTGGGCTCACGTGATGCAAGCCGTTATGCGCTTTATGCGACGGGACAGTTCAGCGCAAAGCTAGCAGGCAAAGGCGTGGTCATCGTGTCGGGATTAGCTCTCGGTACGGATCGTAAAGCACACGAGGCCTGCATTGAAGAAGGGGGGAAGACGGTAGCCATAACCGCAGGCGGATCCGATGTTGTTTATCCGTACCAGAATAAAGATCTGTACGAGAGGATAACGGAGAATGGAGTTCTGATAACTGAGCTTCCCCCGGGACAGGAAGTGATGAAGCAGTATTTCCCGTCCCGTAACCGCCTCATATCAGCACTGTCTGATGTATGTCTTATCATGGAGGCCGGAATGTACAGCGGTACTCTTCATACTGCATCATTTGCAGGGAACCAGGGTAAGGATGTGTTTGTCTTGCCAAACAGCATTTACTCCGATAACAGCCTCGGGGGCCTTCTTCTGCTTCGTGACGGAGCCGAGGTCCTTATCGATGTGCAAAGTGTTTATGAGAGGATACTTCAGGTCGTCGACAGCAGAAGGGCAGATCTTGAGGATATGAATTCGGAGGCAGGTACCGGTATCACTGAGTTAAGATGCCGTGTTAAGAATGATCCCGAATCGCTGTCAGAAGACGACTGGAAGGCGGTGGTATGCGATGAGATATCTGAAAGACCGAAGAACATAGATGACCTTTGCATCAGTCTCGGAATACCTATCTCATATCTTTCATCTCTCGTTACGATGCTTGAGACAGAAGGAAGGATAGCCAACGAGAAGGGCAAATATGTTTTGACAATTCGTAAGGGTTAATCTATAGTAAAAAACCGAAGAATAGAAAGCGGTGAATTGAAAAGATGGGAAAAAATCTCGTAATTGTTGAGTCTCCGGCTAAGGCGAAGACTATCGAGAGATATCTTGGACAAGATTATAAGGTAACTGCAACGGTAGGTCATTTCAGAGATCTTCCGGATAAGACTTTGGGCGTAAATGTTGATAACGATTTTAAGCCCTTATATATAGATAAGAATGTAAAAGTAAAAAAAGAGCTGATAGCTCTCGCCGAGAAGTCTGACTTCGTCTATATCGCAACCGACCCTGACCGCGAGGGAGAAGCGATTGCATGGCATGTTGCCAAGACTTTGAAGATAGACCCGGCTTCCAAGTGCCGTGTTACTTTTAACGAGATCACGAAGAAGGCTGTCCTTGAGGCTATCGATGCACCGAGGACTATCGACATGGATCTTGTTAATGCTCAGCAGGCCCGCCGTATCCTCGACAGACTCGTAGGCTATGAGTTAAGTCCTCTTCTTTGCAAGAAGATTAGAACAGGTTTATCCGCAGGTCGAGTACAGTCTGTTGTCACGAGAATGGTAATGGATAAGGATGCCGAGATCGAAGCTTTCATTCCCGAGGATTACTGGAACTTAAGTGCAGAAGTAACTCCCGGTGCGAAGAAGGATTCCTTTGTCGTCAAGTACTACGGCACTAAGGAAGGTAACGATATAGTTAAGCCCGATGGCGGACGCATATCAGATGAGAAGACAGCCGAGAGGATCTTTAATAACATTAAGGATAATGACTTTACTGCCGTAACGGTAAAGAAGGGAAAGGGTTCAAGAAAGCCTGCTCCTCCGTTTACCACATCCACGATGCAGCAGGAGGCATCAAGAAGGATCGGATTTACGACCAGAACTACCACAAGAGTTGCACAGCAGCTTTACGAAGGTGTCAATATCGCAGGTCAGGGACAGACGGCTCTCGTAACTTACATAAGAACAGACTCCGTCCGTGTATCCGAGGAAGCGGTTACAGCTTCTCACGGTCTTATCGCCAAGCAGTACGGTTCCAATTATGTCTGCCCTTATAAGAGACAGTATAAGAACAGGAACTCATCTCAGGATGCACATGAGGCCATAAGACCTTCTCACTTTGATCTTGATCCCGAGTCGGTTAAGTCTTCACTTACCAACGAGCAGTACAAGCTTTATAAGCTTATCTGGGAGAGATTCCTGGCATCGCAGATGGCTGATGCGGTTACCAATACCGTCAGCATTGATGCCGAGTGCAATAGCGATATCTTCAGGGCAACAGGCGAGACGGTAGTATTCCCGGGATTCCTCGCAGCTTACGGAGACATCAAGAGCGATAAGAATGCTGACGACGGCAAGGCTATCCTTCCTGATATCGAGGAGGGACAGACTCTTAAGAACTTAGGTGCCAAGTGCGAAGCCAAGCAGACTTTGCCTCCCGCACACTATAACGAAGCTTCTCTTATCAAGGCCATGGAGGAATTCGGAATCGGAAGACCTTCCACTTATTCAAAGACAATCACTACGGTGCTTGACCGTAAGTATGTTGATAAGGACGGAAAGAACCTTCTTATCACTGACCTCGGTAAGCTTGTAACCGTTATGCTCGAAGAGAACTTTAACGAGATCGTTGACGTATCTTTCACCGCTGATATGGAAGACAGACTCGATAACGTCGAGATGGGTAAGAAGGACTGGGTTGCTCTGCTTAAGGAGTTCTATCCCGAGTTCCACGAGAAGATCAAGACTGCCGATGCCAACATCGAGAAGATCAAGGTTGAAGACGTCAAGACAGGTGAGAAGTGTCCTGACTGCGGCGGAGACCTTGTCATCAAGGACGGAAGAAACGGTAAGTTCATCGCATGTTCGAATTACCCTGACTGCAGATATACAAGAAACATCGAAGTTCAGGCCAAGAGTAAGTGTCCTTTGTGCGGATCGGGACTCCTCGTTAAGAAGACCATAAAGAACAGAAAGACTTTCTATGTATGTGACAAGAAGGGTTCCGACCCCGACTGCAAGTTCATCTCATGGGATCTTCCCATGGATGACAGAAAGTGTGAAGTCTGCGGTTCTTACATGGTGCTTCACAGATTCAGGGGCAAGATGTATCCGAGATGCGCTAACGAGGACTGTGAGTCGCGTAAGACTCGTAAGAAGTCCGATAAAGACGGTGAGTCTAAGGATGAGTGATCGTAAAGACAGGATTACAGTTATAGGAGCCGGCCTCGCGGGATGTGAGGCTGCTTTTTTAATTTCGCGCATGGGGATTAAGGTCGATCTTTATGAGATGAAGCTTGTGCGTAAAAGTCCCGCGCATAAGAGTGATCTGTTCGCTGAACTTGTCTGCAGTAACTCGTTAAGAGCTGCATCTATAACTAATGCCGTAGGTCTTCTTAAGGAAGAGTTAAGGCGCATGGGTTCTCTTGTCATGGAGGCTGCGGATAAGGCGGAGGTGCCTGCAGGAGGCGCTTTGGCCGTCGACCGCGAGGAGTTCTCAGGGTACATTACGGATAAGATTAAGAATGATCCTCTCATCAACATAATAAGTGAAGAAGTAGATAAGATACCCGAGGACGGCATTGTTATCATCGCTACGGGGCCTCTTACTGACGGTAAGTTCTACGATGAGATCATGAACATGATCGGAAACGAGGACCTTCATTTCTTTGATGCGGCAGCTCCGATCGTATCGTTCGATTCCATTGACATGAATAAGGCTTTCAGGCAGTCGCGTTACGGCAAGGGCGGAAACGACTACATCAACTGCCCGATGAATGAGGAAGAATACAAGGCGTTTTATAACGAGTTGATAACGGCGCAGAAGGCAGATGTCCACGGCGGAATCGATAAGATAAATGTCTTTGAAGGATGCATGCCTATCGAGGTGATGGCTTCAAGGGGAGAGGACACGATGAGGTTCGGTCCGTTAAAGCCCGTAGGTCTTACTGACCCAAACACAGGCAAGGAACCGTATGCCTGCCTTCAGTTAAGACAGGATGACCGTGCCTCCACCATGTATAATCTCGTGGGATTTCAGACAAGACTTAAGTTTGGTGAGCAGAAGCGTGTCTTCGGCATGATACCGGGTCTTGAGAATGCGGAGTTCCTTAGGTACGGTGTCATGCACAGGAATACTTATATCAACTCTCCCGCACTTTTAAACAGCGACTACAGCATGAGGGAGAAGCCGAGGGTGTTTTTCGCAGGGCAGATAACCGGTGTCGAAGGTTACATCGAATCTGCGGCGTCGGGCTTCCTTGCAGGTTTTTATGCCGCCATGCGTTATAAGGACGTAACTCACGAATTCGTTCCTGATAATGAGACCGTGATCGGCGCCATGGCATGTTACGTCTCGGATGCATCCGTAAAGAAGTTCGTTCCAATGAACGCGAACTTCGGCATAGTGGCTCCCATGCCGGGAAGATTTAAGGGGAAGACCGCGAAGCAGGACAAAAATGCAGCCATAGCAGAGCGCTCCCTTGCGAAAATTGATGCTTTTAGCGATATAATCAAAGATATGACTGTTTAAGAAGGAGATTCTGATGAATCTGAAGAAAGTACCCAAGCAAGACTACGAGCCCGAACAGCACGGTCCCGTTTTTAATTATCTGTATTCACTCAAGACTCATTTCCTGACGATGATGTCGGTGAATTTTCTTTTCCTTGTATTTAATATCCCGATGATGCTTGTTGCATTCGGGTTTGTACTTGTGTTCCTGCCTTACATGAATGATGTTTTTGTTCCTACGACTTTTGCACAGTTCATGTACGATTCAGGAGTCGTAGGTAATGAAACGATAAATGATGTCGGTTCGGAAGCTGCTTTCCAGATCTACTATCTTATCGTTCTGTTCTGCGTCATGCTTCTTCTTGGAAGCACGCTCCTTGTTATCGGACCTTTCCAGGCTGGCTTTGCCCAGATCTACAGAAACTTCTACAGACAGGAAGGTGTATTCCTGTTTAACGACTTTAAGGAAGGCGTCAAGAATAACTGGAAGCAATCCCTGGGCGCTTCCATAATCTCATTCGTGTTTACGACGATAGATCTTCTCTCGATCGGTTTTTACCTTAATCTTGGAACAAGGTTTGGTACCGTCGCGGCTACCGTCTTTGTGCTTTTGTTCTTCATCTTCATAGTAATTCAGAACATGGTCTATACGATGATCGTATCCCGTGAGATATCTTTGCCCAAGATATATAAGAATGCATTCCTGTTCTTCCTCATGAAGTTCGGACCGTGCATGGGACTTATATTCCTTCTCATCGTTATGCTCATCGTCATTCCTGCGATGCTCATGGTAACGACCACTTACTTCGCGTATGCACTCGTTGTCATCTACTACCTCACTCTGGTGTTCGGTATCATCCAGTATGCTTTCGCATTCTTTACGGGGGAACTCATCAGGGAATACATCGAGCCTTTAAGTCCGACTCCGGTTCCCGAGGAAGATGAGTTGTATGATGAAGACGAGTCAGAAGATGAGTCTGAAGAAAAGATAGAAGAGGAGGAAGATGGAGAGTAGACTCAACGATCTTCCTCAGCTCCAGGGTGCAGTTACTATTGCCCTGGTGCTCCTGGTGGTGGCGGTAACCGCTTTTATCGGCATCGCCATTGTTTATGCGAGAAAGAAGAAGACCAGCCACGGCGATGATTCAGAATTATCCATAGGCTGCGCTTACTTTATCGAAGTCGGGAACCGTCCGTCCCAGCAGGATTCATTATTCGTTTCTCCTTTGGATGAATACCGTAAGTTCGGCATCACGGCTGTTGTTGCCGACGGCATGGGAGGAATGGAATACGGCGGTGAGATCTCCGAGAAGATAGTAAAGCACATCGAGCAGATGTGTCCGATGTCTTTCTTCGCGACTGAACAGAACGCGGATGAGATCAGGCGTTTATCGAATGATCTTTATGACGAATATAAACTGTCAGGCGGATCGACTCTTGCCATGATCCAGATAACGGGTCACTTCATGAACTACTACAGTGTGGGCGACTCCGACATAATCCTCATAAGAGACGGCACGCCGACTATCCTTAATCCCAGACAAAACTACATGACGCTTCTCATAAAGTCTTTGACTCGCAACAATAAGCAGACACAGACTGCTTACACTAATTCAAAGTCGAGAGCGCTTATCGATTTCATGGGAAACCAGAATCCTCATGTCATCTATACCAAGAAACCCATGAGGATATTTGACGGTGATGTGATCATAGTAAGTTCTGACGGACTTACGGATGCCGTTTCCTTAAGACACATTCCCAATTATCTTAAGGAAACTGCCTCAGGAACGGCAGCTGCCCTTAAGCGTGCGGTTGCAACACGTAACCGTCCCAAGCAGGATAACTATACCGGGATAATCTTCTCGATAAAGAGGAGTCTCATATGATCGAGAACTATATCCTGATGCACAAGGGCGGTCAGGAAGAGTACCGCGATAACATCTTCGTTAACTACTCGTCAGCATTGACGATGGCACTTCTTTATCTTCCGTCAGAGACGGACTTCTCGGTTACTGATGAGGCTTCTGTAGCCGCTTTGGTTCAGGGAAGTTCGAAGATGGAATTTAAGGCTCTGTCAGAATCTATCTATCCCATACTTACCGAACTTAAGAATTACATGCTTATCAGGATCGACGATAAAGCCATTAATATCGAAAGACACGGTAAGGTATATGCCTATATCGTTCAAAACGGTGAACTTAAGATGCTTCCTAACGGTCTGACGTCACTTGAAGACGAGGACAGGGTAATCTGCTGCACGGGTGAATTCACAAGATATCTTAACGATATTGCCATTTTATCCGATGCAGTGTCTTCAGATAGTGCAGAAGAATGGATGGATAACTTAGTTTGCCGCATTTCTGACAAAAATAGACTCTCCGAAGGTAACCTAACTGCTGTTACAATGATCGTAAGATCAAACGATGTAATTAGACTTGCGTAAGTAATTACTTAAGGAGAGAGGATTAATGTTCAGAAAAGAAGATACCGTCATCGATATCATAAGGATCGTTTGCCTTGTTATGGCAATCGCACTGTTCCTGCCTGCTGCAGTTGCCAAGTACGGCATCATTGCATACTGGTCATCCATCATAAATACCGTTCCCGGTGTATTGGCACTCATCAGCATCGTTGTTTCATTCTTTGTCGTGGATAAAGAGAACGTGGTCTTTTCTCTGGTTCCCATAGTATCAGTAGTATTCTCGGGACTTGCGCTTATATACAAGATAGATGTCTTTACTGACAATATGTATGAGAAGTATTTAAGCGATGATTACTTTAACAGGTATGAGTTCACGGTTGTTATGGGCTATGGTGCGTATATCCTGATACTTGCTTTGATAGTCATGCTGCTTTGTACCATATACCTTGCAGCTTTAAGACTTGCTAGTCAGAAAAACTACTGATCAGTTACCGTAATAGTCTTTATAGAACGATTCCTTAAAGTCCCCGAGGCAGTCTTCCGCGATCGCTTCGCGGACTTTTTCCATGAGCTTAACGAGGAACCAGATGTTGTGGTAAGTGCAAAGTCTCTGGCCGAACATCTCCTTAGCCTTAAGTAGATGGCGGACATATGCAGCCTGATAGTTCCTGCATGCATAACAGTCGCACTCGGGATCCATGGGTCCGAAGTCTTCCGCATAACACTTGTCGCGTATTATCCTCTTGCCGTGAGAAGTCATTATCGTGCCGTGACGTCCGAGACGCGTAGGGAGGACACAGTCGAACATATCAACTCCGCGTAATGAACCTTCAATGAGATAATCAGGTGTGCCGACTCCCATAAGGTAACGGGGTTTCTCTTCCGGCATCAAAGGTACAGTACAGTCGATCATCTTAAGGAACAGTTCCTTAGGCTCTCCTACTGATATTCCTCCTATGGCAAAACCCGGCAGGTCACGTGATGTGATCTGTGCAGCACTCTTTGCGCGCAGGTCCTCGTACATTGAACCCTGTATGATTCCAAACAGCGCCTGTGAGTCAGGCTTCTCGTGAGACTCGATACAGCGGTCAAGCCACCTTGTAGTTCTCTCGAGAGATCTGTTGGCATATTCCCAGGTGGAAGGGTAGGGACAGCACTCGTCGAAAGCCATGATGATGTCAGCTCCGAGATCGTTCTGAACTTTCATTGATATCTCGGGAGACAGGAATTGTCTTGAACCGTCAAGGTGGGAACGGAATTTAACTCCTTCCTCAACGATATCCTTAGGTCTTGCGAGCGAGAATACCTGGAATCCGCCGCTGTCAGTAAGGACGGAGCCTTTCCAGTTCATGAACTTGTGAAGACCTCCGGCCTTCGCTACGATCTCGCTTCCGGGACGAAGCCAGAGATGATATGTGTTCGACAGTATGATGCCTGCACCTGACTCGGCAACTTCTTCCGGGCTCATTCCCTTAACTGAAGCCTGTGTGCCGACAGGCATGAAAGCAGGAGTATCAAAGGTTCCGTGAGGCGTGTGTACGCGGCCTAATCTCGCGCCTGTCTGCTTACAGGTATGAATGTGTTCGTACCATACGGGATAATTACTCATGCTCGGGGCACCTCTTAAGATCGGTTATGAACATCGCGTCACCGAATGAGAAGAATCTGTACTTCTCTCGGACTGCTTCGTTATATGCATTAAGGATGTTTTCCTTGCCTGCCATTGCCGATACGAGCATTACAAGTGTCGACTCGGGAAGGTGGAAATTCGTTATGAGAGCATCAACACACTTAAACTCATATCCCGGATAGATAAATATCTGTGTATCGCCTGCGCAGGGCTTCATCCCGGGATCAGAGGCTGCAACGGTCTCAAGAACCCTTGTGGATGTGGTTCCTACGGATACGATGCGGCGGCCTTCCTGACGCGCCTTGCGGATTGTGTCCGAGGCTTCCTGTCCGAAGGTATAGCGTTCGCTGTGCATCTCATGCTCTTCAATGTTATCTGACTTAACAGGACGGAAGGTGCCAAGTCCGACATCCAATGTCACCTCTGCGCGGATTACTCCCATGGAAGATAGTTCATCGAGAAGTTCGGGGGTAAAGTGAAGACCTGCGGTAGGTGCCGCAGCAGATCCCGGTATCTTGGAATATACGGTCTGATATCTTTCCTTATCTACAAGCTGCTCGTGGATATAAGGAGGAAGTGGCATGGTGCCGGCGCGGTCAAGGACTTCTTCCCAGATGCCGTCGTACTCGAATCTCATTATCCTGTTGCCGTCGGGTAAGACTGCTTCACACTCGGCTTCCAGTTCGCCTTCGATGAAGGTTACCCGGCGGCCTTCTCGTACTTTCTTACCGGGACGAGCAAGTGTTTCCCAGCGCTTCTCATCAAGACGCTTAAGAAGAAGTATCTCGATCGCAGATCCCGTATCTGAACGGACTCCCATAAGTCTTGCGGGGATAACGCGGGTGTTATTAAGAACAAGGACGTCACCCGGAACGAGGAACCTCTTTATATCGTAGAAGTGCCTGTGAAGGAGGCTGCCGTCGTTTTTATCAAGAACAAGAAGACGCGAAGAAGAACGCACATCCAGAGGATGCTGTGCGATAAGTTCTTCGGGAAGATCATAATAAAAATCTGAAGTCTTCATAAGCCTTACGATTATAACGAAAACACCACTTCGTTTGAAGTGGTGTTTTGCTTATCAGTTTATTCAAAAATGATTATCTTAATGTATCAGAGTCCGTACAAAGCACAGAAGTTGTTCCACTCAGCTGACTGTGCGAAACCGCTTGCAACGTCCTGTCTGGAAGCTCCGTTGTTAAGAGCGTTTACCCAGTTGGCAAGACCCTGTGCATCAGGAGTTCTTCCGAGGAATGCCTGGTAGAGAACTGTTACGTACTGCTCGTTGTTAAGGTTTCTGCCTGTGAACTCAGCAGACTGGAGAATTGTAAGTGCAACGGAATCACGTGTGAATGTACCGTTCTTGATACCGTTTACCCAGTAATCTCTTCCTGCATCCTCAACGCCTCTTCCGAGGATGTTAACGTAAAGTCTGTCAACGAAGTCACCGAGAACTGCGTCTCTCAACATTGTGTAAGGGATGTTACGGTGTGAAGCATATACGGCTGCTACATGGTTTGCTGCATCAGCAGATACGCCTGTAACGCCCTGTCTGTTGGCACCGTTTGTTCCTACAACATGCTGATATGCATAATCGGGAGCAGCGCTTACGCCTCTAAGATAAGCCTCTGCTACGGAAAGAGAGATCTTGATATTGTTGATCGCTGTGGAGTAATCGAGATCCTTATCTGACTCGAATGCCTGAAGACCGAGTGCACGTGCTGACTCGAGGGAGCCTCTTACGTCAAAAGGAAGCTCATCAGCATGCATCGAAAGGAAAGCACTTGCTGAATCGTAAAGATCGCACAACTCGTAGTAGAGCTGGTCGTTAACCTGACGTGATGCGGATACGACACCAACGTTGATAGCTGCGTTAGTCTTAGCAGATGTGAACGGAATCGCTACTGTTGCGATAGCAACTGTCAGGATAACTGCTGTAACCTTGTTTCTTAAAACCAAACTTTTCATTTTAATCACCTCCAAAATGGTTTAGTATTGTCCTCTTTTCGATTATGAGTTTATCTAATCACCATATTGTTGCCATGCATATGAAGAAAATGATAATAATTACAGAATTTTTGATAATTGCTGTTGTGTATATAGCACAAAAATTTGAGGAATCACTAATTTCTGCAGATTTCGTGCCGCAGTTTTCCTTCAGTTTCGGGACTTTCAGGCTATACTATCACGTAGCTTAAACACTATGTCTGAAAGAAAGGTTTGTATTATAATTCCAATATGAGATTTACAGGCAAAACATACATTGTTACGGGTGCATCATCCGGAATAGGGCAGGGCTGTTGTGAGGCGCTGCTTAACGAAAGCGCAATAGTTTATGGCATTGACTTAAATGAGAAGACCATAGACAACCCTGATTACACACATATAAAAGTTGATATAACAGACGAGAGATCTGTTGAATTCGTGTTAAAGCAGATAGGCCACATAGACGGTCTGGTAAATGCAGCAGGGGTTTGGGGAAACAGCAAACCCTTCTTCGAGATGAATGCTGACGAATTCAAAAGGATACTTAATATAAATACTGTAGGAGCCTTTATCGTAAGTAAGTATGCATCGATTCCGATGATCGCCGCCAGGAAAGGCAAGATCGTCAATATCGGCTGCATAAGATCAGGCATACAGCGTAAGAACATGGCAGACTATGCGGCATCTAAGGGTGCAATAACATCTTTGACGCAGGCGATGGCCCTCGACATGTCTCCTTACAATATCCAGGTCAATGCGGTAATGCCCGGGTTTACATATACCGGCATGACCAAGAATTCATTTGATAATGAAGAGGTAAGGAAGCAGTCTGAAGCTTTGATCCCGCAGGGAAGGCTTGCAATGCCTTCCGATATCGCCAAGGTCGTGCTTTTCCTCCTGTCCGAAGATTCCGACTACATGACCGGAAGCAGTCTTTATGCTGACGGCGGCTTCCACGTGGAAAAATAAGATGAGTGCTCTGACGGATGAATGATGCCGGGAAGGACAGAGTCTATATTGCCATAGACCTTAAATCTTTCTACGCCTCCGTCGAGTGCGCACAAAGAGGCCTTGATCCTCTTGATACCAATCTTGTTGTGGCAGATTCCTCAAGGACAGAGAAGACGATATGCCTTGCCGTTTCTCCCTCGTTAAAAAGTTACGGCATTCCCGGACGCGCAAGGCTGTTTGAAGTTATCCAAAGCGTTGATCTTGTTAACCGTGAGCGCCGTTCCAAGTCTCCTTCAGGCAGGCTTACCGGTAAAAGTTATGTGGATTCTAAGCTTAAGGCGGACCCCGCGCTTGAACTTGATTACATAGTTGCTCCGCCGCAGATGGCGCTTTACATGAAGGTCAGCGCGAAGATATACGGGACGTATCTTAAGTACGTCGCGCCCGAGGATATATTTGCTTATTCGATAGACGAGGTCTTTATCGATGCTACCGATTATCTTTCCATGTATAAGACCGATGCTCATTCATTTGCGAGGATGCTCGTGCAGGATGTTCTGAAGACAACGGGCATCACGGCGACTGCGGGCATCGGGCCTAACATGTTTCTTTGCAAGGTTGCAATGGATATCGTTGCCAAGCACATACCGGCAGATTCCGACGGGGTCAGGATAGCATCCATAAGTGTAAAGGATTTTCGCAGGAACCTGTGGTCCCATACTCCCATTACCGATTTCTGGCGTGTGGGACACGGCATCGCCGAGAGACTTTCGGAGTTTGGCATCTTCACCATGGGCGACATAGCGCGCATGTCCATGACTCGTTCGGATATAGGGCTTCTTTATGATGTGTTAGGAAAGAATGCGGAGCTTGTAATAGATCATGCATGGGGGCTTGAGCCAACCACCATAGCTGACGTGAAAGCATATAAGCCATCATCGAACAGTCTAAGTTCAGGACAGGTTTTGCAGCATCCGACAAACTACGAGCATACAAGGCTCATTGTCTGGGAGATGGCTGATGCGTTGTCGCTTGACCTCGTTGATAAAGGCCTCGTTACGGATCAGCTGGTGCTGACGGTAAACTACGACCGCGAGAACGTTGACCGCGGCGGATACAGGGGAGAGGTCACGACTGATTATTATGGCAGAAAAGTGCCCAAGCATGCTCACGGAACCATCAATCTTGATAAGCACACATCATCGACGAAGCTCATTACGGATGCCGTCATGGAGCTGTTCGACAGGATAATAGACAAGTCATTGTCATCAAGAAGGATCAACCTTGCAGCATGCGGCGTCATAAGGGAAGAGGACATCCCCCGGTCTGAAGGTTACACCCAGATGAGCATCTTCGATCTTGATACCCCGCTCGAAAAGGACAGCAAGGCACTTGAGAAAGAGCGTGCTCTGCAGGAGGCTATGCTTGAGTTAAAGCATAAGTTCGGAAAGAACGCCGTCGTTAAGGCGAAGAACCTTCAGGAAGGTGCGACGGGTATGGACAGGAATAACCAGATCGGAGGGCACAAGGCTTGAGTGATAAGTATGATGACATGATAGATCTTCAGCGTCCCGTGTATGATGATCTTCCACCCATGCCTCTTTCTGACCGTGCCGCACAGTTCTCTCCTTTTGCTGCAGTAGTCGGATATGGTGATGCCGTCGAAGAGACCGCGAGGTTTACCGATTCGCGCATCGTATTGCAGGAAGATAAGGTCTATGAACTTAATAAAAGTCTGGAGGATATCCGTAACAGGCTTGATGAGCATCCTGTCGTGGAACTTACATACTTTGTGCCGGATAAACTCAAAGCAGGTGGCAAATACAATGAGTATAGCGGTATTATTAAAAAAGTGGATGATCATGAGGGGACGATCATCTTTGAAGATGGTGTGAGAGTACCCATTGATGATATCGTATCAATAACGGGAGACGTTTGATTTGTTTAACAGTTACGGTTTTGTTCTTTTCTTTTTACCCGTGGTAATTGCTCTGTATTACATAGGTAACAGGATCAAACCCGTATGCGGCAAAGTCATTCTCATCCTTTCAAGCCTTCTTTTCTATTCATATGGCAGGACGGACATGCTCAAGTATCTTGGTATCAGCATGCTTGTTAATTACGTCTTTGCGTTGCTTATAAATAAGAAGCTTATCTCAAACAGGCTCATGTTAGGATTCCCGGTTGCTTTAAACGTGGGACTTTTGATCTACTTCAAATACACTGATTTCTTCTTAAGTACCATAGGCAATATGAGCGGTATCGAGTTCAAGCCCTATATTCTGGTGCTTCCTTTGGGCATATCATTCTATACGTTTCAACAGATAGCTTATATCGTTGCCGTAAACAAAGATGAGATCAGGAAGGTAAGTCTGATCGACTATTGCTGTTACATCCTGTATTTTCCAAAGATAATCATGGGTCCTTTGATGGAGCCTGTTGATTTCATGTCTCAGATAAACGACGGGACGAGAAAGAAGATAGACATAGACAACATTGCAAAGGGCGTAAAGATCTTCAGCTTGGGCCTTATAAAGAAAGCTCTGTTTGCCGATGCGTATTCGAGAGCGGTGGTCTGGATCTATGGAAATCTCAACGAGGCTATGGCTCTCGACATTGTCTTTTTATGTCTCTTTTATACTTTCGAGATCTATTTTGATTTCAGCGGATACAGTGACATGGCGGTAGGTGTGTCAACGATGTTGAATATCGATCTGCCGATCAATTTTGATTCGCCGTATAAAGCGCTGTCCATAAGGGATTTCTGGAAAAGATGGCACATCTCGCTTACTAAGTTTCTTACCAAGTATATCTACATTCCTCTCGGAGGATCGCGTAAGGGAAAGATATTCACGTATGTTAACGTTATGATCGTTTTCCTGATAAGCGGCCTGTGGCACGGTGCTAACTGGACGTTTGTACTCTGGGGAGTTTTGCACGGACTTCTAAGCTGCTTTGACCGCTGGTCAGAGCCTTTTGCCGTGAAGGTATTAAAGCCGGTAAGGTGGTTCCTTACTTTTGCTGCCGTCAATATCCTGTGGCTGCTGTTCAGCGCGGAAAGCATTTCCCAGTGGGGAAGGATGCTCGAACGTATGGTTAAGACTTCAGGATTAAATCTGCTGTCGGCAGCATCCTTGCCTGACGGAATGCTCGGCTTCATGAACATGATAATGTTCATCATACTGACGTTCATCATCCTGCTTATCCCTCAAAACAATTACAAAACGAAGGATAAGCTTAACGCGTTCTATCTGGTTCTCGCGTCCTTGTCGTTCATATGGGGTGTTCTGTGCCTGGGCAATGAATCGACATTTGTGTATTTCGGTTTTTAAGGGGTAGTTTATGAAAGCAAAAAACTGGTTGATAATCTGGTTCATTACCGTAATAACTGCCCTGATTATCGTAGGCATACAGGTTTACAGGGTCGATCCTTTCTTCCATTACAGGAAACCCGATACCGATACCTACTTCTATGTCATGGATAATGAGAGAAGTCAGAATGACGGCATAGTAAAACACTTTACATATGATGCGATCATCACGGGAACGTCTTTGGTTGAAACATTCAGAACCAGCGAGATGGATGCCATATTCGGCTGTAATTCCATCAAGATCCCTTTCCCGGGAGCTTCTTACAGGGAGATAAACGATGCGGTAAGGACGGCACTTCAATACAATCCTGATGTGAGGATCGTCGTAAGATGCCTTGATATCTCTCATTTCTATGATTCTTCGGATGACATGAGGGATGACATGGGTGTTTTCCCGACATATCTTTATGATAATAACCCGTTTAATGATGTCGAATATCTGTTAAACAGGGACATAGCATTTGACAGGGCAATTGACATGGAGATCGATGCCGGCCGTGAAGGATATGATCCCGGAATAACATCATTTGATGAGTACGGCGTTCCGGATGAAGAGTTCACATACGGTATAGGTAATCACTTCTTTACCGTTCAGGAACCCGAGGAATGGATACATCTTTCTGATGAGCAAAGAGCCGTTATCGAGGAGAATATAAGGCTTAATGTAACGGACATTGCTGATGAGCATCCTGACGTCGATTTCTATTATTACTATCCCATGTACAGCGTCGCGTGGTGGTGCAGCCTCTATAATGAAGGTTCGATATACAGCATGCTGGAAGCTGAAAGATACATCACCGAGCTGATACTCTCGCATGACAACATACATTTGTATTCGTTCATAGGTTGCAGTGACATTAATTCTGATCTTAATAACTACAGGGATTTCATTCATTGCGGACCATGGATAAACAGTCTGATACTCGAGTGGTTGAATGAAGGCCGTTATCAACTGACTTTGGATAACTACGATGAAGTGCTGAGCGGGGAGCTTGATTATCTTACGACTTTTGATTATGAGAGTTTAAACGGTCAGACAGATTACGAACATGATTACTATGCAGCGGCATTGATCAACCGCGAACTTACCGGTGCTGAGCCCGTAAGTGTCTATGACTACTGCGAAGTTGATGATGATTATGCGATAGACGCTGTCTATTTCAATGTGGATCTTGATGAGGGTTATAACTGTCTCGTGTTCCGTGTGCCTGAGGATCTAAGCGGTGACGGACCCTGTGTCAGAGTATACGATCAGGATAACGGGCTTGTATTGGAAGATGATTTCTGGGATTGCAATACCGATGATGAATATCCGTTTGCAGTTGATCTTTCAGGTATTGAAGGCGTCGTGGAGATAGTGATCATCGGAGATTGCTGCGATATCACTTTGTACTGACAGGCAGGGTTTTGACCTTATGCTATAATATATAAAGTTTTGGTCAGGGAGGCTTTTGTCTTGGAAGATTATGTGATCACGATATCTAGAACTTTCGGAAGCGGCGGTAAGAGGATCGGTAAGCGTCTTGCCGGTAAACTCGGCATCCGTTCCTATAACATCGAGATCAAGGACGTGGCTTCCCATAAGACAAGCGTAGATAATATCTCCAGGATGCTCCGGGAATCAGAGCGCCGTGACTTCGTAGGTTCGGAGGCTCAGGTATTCGAGCCTGAACAGGATGTTTTTGATAAGCAGGCCAAGATCATCAATTACCTTGCTGACAGTGAATCATGCATTATAGTCGGACGTTGTGCAGACTTTGTTCTCGAAGGACGTCCGAATGTCTTCAGGTTCTTTATCGATGCTCCGAAGGAGTACCGTATCAGTTCCATCGCCAAGAGGCTTCACATAGATGAGCAGGAGGCAGCGAAGATGGAAGAGTCTACGAGCCGTTACAGAAAAGAATTCTATGAATACTATACGGGTAAGGTCTTCGGTGATCCTGCGAACTATGATGTTTGCTTTGATGCATCGAAGATGGAACCTGAAGAGATTGAGGAAGCTATCCTCGATTATGTTGTAAGCAAACTTGATGTTGAAGAATAATTAAAGAGGTTATTTAGAATGGGAAAGACACTGATCGCCTTTTTCTCAAAGGCAGGAGAGAACAACGTAAACGGTGACATCGTTAAGCTTTCTGTAGGTAATACCGAGGTAGCTGCGAACTATATCAAGGAATTCATTCCTGATGCAGATATGTTTAAGATCGAACAGGTTGAACCTCTCCCCGAGAGTTATATGGACTGCTTTGCTAAGGTTAAGGTCGATCAGAGTGCCAAGTTAAGACCGGAGATTAGAAATCCTCTCGAGTCCATTGACGAGTACGACACCATTTACTTAGGCGGCCCCAATTACGTGGAGACATATCCGATGGCAGTTTTCACTTTCCTTGAGAAGTATAACTGGCAGGGTAAGACCATTAAGCCTTTCATCACGCATGAGGGTTCTTCCTTCGGCCGCGCCATCGAGGACATCACCAAGACTTGCGAGGGAGCTTTGATCAAGGAAGGTCTTTCCATCCACGGTGCTGACGTAAGAGGCTTCAAGATCTACATTAAGCGCTGGATAAAGCAGTAATTACTTTTTATTCACAAATACTTTGATTTTATAAGCGGGTTTATCCTTTAGAATGTTTACATACGTTCGTTAGGAGGACCCGCTTATGTCATATCACGCAAGGACCCAGGACTCTATCACCCCTTCAGAAAAGGCTCATAGTGAGGCCGTGCGCAAGCTCGCAGGAGAGTGTGCGGTAATCCTCGAGAATAACGGGATCCTGCCCGTTGAGAACCCTTCGAGCGTGGCTCTCTTCGGAAATGGTGCCCGTCACACCATTAAAGGCGGAACCGGAAGCGGAGACGTTAACTCCCGCTATGTTGTAAACATCGAACAGGGTCTTGAGGAAGCAGGCTTTAGCATAACGACAGATAACTGGCTTTCGAAGTTTGATGACTCTTTTGATGCGCATATTAAGGAGTACATGGCAGAAGTTGACCGCCGTGTAAAAGCTACCGGCATGCATCCTGCCATGGTAATGTTTGAGTTGGTGCCCGGAGTAGCTTCGATACCTAAGATCACTGAAGAGGATGCCGAAGGTGCCGATACTGCGATCTATGTCCTCTCGAGAGATTCGGGCGAGGGCGGCGACAGAACAGCGGCGAAGGGTGACTTCTACCTTGCTGATGATGAGGTCGCTGCATTTGATTTCATGACATCTCACTTTAAGAACACCATTCTCGTGCTTAATACGGGCGGTATCGTGTCCCTTGAAGGATTTAAGGATAAGTTCTCCGCGATAATCCAGCTAAGCCAATTAGGCAACCTTACGGGTAATATCGCAGCTGACGTAATTACGGGTAAGGCAGATCCCTCGGGACGCCTTACGGATACATGGTGCTTTGACTTCGGTAAATATCCTAACGGCGAGAACTTCAGCCACAATAACGGAGACACCAACGACGAATACTATAAGGAAGGCTCCTATATCGGTTACCGTTACTTTGATTCCTTTGCCGTGAAACCCGACTATCCGTTCGGTTACGGCCTCGGGTTTACAACGTTCAAGATAGAGCCCGTATCCGTTGAAGTTGACGGGCTTGAAGTTGTTGTTGAGTATAAAGTTACTAATACAGGTGCAAGGGCAGGCAAGGAGGTCCTTCAGTTATATGTAGCATCTCCTCATGTTAAGCTCGACAAGCCCTTCAAGGAACTCGTTGCTTTTGCCAAGTCCGATTCCATTGAACCGGGTGCTTCCGGCAGCATAAAGCTGTCTTTCAGTCTCGCACAGATCGCATCTTACTGCACCAAGTGCGAGTGCAAGGTCCTTGAGCCCGGAGACTACATCCTTCTTGCTGGTAAAAACGCATCCGATGTGGCGCCCATAGCCAGGTTTACCGTCAACGAGAGGATAGCAACCGAGCACCTTCGAAATATGTTTGGCGACAGCGGCATAGAAGACGAGTACACAAACCCCGGTATCGTTCCTGCTCCTGATGCTTCAGGCGTTAAGGTGTTCGTCATCGATGCATCAGGTGTCGTTACCCGCGAGCCCGATTACATCGACTCAAGAGAAGAACTTGTTGATTTAAGGCAGACAGAGACAATAAGGTTTGAAGATGTCGTGGCCGGTAAGGCTTCTGTCGAGGAACTGACGGCACAGTTGTCTGTTGAGGAAATGGCACGTCTTTGTGTAGGTGACTACGGTGCTGACATGATACAGTCTGCAAATATCGTCGGTTCGGCCTCGAAGCAGGTACCGGGTGCCGCCGCTGAGACTATAACGACTTATCTTAAGTCACGCGGTATCCCTTCGATGATCCTTGCGGACGGTCCTGCAGGTTTAAGGCTGCAGCCCCACTTTAAGACAACCAAGGACGGTGAGCTGATCCCGGGTGGCGAAGTATTCGGGCTTTCCTATAATCCTTTCCCTGAGGACACTCCTTCCGATGCTGTCGACTATTATCAGTACTGTACGGCTATCCCGATAGCAACGGCGCTTGCCCAGAGTTTCAACATGGATCTCATAAAGACCATGGGTACTATCGTAGGTGAGGAGATGAAGGAATACTTTGTTCATTTCTGGCTTGCACCCGGCATGAACATTCACAGGAATCCTCTGTGCGGAAGAAACTTCGAGTATTATTCGGAGGATCCTCTTATATCTGGTAAGTGTGCTGCTGCAATGACTGACGGTGTTCAGGCTCTGGGCGGACAGGGAACGACGATCAAGCACTTCTGCTGCAATAACCAGGAAGTAAACAGGATGTTCTCGAACTCCCATGTATCCGAGAGAACAATACGTAATCTCTACTTAAGGGGATTCGAGATTGCAGTAAGAGAGTCGCAGCCTTATTCCGTAATGTCTTCCTATAATCTTCTTAACGGAACACATACGGCAAATCACGTCGGACTGTGCCGTAATGTTCTGCGCGATGAGTGGGGTTTTGAAGGCGTTGTCATGACCGACTGGTATACTTCCCAGGAAAATCAATTTGGAGATTACGTAAAAGCGGTATATCCTATATCTTCGAGTGTTGAATGTATCAGAAGCGGCAACGACTGGCAGATGCCGGGGTGCGAACCCAATGTTACTGATATAATCAATGCGGTCGCCGAAGGAACTCTTCCCAAGGCGGATCTGCAGTTTTGCACTGCGAATATATTGAAGATGGCGGTAAAATGTTTTTCTGATGGATGAACTATATAATTCTGAGGCGTTTACTCTAAAGTACGACAGCGACACCGAGTCCTGTGCATTTATCCTTAAGTCCTACGGTGACAGGGATAATTTCAGGACCCCCATGATGCATGCTGTCGAGATGATCCGTAAATATAAGTGCAGGAACCTTATCATAGAGAACAGCTCCGATGAGCAGGGGGCAAAAGGCGAGATAAGTGAAGTTGATCTTAAGTGGGTTAAGAGGATAATAATCCCCAAGCTTGCCGATTCATCCTGTGAGCATATCTTCTTTGTGGTCGATGACGGTAAGGAGGGGACACCCTGCGATGACATGCCGTACTCTTTGTTTGCAGATAAGTTCAAGACTGATAAGGTCGTAAGTGAGCAGTTTGCGCTCATGATGATCAGGAACGGGGCAGCAGGTGAGGTGTCTTCCGACATTTCACAGATGACGAAGGCAGATGCCCTTGATTACATGGGCCTTCCTGCAAATGCCAATGATTTTGCCATCGACGAGAAGTTCTGGGTCCTCTCGAAGAATTTAAGAGGTGACAATACACCCGAGGGCAAGAAGAAACTAAGTGAACTGTCCGCCGTTTATGATATCGCATCCGGAAGACGCGATGAGCGCGTGCAGAAGGAGGAGCAGAGGGAACAGGAGCGTAAGTTCCTGGGTAAGACGGGCGATGAGTGGAGAACTTATTTCTCCTATACCTGGTATAAGTACCTTATCGGAATAATCCTTATCTACCTGGCGGGTAACCTTATTTATACTATCGTATCCCGTCCCGGCTACGACAGCGGCGTTCTGTCGATAGGACATTTTTCCAACGAATCCGATTACATCGAGAGGTTCATGACCACGAGACTCGGCTTCGAGAACCCGATGATAGGCGTGGTAGAC
>JAGDCV010000071.1 GCA_017958365.1 Clostridiales bacterium
AGGTCCTTTATGGGCATCGAAGAGATAACGTAATCTCCTGCCTCCTCGATCTGCTTTCCATCCTTCTCATAAACGACGGATGTTATCTTGCCGTTCTCCTTGTTAAGTTTTACGACCTTGGCGTTCTTTATGATTGTTCCGCCCAGTTCCTCTACCTTTGAAGCGGTTACTTCCCAAAGCTCACCTGGACCTAACTTCGGATCCTTAAACTGCTCGATCAGTGAGGTGTTGACCTTCCTGTTCGACACATGGAAGATCTTGCCGAATACGTCTTTCAATATCCCGCCTATCGACAGACCCTTAGTCCTCTGGGCGCCCCACGAAGCATCGATCTCGCTCGGGTGTCTTCCCCACAGATTCTCCGTGTAGTATTCGAAGAACATGGAGTAGAGCTTTCTTCCGAATGAGTTGATATAGAAGTTCTCGAGATTGTCCTCGGGAAGTTTGTGCATCATCGCGCCAAGATAGCTGAATCCGCACTTGAATGTATTGATGAGACCCATGTTCTTAAAAGTCTGGAACTTCAGTGAGATAGGGTAATCGTAGAATTTGCCGTCAAAGAATATCCTTGAGACTCTGTGTCTTGTAAGCATGACAACGTCTTCACTTGAAGGATCGGGACCGTTCACCTCGAGGGGTACTTCACGGTCAAGCATGATGTCATCCTTGGAAGGCTTGCCCTGCATGGGCATCATCTTCTCCCACCACGCGTTAACTTCGGGAGACTTCGAGAAGAAGCGGTGTCCGCCCATATCCATGCGGTTTCCCTTGTAATTAACGGTCTTGGATATTCCGCCGAAGCAATCGGATTCCTCGAAGACGACCACCTCATAATCAGCCGACTTCGAAAGCAATTCATATGCAGCAGTAAGACCCGCAGGTCCCGCACCGATTATCAACACCCTCTTCATTTACACACTTCCTCTTTCCTGTAGAAGAAAATCAGTATAAGCGGCAGGATAAATACCGTGTAACTGAAAAATCTCGGACAGTCGTTAAATCCCGTAAGAAGCACCGCCGTACCGAAGTTGTAGGCCAGTACGGGCACGGCAAACAGGATCCTCTTCCAGTCCTTAAGAACGCCAAGCCTGTACTTGGACAACACGGAGATTATAACAAGCAAAACCGCAACACCCAAATACAGAAATACATGGGGGACAAAATCATCCACAAAACCGTGGAGCGCATAGAAGAGACTTAAAAGCGGACTCTTGTCCGGTATCTTGGGAATTGCATAGTAGTTATCAACAACAAACGGAGTTACATCCGTATAGTGCGGATCCGTTACCGTGTAAAGGCCTTCCGTAAGCTTAACAAGACTTGCGGCACAAACCTCGGGAGACTCGTTAAAGCACCTTACCATCATGTCCATGATAGAAGATGTATCGTATTCCTCGATGGCATCAAGACTTGCTTCCTGAACCCACTTGATGGAATTGAAATTACCCGTGACATAATACTCTTCCCACGCCTCACGAGGTGCAAACCCGTAAGCAAACTCGAGGATATCCTCATCAAGTTTCTCGGGAGTGGAAGTAACGGCAGCACCGATAACGGTAAGGGGAAGCCCCACAGTCTCGACCTGTCTTCTCGGCGGATTCTCGACCTTAACAAGAGAGTAGAACGGTCCCTTGATCACCGCGAACAAGGCGATAACAGACAGCAGTACAGCAACAAATCTCTTCTTCGATACATGAAACATCAAAGCAAAAAGAAGAGGAACCGTAAACAATATAGCGTTATGCCTGAAGATGGTCGTGAAGGTAAAGGCGACTACAAAAAAGATCATGTTGGGTATCTTCTTAAGCCACTGTCCCTTTGACATGACTATGTTAAGTGAGAACGACATAAGAAACATCACACCGATGCAAAAAGACACATCCTTCCATGCATTTAGTGCAAAGCACAAAAGCGGATTAAGAAGTATGTAAAGCACGGTGACTACCGTATATTTCTTTCCTGCAAACCTGTATACGGTCTCGAAGCAATACCCGAGTGCAATGGAGAAAACCATGATCTGCGAAAGGATTATCGAACCTATCCATCCTTCACTTAACTTGATCGGTATGTAGATCGTCAGCAAGGTTTGAAGAACCGGATGCCAGTCTGTATAAACACCCGTCAGATACTGCTCGATCTGAGCCAGGGCATCGTTGCCAAACCCGCCGGGATAATAAGCAATGAAGTGGATTATAAGGACAACTAACGGGATACCGTAGAAGAAAGCTCTTTGCTTCCAGGCAACCTTATTCTCTTTACCGTCTTTAATGGAGAACCTCGAAAACAGAGATATCAGCAAAGGGGATGCCATCAAAGAGAATCCGATGATAAGGACTGCCCCTATAACCAGGTAAGGCATGCAGAAAAACTCACTTACAACTATCTGTGTTATGAGAATAAAAGACAGATAAATGGCCAATATTATGGTATTGGCCTTTCTGTCTTTGTATGTATCTTTGATCAATCTTATTAAGCGTTCCATCACTGATCGCCGAAGTGTATCTCGGTATTCATACCGGCTTCACCCAGGCCCTTGATGAAGTCAGCCGCAGGATCGCCACCCGCGAAGTCGATGACGGGTGTTTCCTTCTGCTTTTGCTCGGCTTCAAACTTCCTTTGCATATTTGCATACTGTCTCGGCGTGCAGGAGAAGACATGGATTATTCCGGGTATCCTTCCCTTGACCATGGAGCATACTCTCTTGAAGCCCTGATCCTTACCCAAGGCTCTTGCCTCTTCAGTGTCATCGCTTCCGATGGTTATATATGCTCCCTCGCCTAAGACATTAAGACTTGCATTCTCAAGAACGTGACCGAGATCCTTGTCTGAATCATAAACCTCAGACCTTATCTCAAGCCATATCTTGCGCGGATCACTCTCTTCGACGGAGCGCTTGGACTTGACTATCGGAGACTGGTCAACGGCAGTCGATAAAGCGCTTCGCCTCGTCTCGCCGATCCTTCCGGTCGGAGCCTGAAGGTCATCATCCTCTTCGATAACGGATGAATACTCTTCCTGTTCACTTTCCTGCGACTCGTCTCCGAGCTTAAGGTCGTCTATCGAGATATCATCAAGAACGGAATCTGACAGATTCGCGAAGATACCCACCTTGGGTTCCTTATTGGCATCCTTCTCGTCGAAGAACAGACCTATCTGATTCTCCATGGGAAGATCCTCTTCGGGTATCGGCTCTTCTTCGGGTGCCGGTGCAGAAGGCTCTGTCGGGAAAGGAATATCGGGTTCAGGTGCTGCCTCTTCCGAAGCCTCTTCTGCGGCCTTTTCCGGTTCCTCTTCACTCTTGCTGTCTTCTTCAGTCTTCTGGGCAGCCGCCCTTGCTATCGGCGGCAGATCATCCTTCGAGAACACAGACGGCTTCTTAGCAAGAGCCTCGAGACTTGCCTTCATATCCTCAAGAGTCGATGTGGCGGGTTCTTCCTTTCGCTCCTCTTCCTGAGGCTCTTCGACAGGCTCTTTGTCCTCCTCAACAGGTTCTTCGGCCTTCTCCTCTTCCTCCTGAGGTTCTTCCTTTACTTCCGCCTTAGCGGTCTTCCCTTCAGAAATATTCTTCGCAGCCTCTGCCTGAAGCTTAACAAAATCGGGGATAACAAGAGGAGCTTCGTCCATCTTGATCTTTCTTCCGCACAACCTCAACATCGCGATCTCAAAGCTCGTTCTCACAGAAGGCGACCACTTAAGGTCGGATACGATCTTGGAGAATGAAGACACGAAGCCTACGAGAGTCTGGGAATTCGTCATGTTCGCAGTCTCATACATACGCGTCATGGTCTTTGCAGATGCAGTAACAAGCTGCGTCGGATCAGGAACGACTCTTAGAACAAGCAGGTTCCTGAAGTAATCGGCAAGATCCAACGTAAACTGGATAAAGTCTCTTCCGCTGTCTGCGAGCTCCTTGCATTTCGCGGGGAGCTGGTCGAATCTTCCGTTTATCAGTATCTGAGCAAAATCCGCGATGAATTCGATGTTTACCGTACCCGTCATCTCCTCGATGGACTCGGGAGTGATGGTAAGGCCTGACGCCATCGCTGATGCCTGGTCAAGATACGAGATGGCATCTCTCATGGCACCGTCGCTCATCGATGCGATAAGGTCAAGTGCATCTTCCTGCGCCTTGATCTTCTCCATCTTACAGATGTAGGCAAGACGGTTCTTGATGGCGCCCGTTGATATTCTCCTGAAGTCAAATCTCTGGCATCTCGACAGTATCGTAGGCGGGATGGCATGCGGCTCCGTGGTCGCGAAGAGGAATACGGCATGTGCCGGCGGCTCCTCCAAAGTCTTAAGAAGCGCATTGAACGCCTCCGCCGTGATCATGTGGACCTCGTCGATTATGTAGACCTTATACTTCGCACGTGAGGGAGCATAACTGACTTCTTCGCAGATGCTTCTTATGTTGTCGATGCTTCTGTTGGAAGCGGCATCGATCTCGATAACGTCCATAAGGGAGCCGTCGAGTATGCCCTTACATGTGGGACACTCATTACAGGGATTGCCGTTAACGGGGTTCTCACAGTTTATCGCCCTTGCAAAAACTCTGGCGATAGAGGTCTTACCTGTACCTCTTTGTCCGCAGAAAAGGTAAGCGTGGCCTATCTTTCCCGTCAGAACGGTCTTGCGAAGCGTTGCAACCGCAGCCTTCTGCTCGACGATCTCATCGAAGTTTCTCGGTCTGAACTGTCTGTAGAGAGCCTGATATTCCATGTCCGTCCCCCGTAAATCAAAAAGCCCGTATCATCTGAACTGCAGCCGGGCAGGCACCCTCGCGGCACAAACGAAAATCCGCTTACTGCTGCTTCCTTCCGGACCTGACAGGGTTCACGGGATCGAATTGCACGAGACCCGATCCCGGCCACAGCTCACATGGTACGAACTGTGGACTATAATACCATAAAAGGAATGAGATTTATACCTCGTCAGGACCGAAGTCGATATCATCACCCGAATCAATGCCCAGGATCCTGTCAGACTCATCAGAATCAATGGTTGCGATACCCTTCATCTTCTTCCTCATGATACGGGTACGATTCTGGATCTCTGCGGTTGCCTTATAGGCTGTATCCATCTTCTTCTGGGCGTCATCGGCCGCCTTCTCAAGCTTATCGATCTGAGCCTTCGTTGCCTCAAGGACCTTACGGATCTCCTCGCTCTTCTGATTGATGGCCATCTGTCTGAATCCGACGGAAATGGTGTTGAGCAGAGCCATTATGGTGGTCGGGCCCGCGATCATTACTTTCTTCTTCTGGCATTCTTCGGAAAGCCCGTTGATCCTCAAGACCTCGGCATAGAGACCTTCGGTAGGAAGATACATGATCGCATAATCCGAAGTATTCGGAGGGTCAAGATACTTATCGCTTATCTTGGAGGCTTCATTCCTTATCCTCTCCTTAAGTTCTGAACGAGCTTCCTTCAATGCCGGTTCATCAGCATTATCAGCGGCTTCAGCGATCCTGTTATAGATGTCAGCGGGGAACTTCGCGTCTATAGGAAGAAGACACAGATCGTTCCCGTCTTCTCTGTCACGGGGAAGCCTTACAGCAAATTCGACACGGTCCGAAGACCCTTTCTTGGTTGCCACATTCTCCTCATACTGTCCGGGGGCAAGGATCTGTTCAAGTATTCGTCCAAGTTGTACCTCACCCCAGTTTCCTCTGGTCTTTACATTACTTATGGTGCGGTTAAGGCTGGTTACGCCTGCCGACAGCTGCTGAAGCTCGCCCAAGCTCTTATACAGGTTAGCCATCTGTTCACCGACCTGTTTGAAGTTCGTATCGAGTCTCTCATTCAAGGTCTTATCGAGCTTCTCGTTTACTACACCTCTGATCTCGTCAAGCTTCTTCTCATTAGACTCGGTCATTGCCTTGATCGAGTCCTGAAGAGTCTTGGACATATCAGACGAGAGCTTGTTCAAAGACTCATTCGTGATCTTCTGGACCTCCATCAGAGACTTATTCTGACGGTCGGCACTCTCGTTCATCTCCTTACGGAATTCTACAAATGAGTTGTTCTGAGACCTCGTAAGATTATCGATCCTCGCGGACTGTTCCTCACGGCTCTGCTTAAGAGTGCCTGCAATAGTATCCTGTAAGCTCCTGTTCTGGGAGTACTGGTTCTTAGACATCAGATCGAACTGACCTGAGATGACCTTCACGGTCTCCTTATTCTCATCAAGCCTGTTTATAAGCTTGTCAAACATCTCCTGTTCAGATTCGTCATCATCTTCCTGACGGCTCTGACGGACCGAGACGATATTGATAATACCTATAATGATCAGCACAACAATAAGTGCAAGAATAATATATTCAATCATGGTTCATTAGCCTCCACGGATTACATTATACTTCATATACTGGATCATTATTCGGACACTGTTACAGACAGCTCCGGCCCTTGAATGTGTTCAGAAAACTTTCCTTCAAATCAGAAGGCACGAACGAGGGGTTGTTCGTGCCTGAAAGGAGGGTGTTATGAAGTTAAGGAACATTATTGATAACAACTACATCATAGCACCCTTAAATTTTTCTTTATTAACAAAAAGTGGCAAAATATAGGCAAAATTGAAAAAGGTAATAAAAATGGTACTTGAAGGACGCACATTTACGGGTAACAGACTTCTCCAGATAAAGGAGATCAAGTATGAGAACCCCGATGTCGGGTTCTCGCGTGAGTTAAGCGAGGCCCTTATCATCCTGTGCCGTGAGATGGATATCCCCGTCCCGATGTGGATGAAGAAGAACACGCACGAATTCGCGGCTTTCCACATAACCGTGTTCTTTGACGAGCAGTACCCTGAGAAAGTTAATTTCGAGAGATTTCAGATAAAGATGACGGATTAATCTCCGGAGGTCCTGAAGATGATCTCGCCGGGATATACCATGTCGAGCTGGGATCTTGCCACGTTCTCCACGTAGTCGGCATCACGTCCGGCAACGCCTCTTGCAAGGATATTGTTGTTGCGGTCCTCAAGCGCGGCTCTCTGCGCCTCGAGGTTTGCCTTCTCCTCTTCAAGCCTGATGCGGGACATTCTTACGTCGTAGTACTTGGTTGCACACAATACCACGACTACGACAAAAGCGAGGCATACGATAGTCATCGGCAAAGAGAATCCTCCCTGCCTTCTTCTTGCCCTTCTGGGTGCCTTTGTCTTATTGATCTCACTCATACCGATATTTTAGTTTAAAACTTTCTTTCAATACAGTTCCCCAAAAGCTTTTTAATCATACTGTAATAATGCCCGTGTGCTACAATCACACTATGAAAACTAAAGACGTTTATTCTTCCTCATCCTATCCCGTCACGGTGCGTGACATGAAGATCACGGCGCATATCGCTTTTCACGAGGCTCTCGGGCAGAAGCCTGAAAGAAGTGACAAGACTTATGCCGAGATCGCAGCGGAAGGGATAAGGAGATACTGGTCCGAGGCGGGGTTTGAAGTAGAGCTCATCCCCTGCAAGATCAAGGATAAAACGCCGCACGTTAACGTACTCCCTGCAAAGGTCACGGGCACAAGCTACGTGATGAGCCGCTGGTGGCGGTGGGGTTGGGGCCCCTTAAGATGCGCACTCCACCCCGAGTCTTTCATGCTCAACTGGTCCCTCAAAAATCCCGGCAACATCCACCTTAACCTGCGCACATACAGATCCGAGAGCTCCTTCATGCGCATAGCGGCGCACGAGTTCGGCCACATACTGGGGTTAGGTGATGCCTACGCGGCACATTACCGCTACTTCTACGAGGCACCCGGAACCAAGACTTACATGATGAACAGAAACGAGCGCGTCTCCGAGGAAGAGGTCGCCATGGTGCTCAAGGCGCACCGCACGGGAAAGATGCAGTATTTCCCCATGAAGTTCTCTTTGAAAAGGTACGTGAACGGTCTTCGAAAACACCGCTGACACGCGGGTTTCTGCAAATATAAACTGTTTGTTAAAACTACACAATACGCGCTTTAAAAATTGAAAATTTCTTTTATAAGTTGTATGATAATGACATCGACGATTAACAAACGGAATGGAGGCCCATCGTATGAAAAAATGTCCCGATTGCGGAATGGTAATTGCCAATCAGGCTATCAGATGTCCTAAGTGTAAGTTCAATTTTGCTGAGAGTTCAGACACAAGCGGAGTAGCAGTACCCGCTGAGGCAGCAGCAGTATCAGCTGCAGCTACAGGTGTCGCTTCCGCACCCAAGGGCGGCGCAGGCATCATGCCCATGGTTGACGTCACAGCAAGTAATGTCGACGAGCTTTACAACCAGCTTAAGGCTGCTGTCGTAAAGAGAAAGACAGAGTTCGATCATTTTATCGACTTCCTCGAGAACAGAACAAACTGGCTTTCTGCTCCCGCAGAGCTCGAAGGACCTTTGGCTATCGAGAAGGGTCTCCTTATCAGAAGCGTTGCAGTTACAAAGCAGCTTCTCAGAATAAAGGATACGATCATGCCCCAGCTTGACGAGGAGTCAGCTATCATCATCGGCTTGTTCCATGATGTAGGTAAGGTCGGTATCGAAGGAAAGCCTTACTTCATCGTTAAGGAGGCAGCAAGTTCTTCAGCAGCTTCAGCTCTCGGACTTACCTTCTCAACACGTATATCCGCTACACCCGATACTTCAGCAAAGAATTCCTATTCCATCAACCCGAAGCTCGTTCACATGCAGATCGGCGTAAGGAGCCTCTATCTTGTTTCACAGTACATGCTCCTGTCGGATGATGAGGCACAGGCTATAAGCTATGCTGCAAAGATCGATTCTCTTGGCGGAAGCCCTTCTCCTTATACATTGATCCTGAAGACGGCTATCGATCTCCAGACAACTGTATATGAGAATGCGGATACTGTAGCTAACTACAGCTTCACAGTAATAGAACCCAAATAATTCTTTCTTTATACTCCATTTCTTTTCCCCGCCGCTTATCTTCTAACGGCGGGGTTTCTTTTAAGGGAGATTTATGGAATCACTGAACGACAGACTTGAACAATACAGAAACAAAAATATCATCCCCATGCACATGCCGGGGCACAAAGGTAACCCAGCCCTTGTTCCGCAGTACTACACTGACGACATTACGGAGATAGAGGGCTTCGATAACCTCCATGATCCTTCAGGTGTATTACGAAAACTCGAGGAGGATGCCGCACGCATATGGGATGCAAAGGAGGCAGTAGTCTCGGTCAACGGAGCTACCGCACCCATCCTCTCATCCGTTATGGCAGCATCAAAGAGAGGAAAGATCCTGGTCGCATCAAACTGCCACATATCCGTCTGGCATGCACTGGAACTGTCGGGCGTTCCGTTTACGGTGATCGATCCCATGACCGATCCTGCTTTCCCGTTCTGCCTGTCCATCGATCCTTCCGAAGTCGCTTCCATTCTTGAGAATGACCCGTCGATAAAGACAGTTCTTATAACATCCCCGACTTATGAGGGCGTGGTAAGCGACATCCGTGCCATCTACGGCATCACACAAAGCCACGGTGCATTACTGATCGTCGACGAAGCTCACGGGGCTCATCTCGGACTTAACGGCTTCTTCCCGCCCACGTCCGTTGCTGACATAGTCATCAAGAGCATACATAAAACTTTACATGCACCGACACAGACGGCGTTGCTTCTTAGTTACTCCGAAGAAACTGATATGCATCTTATCCGCCACTATATGGATATCTTCGAATCATCAAGTCCGTCCTATCTTCTTATGTCAGGTGTATGCCGCGTCGTAGATGACATTACAAAGAACCCGGGCATCACAGAGCCATGGGTCAAGGCACTTACTATCTGCCGCGAGATGCTTAAAGACGGCCTTAATCACCTGTCACTGTTTGACTATCCTTCCGTTGATCCGTCCAAGATCGTTATCCTGACGGGCGGTGTCATATCCGGAATCAGGCTTGCCTCCATCCTTCGCGAGGAGGGAATAGAGACTGAGGCCGCTTTTGAAACTCACCTTATCGCCATGACCGGCATCGGAGATACGGATGCTACTTTGATCCGTCTTAAAGACGCGTTGTTGAAGATAGACCTCGGCCTTGAAGGACACGTGGATCTTTCCTTCCCTTCCGTCATTACACATGAGAAAGCCCAATATGCACTTTCCATCAAAGATGCTGTGCTCTCGGAATGTACTACCATCAACGCGAATCAGAGCGCGGGCAGGATAAGCGCATCATACTCATTTAAGTATCCGCCGGGAATCCCCGTCCTCATACCGGGACAGGTGATAACAGAAGACCTCATCCCTCTTATTCCCTATAAGATGCTTAAGGTAGTCTGCGGTTGATTTCTATTCTGATACTATCTCCCCAATGCTACGTATATACTCCGGTAATTGACGGTCCCGATTCTCAACCCATTCTCCGTCAACTAATTCTATGCAAATAGTACCTATATCATCAGATTTAGATTCTATATAATCTGGCATTTTACTCATTTGCTAGAAAAATAAACGTTGTCAGAAAGACTCAGCAGAACTGTTTGTTGAATTTGTCTCAATAGGATCGGTATCAACAGCAACCCACACGCCACGTTCGTTTTGCTGATATGTATGTCGAGGTTGATGATTGCTGAATTCTGGTATTTTGTCCTCATATTTGCTGATAATATCATCTGGACGCACGGCATTAGGATCGTACGTCCATACATTATCATTCATGCTATAGCATAAGAGTCCGATGTCCGCAGATTGAAACCAGATATTGTAAGTGTCGCTCTCCCACACCATGCCAAAA
>JAGDCV010000072.1 GCA_017958365.1 Clostridiales bacterium
GGATAATAAATCTGGCAGGAATTGTTGTTTGCATTGCCTGCTGATATCGATCCTCGCAAGAAGTGTCTCTTTGACAAGGTTAGTGATTATATAAAAGCAAAACAGATATAGGGACGGAGGGAACCGATGGACAGAATCATAGCGGCATGTCCGAGGTATGTGGCGCATCCTTATGAAAAAACAGAAGAAGAACTTCATCAAACTGCCGAGCTGTGGATGAAGATCGGTTACCGTGATCATATCGTAACGGACACGGTTGAAAGAGGCATTCTTTGAAAAGGAGATAAACCTGAGTAAGGGAAAGCGTTTCTGATAAATCATCATTTATAGGTCAAAGTGTTGCCTAAGCGACATTTCACATAGATTTTACGCATTGGTTTTCCCGATAGCCGGACTGATAATTAGTTCATGATAAATGTATTTCAAGAATATTGGGAGGCAAACACAATGGATATGAGGTTTATAGAAAACATCAATTATATTATGGACGCTTGGGCGAAAAGCGTAGCCGATAACCCTAGCGCTTTGGCACTGACAGATGAGCGTCACCCGCGCGGCATTAGCAGACGGCAGGTTGATGAGCTGTCCGGAAAAGTCTATGCGTGGCTTCGTGCACAGAATATCGGCAAGGAAGACTTTGTTCTTATCTGTATGCCGAGAGGCGGAATTGCACTTGTTGCAATACTAGGTGTCTGGAAGGCAGGCGCTGCTTTTACTTTGGTTGAAGACAGTTATCCTCCGGAGCGTATTGCTTTTATTAAGAAGGACTGCGGATGCAAGGCTGTTATCGATCTGAGAGCCTGGAATGAGATCCTTAAGACGGATGCGTTGTCCGGCTATGAACGTACCGATATACATGACGCAGCATTCGCTATATATACATCAGGAACTACAGGTAACCCTAAGGGCGTTCTTCACGAGTACGGAAGCGTCAAGATGGTTAAGGCCGCTTCATGCGACAGAAGAACCGGAAAGCCCAGACTTCTTGAATCAGACCGTCTGGCTCTTATCTCGCCTCTGAACTTTAATGCATCTATAAGACGTTTTATTGTTTCTATTTATGAAGGCTGCCATCTGTTCGTAGTTTCATACGGCGTAATTAAGAACCCGATTACTTTGAAGCAGTATCTTCAGAACAATCGCATCACGGTTCTGCTTGCATCACCTTCGCTGCTCAGGCTTATAGGTGATCCCTGTAAGAGCATCCGTCAGATCCAGATAAGCAGCGAACCTTGTAACGGTTATTTCATCGAAGGTCCGGAGCTTGTAAATGCATATGCGATGAGTGAGACGAGCTTCCCCGTTGCTGAGTTCGTCATTGATAAGAAGTATGATGAATGTCCGGTCGGCAGGCCTAATATCGATGAGATTAATCTCATGATCGTCGATGAAGCCGGCAAGGAAGTTCCCGATATGGAAGAGGGTGAGATCGTTATCGAGGATCCGTTCTTCCGCGGATATATCAATCTGCCTGAACATACAAAGGAAGTTCTTATCGATGGTATGTATCATACCGGTGATATCGCCAAGAGACTTCTTGACGGTAACATCGTACTTCTTGGCCGTAACAGCGACATGATTAAGATCAACGGTAACCGTATCGAGCCTGCGGAGATTGAAGCTGTAGGTAAGAAGGTGCTCGGCGTTGAATGGTGTGCCGCGAGAGGCTTCGAGGACCAGGCACATGCTTTTGTCTGCCTGTACTATACTGACGACATTAAGCTTGACGAGATGAAGGTAAGAAACGAGATGGAGCGTTTCCTTCCTTACTACATGATACCTTCGTTTTTTGTTAAGGTTGATGAGATTCCTGTTCTTCGTAACGGTAAGATGAACCGCAGAGCTCTTCCTGAACCGCAGCTTAACGCAGAGCGCGCGGAGTATGAGGCTCCCCGTACCGAGACTGAGCGTATCCTGTGCAAAGCTTTCGAGAATGCTTTGTCTGTAGAGAATGTCGGTATTCATGATAATTTCTATCATTTGGGCGGCGACTCTCTCGGCACGATGTGTGTGCTTTCTGATGCGAATCTTCCGGGCCTTCTTGCTTCTGATATTTTCGCAGGATGTACTCCCGAGCGTATAGCAGCGCTTTATGATGAGCGTGAGGCCGGAAAGCAGCCCGTGGATGCAGCGAAGGCTGAGGCACAGGCAAGAGGTGAGGTACACCCGCTTACGCCTAATCAGATCTCTATCTTTGATTACTGCATCTTCTCGCCCCATACGATCATGTGGAACCTGCCGCGCTTGTACCGCTTCGAGAAGGGTACTGATGCACAGCGCCTGTGCGATGCTTTTAATAAGGCAGTATCAAACAGAACGGCACTGTACACCGTATTCGAATTCAACGATGAGGGATCACTCATTCAGCGTATCGCGCCGGAGAAGAAGCTTCATATATCTGTTGAGAAGATCACTGAAGAGGAGTTTAAGAAGCTCTCTGAAGACCTCATGCGTCCGTTCGTTATGATCGGCGAGCCCCTGATCCATGCAGGCATCTATCAGACTGAGGAATCGGTTTACCTGTTCTGGGAAATCCATCACATAATGACTGACGGAACCGGCATGCACCTTCTTAATGATGATATCGTCAAGGCGTGGAACGGCGAGGAACTTCCGCTTGATACTTACTATGCTTATCTTCATAACGAAGAGGATATGCGTGAGGGCAAGCGATACAGGGAAGACCGTGAGTTTATCGATGAAGTCTACGGCAACAAAGACTGGTGCATTAACCTTATTCCGGATACCCAGAACCGTCCTTCAGGACGCACACTTATACCGCTTAAGATGGTTTCACTGGAAGACATGGCATCCTTCGAAAAGCAGCATCACCTCTCCAGGAATCTCTTCTTCACTGCAGTTGCTCTTCTTAGCATAGCAGTAATGGAGAATAAGGATCAGGTCATGGCAGACTGGATCTTCCACGACAGAACCGATGAGATCAAGAAGGAAGCATTCGGCTGTCTGTTCCGTTATATAACTATCGGTCTTGAGATCGATAAGAACATGACGGTAGGTGAGTTCTTCAAGGCCTTAACGGATAGATCCAACGTTATGTTGGGCCACTGTTCCTATGAGTGGAGTATTAAGCAGGATAACGTCTTCGAGCATGATACGCTTATCTGCTGCTATGAGACTTCCGAGATCATGAGTACAACAGATATCGGATCGATCGGCGGTACAAGACTGAACGTCACCAGCAATGCTCCTGTTAATTCAAGAAGCCTCGCGTTCCAGATAATCGAGACTCCTGACGGCATCGTTCCTTATCTCATGTTCAATCAGGCTCTTTATTCGGAAGAGAAGATTAAGCATACGGTAGAGGCATTCTCTGAGTTGATCAATCGCCTGATGAACGCCGATGAAGATGATAAGCTCTTAACTCAAAGATGGTGGATGACCGCTTCATTGCCATCCCATTCAAAAGCTATTTAAATGACAAGCTCCCAGGGTGACCGGGGAGTATTTATCGGTGCGCTTTACAGCCTGAAATTCTGCATGTCTTACAACGGGATTAATAGACCCGTCAAACACATATTTACTGCACTTATTAGGTTATTGGAATATTATCTCGGCTGCCTTTTTATCGATCTTTTTGATCGGGGCGGTAGTTAGCCTTATAAGATCCATTTTGGATGCACGCAAGAGTATTTCTTATGAGGTCACTGACGGAATCCTGGGATACGGGTTCGAGAGCAGCGATGGTGATAGCGCATCTTCATCCGGCTGTTATGATCACGCTGCTGTCTGGTGCCCTGACCAACAGGTATATCTTCCCTCCCTTATTCCATGCGGAGACTATTATAACAGTAAATCAGAATATCAGTTA
>JAGDCV010000073.1 GCA_017958365.1 Clostridiales bacterium
TACGCCCCCGTGACGCCACGATTATAGCACCGTCAGTTAAGAAAATCGATAATCTCGCCTATCTTGGACTGCGCGAGTTCGCGGCATGTATTGTACACGCGGCGCAGCTCATCGGGGTTCCTCTCGAGGGGTCCGATGTTAAGTGCGTGGGGAGGCCTTAATACAAATGCCGAGCCTTCATCCTCTCGGACTTTGACGTAAGCCGTCTGCGCGTTATACATGGCAGGACGCTCGTCGAGTCCCTTGATAAGCGCTGGATACTTGTGCAGTGCCGCCTTGATCGCAGTGAAGTGCTTATACTTGTGCTTTGTGTATTCCATGGGCTGAGTAAGGATGACGAGGTTCTTGTTGCAGCCGCACTTCTCCATGAATTCGAGAGGTATGGAATCGGAGATGCCGCCGTCCAGGAGTTTACGCCCGTTGATGTTTACGACGCGTGATGCGAGCGGCATGGAAGCCGACGCCTGTATCCACAGCATGTCCTCCTCACCGCCGTCGGTAAGAAGATGATAAACGGTTTCGCCCGTCTCGACATCAGTCGCGACGGCATAGAATTCCAGAGGATCGTTCTTAAAGGTTTCCGTGTCAAAGATATCGAGCTCGAACGGCATCTTGCGGTAGCAAAAATCCGCCCCGTAAAGATCTCCCGTCAACAGAAGCGAACGGAAGCTTTTGTAGCGCCAGTCGGAGGCATAATTGACGTTATACCTTATCGCGCGCCCTATCTGATGTGACTTGAAGTTACAACCGAATGCTGCGCCGGCTGAAACACCCGCGGCCTTGTCGAAGACGACATTGTTTTCCATCAGCACATCAAGTATGCCGGCGGTAAAAAGACCTCTCATGGCTCCGCCTTCAAGCACGAGCCCCTTTACATTACTGTTACTATTCACGCGTAAATAATAAAGAGAGTCTTTGAAAGTGTCAATTTTTGTTATTATGGATACATGCTGGGTAAACTTTTTAACAAGTATGGCATCGAGCCTGTTAAGTTCATTCACATGGCTATTGCAGGTATAGTCTCCGCGATCGGAATCACGATGTTCCTGTCTCCTGTTCATCTTTATGATTCCGGTATCGCGGGTACCTCGCTTCTTTGTTCCCAGATAACTCCGCCATACTTAAGCCTGTCGATCTTCCTTGTTATCCTTAATGTCCCGCTTATGCTCTACGGCCTTAAGAAGCAGGGGGTTGCATTTACGGTTTACTCTGTATTCGCGGTTATCGTTTATTCCATATCTGCGCTTATTATCGAACAGAATTTTGACATAGGGGAGTCGAGCCCCATCGCCGGCACGGATCTTCTTTTGTGCGCCATCTTCGGCGGATTGATCTGCGGTGCGGGCTCGGGCATCTCGGTAAGGTATGGCGGTGCCATTGACGGTATTGAAGTAATGGCAGTTATCTTCGCGAAGTCACTGAACCTTACCGTCGGCACGTTCATGATGATCTATAACACATGTCTCTATGTCATATGCGGGATCATCTTTCACAGCTGGACGCTCCCGCTTTATTCCATGGTCACATACTATGTTGCACTTCATACGATAGACTTCATTGCAGAGGGTCTGGACAGGTCAAAGTCGGTCATGATCGTCACGAACAAGGGCGATGAAGTATCGAAGGCTTTGATGGAGGAATTCGGTTCCGGCACGACCATCATCCCGGCCAAGGGCGGCTTCACGATGAAGGACAGAACGGTGGTCTATTTTGTCGTTAACAGATTCCAGATTGCACGCATGAGAACACTCGTTCACAGGGTAGATCCTCACGCCTATTTAACTATCTCAGAAGTTGCTGACATTTATAAGTCCGAACAAGGTGAAAATGTCTAATAACTAAGCCATTTGAACGGTTTTTTTGCCAATTTGACAAGTATTTGTAAGACACGCGCGATGATATAATTTACACGTGGCTTTTTCTTGCCACGTTCGTTAGTTTTCAGAGGGTTATATCATCAAAAAGAAAGAGGCGCGATATGGGTTTCTCGAAGGGCGAGACAGTAGTTTACGGCGGTAGCGGTGTTTGCCAGATAGACGATATCAAGGATGTTCGCTTTTATCATGAGCGTCCCCAGAAGTACTATATTCTTAAGCCCCTCTTTGTAAACCAGGCACAGGTTGTTTATGTGCCTTTCAATAACGAGAAGCTGACGAGCAAGATCAAGCCTGTCATTTCCAAGAAGGAAGCTTTGGAGCTTATCCACAACATCAAGGAAGATTCCTTGAAGTGGATCGAGGACAGAAACGAGCGCAAGGAAGTTTATAACGGCCTTATCTCAAGCGGTGACAGAAAGAGCATCGTAGATGTTATCACCGCCATCACGGCTCACAGACGTGTCCTTGAGGATGAGGGCAAGACATTAAATCAGCAGGATGAGAAGATCCTTACTGATGCAGAGCGCAGGATGAACGCCGAATTTGCAGTTGCACTCGGCATGGACCCCAAGGAGATTCCCGAGTTCATTCAGGAAGAGAAGGCCAAGGTCAGCTGAGTCGGATATATAACTGACTAGGTAAGAGGATAATTGAGGAGCTGTCTTGCGGGCAGTTCCTTTTTATTCTCTAACTGTCCCGCTACATCCGGGATCTCTATCTCTGTACGGATTCTGTACAAGAATTAAGCATAGTTAGTACAAAAAAGTATACATTCCTTCATTTGTACACATTTTTGTACCAAAATCGAGCATTTCCCGTACAAATCCAGTACAAACGAAACTCTCTTTTATTCATAGACTGTTTAACCTCATACCTCAGTTCTCCCTCAATTTCAAAAGATGCTAATGTCATCCTAATTAGGCGCCTCATGCGACGCTCACATTAGGAGGAAGCATTAATCCCATAAGCACAGGGGTAACACCTGAAGATACTCCTACGGATGCCTAATTTACGTTATCTTGTAGTTGATGATGGTCCTTTTACAGTTGATTATCAAAGATTAGAAGATCGGTATTTAGAGTTGAGTGAGTTATATAATTCATATGGTGATTTGCAATTTGAGTGTAATATAGTTTCTTGAAATACAGATATTATAGAGAGTATATCCTAACGCAATAATCAGTGTGGATGTAGTTTTTGCTTGACAATACCTACAGGTTTGATGTTTAATTGACGGCATGAACAGGAACTTTTACGCATTTGCATACAGCTATTATTACTACTTTACGAACGTGAAGTAAGAGTGGTTTGTGCAAGCAGGAAGTTAATGGAAAACTGATTTAAATGATAGGCGCCGCACGAATCACTCGGGCGGCGCTTTTTTACGGCTTCGCCCACAAGGCGCCAAAGAACAGTTCTAGGAGGAAGAAAGAACATGATCGCAGTACTTAAGGAAACAGCAACCGAGCAACAGATCCAGAATCTTACAAGCTGGTTCGAATCACAGGGCGTTAAGGTAAACCGTTCAAAGGGTGATTACGTAACGATCTTAGGCCTTATCGGAGACACAACAAAGATCGATATCGATCTTTTAAGAGGTCTCGATATCATCGATAACGTAATGAGGATCTCCGAGCCTTTTAAGAAGGCAAACAGGAAGTTCCACCCCGAGGATTCCGTTATCGATATCGGAGGCGTTAAGATCGGCGGCGGCAACTTCGCGGTCATGGCAGGTCCCTGCTCCGTTGAGAACGAAGAGCAGATCATCGAGACGGCAAAAGCTGTTAAGGCTGCAGGAGCTACTCTTTTAAGAGGCGGCGCTTACAAGCCGAGGACATCACCTTACGATTTCCAGGGCCTTCACGAGGAGGGAATCAAGCTCCTTATCAAGGCAAGAGAAGAGACTGGTCTTCCCATCGTATCCGAGATCATGAGCCCTGATCAGGTTCCCGTCTTTGAGGATGTCGACTGTCTGCAGGTAGGTGCAAGAAACATGCAGAACTTCGACCTTCTTAAAGCAATCGGTAAGACAAACAAGCCGGTCCTTCTGAAGAGAGGTCTTTCCGCTACCATCAAGGAGTGGCTCATGAGTGCCGAGTACATCATGAGTGAGGGTAACCCCAACGTAATCCTGTGCGAGCGCGGAATCAGAACATATGAGACTTACACAAGACATCCTTTCGATGTAAGTGCCATCTCCGCTTTGAAGGAACTGACACACCTTCCCGTAGTAGGCGATCCTTCACATGCTACAGGTAAGGTCTCCCTCATCAAGCCCATGGCGATGTCTGCTGTCGTTGCAGGTGCTGACGGACTTGAGATCGAAGTACATAACTGCCCTTCCAAGGCTCTGTCTGATGCTGCACAGCAGTTGACACCTGACCAGTTCATCGGTGTAATGGAAGCAATCGACAAGGCAAGGAGCATACTCTGAGCCAAAGCTTAAGAAAGAAGGCAAGTTCGAAAATGGATATAACAGTCGGCGTTGTAGGTCTTGGATTGATCGGGGCATCGTTCTGCAAGGCATATAAGGAGAACGGTGCACGTGTGTTGGGTTGGAACCGTACGCGTTCAACTGCACAGATGGCAAAGATGCAGGATGTAATAGATGAATATCTTACTGATGATAATCTCGGTGATTGTGATCTTGTTATCCTGTGTCTGTATCCGGAGGCCACGGTTGACTGGATGAGAGAGCATAAGGATCAGTTCAATAAGAACGGTCTTGTCATCGATGCTTGCGGAACCAAGAAGTATGTATGCGAAGAAGGCTTCAAGATTGCAAAAGAGGCAGGCTTCACATTCGTAGGCTGCCATCCCATGGCAGGTCTTCAGTATTCGGGAATGGCATATGCCAAGGCAGATCTTTACGTCGGTGCTCCGATGGTAGTCGTGCCGCCCGTCTATGACGACATCAATCTTCTCGACAGGGTAAAGAATCTTCTTATTCCCTGCAGGTTCGGAAGCTTCCATGTCGCACATGCCGAGCAGCACGACAGGATGATCTCGTTTACTTCGCAGATGCCTCACATCATATCAAACGCTTACATCAAGAGCCCTAATGCAAGGGAGCATAAGGGTTTCTCCGGCGGTTCCTACAGGGACATGACCAGGGTTGCAAGTCTTAATCCCACAATGTGGACACAGTTGTTCCTTGAGAATAAGGAGAATCTCATCTTCGAGATAGATTATCTTCAGAAGGAACTTCAGAAGTACAAGGATGCACTTGCCAATGATGATGACAAGGAGCTTTACAGACTCCTTGATGAAGGAAGCAGGATCAAAGACGAGGTCGACGGTAAATGATCAAGACAAAGGTTAAGGCATCCAGAAATTACACTGTAATTACCGGAAGAAGACTTATAGGCCGCACGGGCAAGCTCATCGAGGAGATCCGTCCGTTTGCCAAGAAGATCCTTATCGTGAGTGAAAGCCGTGTCGCTCCGCTTTATCTTGCAAGAGTTAAGGCATCATGCATGAAGGCCGGCTTTGAAGTCTATGCATATGTCTTTGAAGCAGGTGAGAGATCGAAGAACATCGATACGATAGCAGGCATGTGGAGCGCGATGGCGCAGGAAGGCTTCACGAGAACTGATCTCATAGTTGCATTAGGCGGAGGAGTGTGCGGTGACATGGCAGGTTTTGCTGCATCCACTTTCCTTCGCGGCATAGACTTCATACAGATACCGACATCGCTTCTTGCGATGGTGGATGCATCCATCGGAGGAAAGACAGGCATCGACCTTCCCGAGGGAAAGAATCAGGTCGGAGCGTTCTGGCAGCCGTCACTTGTCATTGAGGACATAAGCTGTCTTGATACGTTGCCGGATGAGGTATTCATCGAGGGCATGGCAGAAGTTATCAAGTATGCTTTCATCATGGACATTCCGCTTTATAAGCTTCTTCGCGAGAACTCCATAACGGCATTAAGGAGTGATCCCGCTTTGCTTGAGAAGATGGTCGGAATGTGCGTCAAGGATAAGGCTTATGTAATTCAAAATGATGAGCACGATAACGGATTAAGACAGACTTTGAACTACGGTCATACGGTAGGACACGTCATCGAGAAGAACAGTAATTTCAGTCTGCCGCACGGAGTGTGTGTTGCAAAGGGAATGGGCATCATGATCAATGCATGCGAGAAGAACAGCACGCTGTCTTCCGAGGATGCCATGAACATGAAAGATCTTATCAGGGCCTACAACCTTCCCGTTGATGATGATATAACACCGGAACAGGCTGTTGCAGGAGCCATGAATGACAAGAAGAAGAGAGGTTCGATCCTCTCGGTGATCCTGGTAAACAAGATCGGTCATTCACAGATCAAGAAGATGACTCACAAAGAGTACCTGGAGTTTTTGAGATAATTTATGCGTCTTAAGATAAAGGACAGAAGATTCGATTTTTGTGCACAGGCGCCTGATTCAAAATCTGTGTACCACAGAGAACTCATAGTAAGGTTCCTGCACGGGATAAAAGACGATCTTTCAGTCCTTGTTTCTGACAGCAAGGATATCGCAGCAACAAAAGAATGCTTAAGAGCCCTGTCATCGGGGGAGAATGAACTTGACTGTAATGAATCCGGTTCGACATTAAGGTTCATGATCCCGGTCGCCTGTGCATATCTTTGCTCATTGGGAAAAGAAGTTAATATCATTTTCAAGACAGCGGGACGATTGTTCGACAGACCCCTTGATGACCTTGAGAAATGCCTTAACGCGCACGGGATAATCATCAAAAAGGATGATAAGACAAGAAACTTCATAGTTGAGGGAAATCTTTCAGAGGGGACATTTGTGATAGACGGAAGCGTCTCTTCACAATATGTCTCGGGTCTTATGATGGCGTTGATCGTATTGCCTCATTCAACTCTCGAGGTTACGGGAACGGCTTCTTCCGTTCACTACATAGAACTTACAAAGTCAGTTATAGATAAATATAAAGACGGCGTTACTGAAGACCTTAATGAGCTTCACATCGAGGGCGACTGGTCGGGCGGAGCATTCCTTCTTTGCCTTAATGAGCTCATCAACGGCCGCGTGGAGGTAGGGAACCTGAATCCCGATTCCGTTCAGGGTGATAAAGAGATAACCGGGTTTATCGGTCATGCGGGCGAAGAACACCTTGAGTGGGACTGCAAGGATATCCCCGATATCGTTCCTTACATGGCGGTGCTCGCTGCTTTCAAGAATAAGGTTACTGTCTTTAAGAACATAGGAAGACTCCGCGTAAAGGAGTCTGACCGCGTTGCCGCGATCCGCGAGCAGCTGGGTCTTGCGGGTATCAGGACCGAAGAGACGGATGAGGAACTCACGGTCTACGGTAAAGATAATGATGAGGCTCGTGATATTATTAAACTTGAGTCTTATAACGATCACAGGATGGTGATGTCAGCGATACTTATCGCTGCGGCCCTGAAATGTGATCTTGAGATAGATACGATAGATCCCGTGGATAAGTCTTTCCCGGGACTTCGCGACATAATCAGGGAGGAGTTCTCTTAATGAGCATGGACAGCACATATAAGGGTGAGAAGCTCGAACTTAAGATCTACGGCCAGTCTCACAGCCCTACGATAGGAGTCTATATCAAAGGACTTCCCTCAAGTGTTGCTCCCGATGAGGAATATACGCGTGCTCTCATGGGCAGACGTGCTCCCGGAAAGAATAAGTGGTCCACGCCCAGAAGCGAGAAGGATGAGGTTATTTTCGAGCGTGCTGACGGTGTGCTTCACGGTTACATCGTAAACTCGAACACGAAGCCTAAGGACTATGCGTCCATTCTTAACAAGCCGAGGCCGGGCCATGCTGACTACACCGGCAAGATCAAGTACAGGGATGAGGCTGCACAAAGCGGCGGCGGCATCTTCTCCGGAAGAATGACGGCTCCTCTTTGCATCGCAGGTTCGATTGCGCTTAATGAGCTTGAGAAGCGCGGCATAAGCATTTATGCGCATCTTAAAAAGTGCGCCGGAGCAAAGGATGAATCCTATTACGATCACGGCGTTAACGATGAGGATTTCCGTAAGAAATTGTCCGTAGTTAAGACGAAGGAATTCCCGGTAGTTGATGATGCGGCCGGGAGTAAGATGAAAGATAAGATCGAGGAGGCAAGGATGGACTGCGATTCCGTCGGAGCCGTAGTCGAGTGTGTTATCTACGGTCTTCCCGCAGGAATAGGCGGTCCCATCTTCGACGGTCTTGAGGGCAAGATAGCTAACCTTATCTATGCGATCCCTGCGGTGAAGGGCGTTGAGTTCGGTGCAGGGTTTGCCGTTGCAGACATGAGAGGCTCCGAGAACAACGATCCTTTCAGATACGAAGGAGAAAAGGTGATCCTTGAGAGCAACAACTGCGGTGGAATATTGGGAGGCATCAGCGTAGGCGATGCGGCTCCACTGGTATTCGACTGTGCCTTCAAGCCCACGCCTTCCATAAGCAAGACGCAGAATACTATTGATATAAAAGAAAAAGTAAATACTGATATTAATATAGAGGGAAGACACGATCCCTGTGTTGCTCCCCGTGCAGTGCCGGTAGTTGAGGCTGCAGCAGCACTTGCGATCTACGATGCTGTCCTTGCGGAGGAAAGTAATGAAGACTCTTGATGAATTAAGACGTGATATCGATGCGGCGGACAAGGATCTGCTTGATGCTTTCGCGAGAAGGCTTAATACTGCGAAGACCATAGGCGAGGTAAAGAAGATCGCGGGTAAGCCCGTCTTCGATGAGACGCGTGAAGCCATAAAACTCGACAGACTTGAGAGCATAGCTTCATTCGAGGCAAGGCCTTATGTCAGAAAGCTTTATAAGGAGATCATGGACATGGCAAAGGATCTCGAGTCGAAGCCTCTGTTCGGTGTCCTCGGAAGGTCGATACCCCATACGTACTCTCCCCAGATACACGATCTCATTACGACTGACTACGCATACACGGTGATAGAGCGAGAAGAAAATGAGCTCGGGCAGCTTTGGGACCAGGGAAGAAGAGGAGTATACGGCGGATTTAACGTTACCATTCCTTATAAGCGAAATGCCTGTTCCATGTGCGATGAGTTAACGCCGTGTGCGAAGAACATCAATGCGGTAAATACGGTCGTATTCAAAGAAGACGGTAAAACACTCGGTGCAAACACGGATGTTTACGGATTCATATACATGCTTAAGTCATCCGGCATCGATCCTGCCGGCAAGAATGTCCTCATACTAGGAACCGGCGGCGCTTCTTCTGCCGTTAACGAAGCCCTTGTTAAGCTTAATGCGGGAAGCATCACGTTTGTAAGCAGATCGGGTGAAGTCAACTACACTAATGTCTATGACAGCTGCAAGGACGCGCAGATAATAGTCAACTGCACTCCAGTCGGCATGTATCCCGAGGTGCTTACGTCACCTGTTGAAGTTGACAGATTCCCTTCTCTCGAAGCCGTGGCAGACCTTGTCTATAATCCGTCATGCACGCGCTTCCTGTACGATGCTAAGAAGCTGGGCCTCAAGACCGCGGGCGGACTTAAGATGCTTGTTGCTCAGGCGTTCAAGGCATCGGCTTTCTTCCGCGGAGCGAATACTGACGAGGAGGCTGAAGCTTCCGTTAGCGGCGATGACATAGAGAGAGTCACGAAGATCCTCGAGAAGAGAATGAAGAACATCACGATAATCGGCATGCCGGGTTCAGGTAAGACCGAGCTTGCCGCGAAGCTCGCATCCCACTTAGGAAGAGAGTTCATCGATCTTGATATCGAATACACAAAGAAGTTCGGTCAGTCACCCGCACAGACCATTAAGAGTGAGGGCGAAGATGCTTTCCGCAAGAACGAGTCTCAGGTTGCACTCGAGCATCTCATTAAGAGCGGCTGTGTCATATCATGCGGCGGCGGAATCGTCACGAGGGACGAGAATACATTCCCCATCAGGTGCAACTCTCTGGTCGTATATAACGAGCGCCCGCTTGATGCCCTTAACATCAGCGGAAGGCCGATAAGTGCGAGCAAGGGCAATGATGTTCTGTATGAGGAAAGAAAGGGTGCATACGAATCCCTTTCCGACATTAAGATCTTCGTTGAGACGAAGGAGACACTTGAAGAATATCTTGAGGAGGCAGTGAGGATCTACGATGAAGATACTTGTTCTTAACGGACCTAACCTTAACATGCTCGGCATAAGAGAGCCCGACATCTACGGAAGGAAAACATATGCCGACCTTATCACTCTTATAAGGGAGCACTGCGAGAAGAAGAACATCGAGGTCATCTTCAAGCAAAGCAACCACGAGGGCGCTCTTGTGGATTACATACAGCAGGCCTACTTCGAGAAATGCGACGGCATCGTCATCAATCCCGGCGCCTACACGCATACTTCGGTGGCTTTGCTCGATGCACTCAAGGCGGTTGCCATTCCTGCCGTGGAAGTTCATATCAGCGACATCGACGCAAGGGAAGGATTCCGCCAGATATCCTACATTTCCAACATCGCCGAAAAGACGATAAAAGGCCGCGGATTTGAAGGTTACCTCGAGGCAGTAGATTACCTTGCGGGGCGTTTGTGATAAAATGTCGCTTGCAAAGGAGTAAGTCAAATGTCCGATAATGAGAAAGATAACATACTAAATCTTGAAGGCGACGATCTTGATGCAGCTTTGATGGCTGCGATCGAGGAGACCGAAGAGGAAGAAGAACAGGCCCGCATCAGGAAGGAAGAAGAGAATAAGGAACGTGCCGAGCAGGCCCGTATCACCGCTATCGAGAATTCCGAGCAGAAGGCAAAGGTCGATAACCTGCGTGCCGGCATCAACAATGCGAACCAGAGATTCTATCTGGTAAATGAAGACGGCGAGTGCGATGAAGCTAAGGGCACTGCCACTTTGAAAGGTTCATTGTTCGGCATCGTAAAGAAGGGCGACGAAGCTTTCCTTTACAGAGATGACGGCAAGGTTCTCCCCACGAAGATAGTTGAAGTTGAGGCTTTGAACAACGGGATCTACGAGCCCGTGGATGAGACACGTGACAAGAGTGTAGTCCTCACGATTGAAGTAGATTATAAGAAGACGGGATTTACCAAGGATAATGGTGCGCCCAAGTATGCGGTGCTGTCATCCGTAAAGCCTCCCGTTGCAGATAATACGGGTAAGGCTCCCATCGAGAACCCCGCGCTGTTTGCACTGTCTTTAAAGTACAATGCCCTGAAGTCGGATAAGGAATATGTCCGTAACTTCATGCAGCACACGGTAAACGGAAGATTCCTGGTTCCCGCGCATTCGACGGATAAGACGGGACCTGACGGCAAGAAGAGCATTCAGATCGTCATGCTCATGGATAAGCAGCATAACGACAGAAAGATGTTCCCGCTGTTTACCGATGTCCGCACGGTAGCTCTTTGGAAAGATCTGTTTAAGAGCGAGAACAAGCCTACTTTGGCAGCGATGCGCTTCCCTGAGGTCATCAAGTTCATCGAGAAGGAAGGATTTGACGTTGCGATCAACCCCATGGGCCCCATCCCGACATTCCTTCCCAACAAGCTTCTCATGTCGATAGCATCGAACCTCGGAAGCCAGATCAAGAAGGAAGTCATCACTGACGGATCGAAGATAATGATCGGACCCGTTCAGCCTAATCCCGAGTCGGAGGCAGTCCGCAAGGCTCTTATCAAGCACTGCGAGTCGATTGAAGCGATAAGCAAGGCCGGACTTCTTTATATCAAGAGAAGCAACAGGGTAAGCTACTTTGTTATAGTTGATGCACCAAAGGATGAAGCGGGAAAACTGTTCCCAGGTATCCTTGCTGCGGTAAAGCCGCACCTTAAGGCAATCAAGACGGTTGACTTCTCCGTGCTGTCGGAGGCGCCTTTCGCGAAGGATTATTTCTCGAAGAAGAGCTGGGACTATATCCGCAGGTAATGTAGTGTCCGGTGTGCTATAATTAGCCGATGCTAACTTATGGGGGAGGGGCTTTGGTCAAAGATCCTAACATGCTTTTAAGCATAATCAACACAGGGCTGCGCGATCAGTATGCGTCGCTTGAAGACCTGTGTGCGTCAAAGCTTCTGGACGAAGTTGAGGTGAAAGCCGCCCTTGATGGTATCGGTTACGGGTACGACCCGGAGCAAAACAGGTTTATATTAAAGCAACAATAAAGACAGGAGTATCAGTATGAACAGAAGACCAGTTGTATTGATGGTATTAGACGGCTACGGCCTTTCAGACAATCCGGAGTATAACGCAGTTGAGATGGCGAAGACCCCGGTGCTCGATAAGCTTAAGGCAGAGTGCCCTTTCGTAAAGGGATTTGCGTCAGGACTTGCAGTAGGACTTCCTGACGGACAGATGGGTAACTCCGAGGTAGGACACATGAACATCGGTTCAGGAAGGATCATCTACCAGGATCTTACTCTTATCACAAAGTACATCGAGGACGGTGTTTTCTTTAAGAATGAGGACCTCCTCCGTGCTATCAACAACTGTAAGGAGAACAACTCGGATCTTCATGTCTGGGGACTTCTTTCTGACGGCGGCGTTCACTCACACATCACGCATCTTTATGCGATCCTTGAGCTTTGCAAGAAGGAGAACTTCGACAGGGTATATGTTCATCCCTTCTTCGACGGAAGAGATACACCTCCGGCATCCGGTAAGGATTATCTCCAGGCTCTGTCCGATAAGATCGACGAGATCGGCGTAGGTAAGATCGCATCACTGTCCGGCCGTTACTATGCAATGGACAGAGACAATAACTGGGACCGCATCCAGATTGCTTACGATTCACTCGTTAAGGGCGAGGGCGTTAAGGCAACTGATCCCATCAAGGCGATGCAGGATTCATACGACGGCGGAGTTACGGACGAGTTCGTAGTTCCTACTGTCATCACGGATGCTGACGGTAAGCCGTTAAGCGTTGTTAAGCCTAACGACTCCATCATCTTCTTTAACTTCCGTCCCGACCGTGCACGTGAGATCACCAAGGCATTCTGCTTCACGGATGAGGACATCGCAGCACAGCCCGGTGACGCTTCCGACACAAAGTGCATCAAGTACTTAAAGAGGGCAAACGGCTTCATGCCCTTGACATATGTCTGCTTCAAGGATTACGACGAGACCATCCCCAACGAGTTCGTCGCATTCAAGAAGGAAGAGATCGTAAATACATTCGGCCAGTACCTCGCTGACAACGGCTTAAAGCAGCTCCGTATTGCCGAGACAGAGAAGTATGCTCACGTTACGTTCTTCTTTAACGGCGGTATCGAGGAGCCCAATAAGGATGAGGACAGAACTCTGGTTCCTTCTCCTGCAGTTGCAACTTACGACTTAAAGCCTGAGATGAGTGCTCCCGAAGTATCCGAGAAGCTCGACGCAGCTATCTGCTCCGATAAGTATGATGTTGTCATCATCAATTTCGCTAACCCTGACATGGTAGGACACACAGGTAACCTCGAGGCTGCCATCGCTGCCGTAGAGCGTGTGGATGCATGCGTAGGCGGTGCCGTTGAAGCCGTAAAGAAGATGAACGGCGTTCTGTTCATCTGTGCTGACCACGGTAATGCAGAGCAGATGCTTGACTACGAGACACGTCAGCCTCACACGGCTCACACGACCAACCCGGTACCGTTCATCCTCTATAATTACGACCCCGAGTACACTCTGGCCGAGGGCGGAAGATTGTGCGACATCGCTCCTACTCTCCTCGAGATCATGGGTCTGCCCCAGCCTGCGGAGATGACAGGTAAGTCA
>JAGDCV010000074.1 GCA_017958365.1 Clostridiales bacterium
GCTCCTGCTGATGTAAATGATACGTAAGATGTCGTTCTCGTTGCCTGACTTGTTACGTCAGAACCGCTTCTGCTGAGAGTAACCTTTGAAAGATCTACTGATCTGTCTGATCCGACATAAGTTACCTTCAGTGTAGCTCCTGCTACTTCTGCCCCGTTGGTCTGGTTAATATCCTGCTTACTGATGTTAACCGTTATGGGCGCAGGCGTCTTCTCATCAAGAATGATTACAGTATCTTCATTCTCTATCTTTCCTGCAGTAGTAGGGATCGTGCTTGTTGCGGATACCTTGCCGTCAGCACCGACAGTAAAAAGGATTACCGTCTGCTGGAGCTCATAGTTATCCGGCGCGATAGTCTCGGTAAGTGAATAATCACCCGGCTTAAGTCCGGTGATAGCTGTCTGGGCAGTACCTGACTTAAACAAGATTGATTTAGTGGAAAGCGTAGCAGTATTCGTGACATTATTACCGCTTCTCTCAAGAGTTACGGCTGTCAGATCAACCGATGCATCGTTGCCAAGATACTTAACTTCAAGTGTTGCACCGGCTACTTCAGCGCCGTTTGTCTGATTAATATCCTGCTTACTGATATTAACGGTTATCGGATTGGGAGTCTTTTCGTCGAGGATTACAACTGTATCTCCGTTCTCGATCATGCCGACTGTAGGAGCGATCGCGGATGTCGCAGTTACTGTTCCGTCAGCACCAACCGTGAAACCGATCACTGTCTGCTGCTTCTCATATCCCTTAGGTGACGTTGTCTCCGTAAGAGTGTAATTACCCGGCTGCAGACCTGTTATCACAGTCTGGGCATCACCTGAAACAAACTCGACGGATTTCTTAGTCTTCGTTCCTGCAACTGCCGTTCCGGAACGGGTAAGAAGGACATTGGAAAGATCTACGGAATCATCACTTCCAATATAATCAACCTTAAGTGTTGCACCGGGCACTTCTGCACCGTTAGGCTGATTAACGTCTCGCTTGCTTATGTTTACCGTAGGAAGAGGTTCATCGAGAATTACAACTGTATCCTTATTCTCGATCTTACCGACCTTATCGGATATAGCAGATGTTGCCGTAACGGTTCCATCATCACCGACAGTGAAATTAATGGATGTAGTCTGCGGCTTATATCCTTCGGGAGCAGTCGTCTCTTTAAGGACATAGTCACCCGGCTTGATTCCGACGATAGTGGTCAGCTTATCACCTGAAGTAAACTCAACCTTCTTCTTTGATATCGTGGCATTTGCTGTTACATCCTTACCGTCGCAGACGAGGGTGACACCGCTGAGATCCAGTTTGTCATCTTTACCGATATATTCGACTGAAAGCTTTGCACCCTTGACTTCATCTCCGTTAGGCTTGTTAATATCACGCTTACTGATATTGACATCAAGCGGTACCAGTTGGTTATAGAATGAACCGAAGTCAAACTGGACACCGGACATCGTAATAAAATTACCATATACCTCGCCGTATTTTCTGAAGATGATGTTATTGCCGGCAGCATCTTTACCGGTAACGGACTGGTAGTCGACAAAATAAGTAAACCTGCCGGAAGTATCAACGCTTACCTTAAGTCTTACATCGATATATCCGTCAGAATGAGATACATAACGGCCGTCACTTCCGGAGACCACATGAGGAGCAGCATAAGTCTCCTTTATCTTAAAGAAGAATAACTTATCTTTACCCTTTTCAACATAATAATGCTTCTGCACTTCAGAAAGCTGGTCATAATTATCACAGTAGAAAGTCAGGATGGGGAAAGTAACTGTTGCATCAGTCTGAGCGTATACAGGAGTCAGGGAACGGTAATAATTCTGGAACTCGCCTCTTTCTTTACTCTCGGATAAATACTCATCACATGTAAACTGATAAGTATCAGCCGTAACGCTGACTGATGTATCCTGCTTAAGCTGAGCGCTTCCGTGCTCTGCATATTTTTCGGTAAATGCCTTTGTCAGAGCAAAATGCATATCACCATAACTGTCTTTGCTTGATCCGGAATAGAGGAAGTGGAATTCCTTGCTCATATCAAAAGATCCGGATGTAACGACCCATCCGCTTGAGTTACCGTTACTGAGTCTGACGTTCTTTGTTACAGGTGCAAGAACTGCGCCGCCAAAACTGTCAAGCTCTATATCACTCGTTTCCATGATATTCCAGATAATGGATTCGTTATAATACTTCTGGACATTAGCGGCATTCGGATCTTTTCCGTTTGTGCCTGTATTACCGAAATAGCCGGTGCCATTTACGGTAACCCTTGGTTTTATCATGGTAAGCTTACTGCCTTCAAAAGCATCATCAGCAATGTTGATAACAACTACGGAAGACTCATTCTTATTGATCCTGAAGCCATCGCTCTCCTGTAAATAAGAGATCAGTCCATTGCTCTTATTAACATTTATGTATACAACTCTGCCATCGTATTTCGAATCTGTAAGGTCAATCTCTATATAACTATTAAATTTCTTTATCTCAGTACAATTCTGGCCATCAGGATTCAAAACATAATTCGGATCCTTGGCTCTGTCCTCAAGGAAGTAAGACCATCCCTTCTCAGCATCCTCAACAACGGTAGTAGAACAGATTCTGTCAATAAGTCTTTTTACATTTGTCTTTGCATTCTCATTAACGGCCTGAATGAATTTAACGTCATCATACTCACCCTCAAAACGGAAAACACCGTTTGTGGTATTTCTTTTAGCTTCCTTAGAAGGATCAAACGGACTTACGGGATTCTGAAGATCAAAGACTTTTGAAGGAGCTTCGAAATATATCGCGCTGGCAGTGGTCTTACCGAATCTTATATACTTATTAACATCCCATGGATTGCTAAACGGATCCGGTGAATCATTTCCCTGATAATCTTCTCCGACAATGAAAAGTGCCGTGGATGAAATATAGTCAACGTCAATATTATCGGAATTATGTATAAAATGATGAGTCGCGAAAGTCGTCTCAGTATGGCTGTTCTGGGTGATGGTGTCAGCAACGACACCATAGTCGACCGCACCGCCTAAGATAGTAGCATAGTTTATCGCACTCGCTGAATCGTAAAGAGTTGCTGCATTTACACGTGCCTTATCCCCGTAAGGATAAAATGCCAATGTACCGAGTACAACTGCGCCCGCTATTACTGCCGAGGTTGCCCTTTTCGCGAAATTGAACATAAGAACTCCTAAAAAATAAAAATAATTTAACAGCGTAATTCTATGAACAATTTGTTAAAATTTCAAGTAAATCACACAAATTTGAACAATTTATCATAAATATGTCATCAAAAAAGGCTGTCCTCCGTGCATTTCACACGGGAACAGCCTTTAATCTGATCAATTACTGCAGTTATCAGTTGTTGAAAAGAATGGCAAGGATGACGATCACGGCAATAGCAATGGCAATTGCAATAGCAACCTTGATAGGAGATACAGGAGCCTCGCCCTTGATCTGTCCGGTCTGGCCATTGATTACGATATTGTAGAGCTTTTCCTTGAACTTGAAGTTAGCGATCCAGATAGGAGCAAGTACATACTTATATGTAACCTTTGAATATGCCGTGGTGAACGTAAGCTTTGAGACGCTGTCAGCTTTTCTCTTTCTCTTCTCCATGCTGGAGATCTCGCTGTTAAGTGTCTTCTTGATCTGGCCCTTGGCGATATCCCATCCTTCATCAAGTCCTACCGTATAACGCTCGGCGAGGAATCCGGCTATGAATTCCGGAGAATACTTACGGAGCTTGCTGAAGTCGAACTTTGAAGCTTCCTTGATGAAGCGGTTGGTCGTCTTCTTAGAAGCATAAACCGTCTCGTCATCAATGAAGCGCTCATAGATTCCGCGGTAAGTCCTGTATGTGGTAACGGTATTTCCGTCCTTGTCCTTGCTGTTGAATCCCAGCTTGATCTCATAAGGAGATGTAGTCTGTGAATCGTATGTCCAGTAAGGAAGGTATACTCCGTTGAAGTTCTTTGCTTCACAGCTCTGCTTTGCTTCCTTGGGTGCGAAGAGCTTACCCTTCATCCAGCTCTTGAAGAGCTCAGCAGCCTTTTCCTTGGTGATCTCGAAAGGAACGACACCGCCCGGAGCAACAACATCATCATCGTTGTCAACAGGCATAACCTGTGTGGAACCGCAGTAAGGGCAGCACTGTGCCGTATCAGCGGTATCCATGATGGTCTCGGCACCGCAGTTCTTGCAGACCAGAGACTTCTTCTCCTTACCCCAGTCAAGGCTCTCACGGTTCTTTGCGGAAGCAAAATCAAGCTCCTCTACATCCTGACCGTTGTCCTCCGGCTTGGGAAGCGTCCTTGAGTAACCGCAGAACGGGCAAGTCATGGACAGAGTTTCAGGATCGTAAACTACAGTAGCGCCGCAATTCGGACACTTCTTATCAGTTACGTCTTCGGTTTGACCCTCAGTAATGACCTCGATCTGTTCTTCTGTGTTTCCTAAATTCTCTGCCATAGTGTCACCCCTTTATATATTTTTTATCAGAATTCTCTTCTTCTGCCCTTGGGATTCTCGGGAGCCTGCTCGCCCTCATTATCACCGAAGTTCTTTCTGCCGCCGTTTCTTCCGGCAAAGCCGCCTCTTCTCTCGCGGTTAGGTCTGCCCTCTCTTCTTCTGGGTTCCTCTTCTACGAAATCATCCGGCTTGGGAAGACAGTCACGGATGGAAAGGTTAAGTCTGCCCTGTGAATCGATCTCGATGAGCTTGACGTGAACCTTATCACCTTCGTGAAGAACGTCTTCCACCTTCTCTACTCTGTTCCATGCCATCTTGGAGATGTGAACGAGACCTTCCTTACCGGGGAGGAACTCGACGAAAGCACCGAAGTCCATGAGTCTGGTAACAACACCGTCATACTCTGTGCCGACCTCAGGATCGGAGATGATGCCGTTGATGATCATCTTTGCCTTCTCAGCCTTTTCGAGATCGGGTGTGGAGATATTGACCATACCGTCATCGTTGTTGTTGATCTCAGCACCGGTATCGGCAATGATCTTGTTGATGACCTTTCCGCCTGAACCGATGACTTCCCTGATCTTGTCAACGGGAACCTGCATTGAGATGATGCGGGGTGCCCACTTGTTGAGTTCTGCACGGGGTGCAGGGATGCAAGGGAGAATTATGTCGTTGATGATCTGGAGTCTTCCCTTGTGTGTCATCTCGAAATCAGCCTTGATGATGTCTAAAGTAAGACCTTCAACCTTGATATCGACCTGGATGGATGTGATACCTTCTGTAGTAC
>JAGDCV010000075.1 GCA_017958365.1 Clostridiales bacterium
CTTGCTGTCTGCTTCAGACTTGTTAAGGTTATACATGCAAAGAGGGCAAGCCGTGATGAGCATGTCTGCACCGAATCCCTCGGAAGAATCAAAGATAAGCTTTGTCCTCTCCTGAGATACGCCGCCTTCCTTAAGGGAACTGTAAGCTCCGCAGCACTCGTTCCTGTAAGGATAGATAACAGGCTCTGCGCCCAATGCTCTGATGAAATCTTCCATGATCTTGGGATCCTCGGGATCGTCGAACTCCAAGATCTTACCGGGACGAAGCACAAGGCAGCCGTAGTAAGCGCCGATCTTCTTGCCTGTAAGGGGATTAACGACCTTCTTAGCGATCTCATCGAATCCGATCCTGTCACGAAGGACCTCAAGGAAATGTACGACTGTTGTCTCTCCCTTGTAGGGTTCATCAAGACCCATATAGTTGTTTGCTCTGTCAGAGATGTCAGCGACATTCTTCATGTCGTCGTTAACGCGCTTGAGCACGTGATGGCAAGCGGAACAAAGAGTGATAAGGTCCTGTCCCTGCTCCTTGGCGTAGTTAAGAGCTCTTACGGAAGAAAGCTTTGTAGCGATCTCGTCCGTGCCCAAAGGATAAACTCCGCCGCAGCACTGCCATTCGGGGATCTCTTCCAGTTCAAACCCGAGAGCGACCGCGGCACGTCTTGCATACATATCAAGATCCTGTGCCTTGTTCTTCAGGGTACATCCGGGGTAATAACTGTATTTCATGAATAGCCTCCCATTTAGATGTTCATCTGCGAGGCTTATGCAAGTGATCCCTTCTGCAAGAAGGGTTAATGATCTCCGTTCCCGCCCTAACTGACCGTAGCGAAAATGGACATAATTATTCAACATAAGCCAATATCTAATTTACCACAGAACTACATGCTTGTGTGTAAAAAAAGCATGAGCCGCAGTATTCAACTGCGGTTCTATTGACTTAAAAAATGACATTATTGAACTATTGTTAAAAACGACAATGAAAATGATTTTCAAATCACCTGTACGATCCGTTCTTGCGCTTCTTTTCAGACTTCTCGACATAGAGCTTCTCGTCTGCTTCTTCAAGCAACGCGAATATGTCGATCGTATCCGAACAGATGAACTCGCAGATACCTACGCTCATCTCCACGGGATATTCTTTTCCCGCCAGTTCGTTATGCTTCTTCGTTATGGTCTCGATCCTCTCCTTGATGGATCTTTCATAATCCTCAAGGCCGCCTACAAGGGCGAAAGCCACGAACTCATCTCCTCCGATCCTTCCCAGGATATCGGTATTCCTGAAGGTATCGGTGAGGATCGACGCAGTCTCACGAAGAGCAAAATCTCCGTCGTCGTGACCGAACTTATCGTTGATCATCTTAAGGTTATCCATATCCGCATAGCAGATGATGGCATTCTTGCCGCGGTTTAAAGGGTCTGCTATTGCCTTTCGGGCATCTTCAAGGAAGCCTCGCCTGTTATAAAGGCCCGTAAGCTCATCCTGCCTTGCTTCCTTCGTAAGAAGGCTGTTGTCGCGCATGAACTGTTCAAGAGAAGTCTGAAGTTCTCTCTTGACGCGGTTCTGCTCCTCGATCATAAGAAGGGACTTGATGGATACGGACAGCTGATAAGCAACAAGAGATACGTTGGCAAGATCCGACGTGTCAAGCTCATTTACGATAAAGCCGTAAAGGTCCTCTCCCACGAAGAGAGGGAACACCGTCATGGTGCGCCTTCTATCTTCACTTATAAACTCGTTGGTGAACAGCCTTTCGGTACGAAGGAGCATCATCTCTTCCTGAGGGGTATGCACGCCGTACTCATCGGCAAATGCCATAAGCAGTACCGACTTGGGGCATCTCCACTCTTCCTGTGCATTATGCTTGAGATTACCTTGGAACATATAAAGATACGATCCTTCGAATCCGACGCTGTTAAGACCTTCCAGCAGGTGATCGTAGGGGATGGAGTCTCGCCCTCCCATGGTAAAGATCTCGCCGGTCTGGCGGTTTACAAGGCGCGACACCTTATCTC
>JAGDCV010000007.1 GCA_017958365.1 Clostridiales bacterium
CGCAGAGCGTAGAGAACTTTATCTGCGGGAGCAAGCTCAGGTGTCTGTCCTGATATGACCATACCGCATTCTTTTACAAGGCGGGGGAAATCCTCCTTCGGAATGTCTATGTTAAAACCCTGTATTGACGAGAACTTATCGACGGTTCCTCCCGTAAATCCGAGGCCTCGTCCCGACAGCTTTACAATCTTCGAACCGAACGAGCGGCAAAGCGGAATTACAATGGGCGTTATCTTGTCACCGACACCGCCAGTGGAATGCTTATCGACAGTGATATCACCTACATAAGAGAGGTCATCGTGAACACCGGAGTCCGCCATCTCAAGCGTTAAAGAGGTCATCTCCCTCTCGGTCATTCCATTAAGAACTATCGCCATAAGAAGAGCCGATGTCTGATAATCGGGAATGGTCCTCTCGGTGACACCTTTCACGAAGAACATGATCTGTTCGTAAGTGAGTTCTTTTCCGTAACGTTTATCAAGAATGATATCAACGATGTTCATCTTCCGCCTCTTTCAAAGTAAAGTAATCTTTACTATAATTATCCTATCACATTAAAGTGTGGAATTAGGGGAATCAAATGAATAAAGCAAAAATAACTTCACTATTCTTATCAGTTGTTCTTGGATTCGGCGTTTTTTTCTCGTTGCCGACCGTTACGCACGTAGTTTACGCCGATGATGCAGCTTTTCTTGAAGACGTCTCATCTAGATACGGATATAACGACTTAAGTCTTCGCTCCAATCCTGATGCAAGAAGGAATCTCTATAACAAGATGTATTCAGACTGTGTCTCGTTCTACACGGGAAACTGGCAGGACAGCACTGTAGAAGGATATCACGTAATCGCATTTTACGGATTTGCAAATTACGGTCTTTCATTAGACCAGATGCGCGAAGTCTACTTCAGTTTCATGAATGACAATCCTGCATTCTATTTCCTGTCCACAACTCTCCTGTACAACAATAACGGTTTCTATCTTTACGCACCGAATGAATATGTGGATCCGGGTGTCAGAGCAAAGTACAGGACCGACATCCAAAATTATGTATTATCTTATTCAACCTGCATGGCATCCGACGAATTCACGTCTGTACTTAACATACATGACAGACTGTGCAACAGCATGGTCTATGCACTGAATAACGACACGCTCGATCACAATATTCTCGGTGCCATCGAACGAGGCAACGGTGTTTGTGAGTCATATGCAAGAACGTTGCAGCTAATTCTTAACTATTATGATCTGACGAACATCTTCGTCGGCGGTTCATTAACGGGCGTCGGTCATGCATGGAATGCCGTATCGATAGGAGGCATCTACTACTACATAGACAGCACCACTGATGATGCCAACAATACGCATCGTTATTTCCTTGCAGGAACATCTGATGTATCGGGAACTCATGCTCCTGACACTCCTACGAGCTCCAGAAGATTCATGTACGATCTTCCTGCTATTAGCGGTACGGCTTATGTGAACGGATCTTCACCTAACGGGACCATCGCTTCTTCTCCCGCTTCTTTTGACAGAGCGAGCGTTACGAATTTCGTTGAAAGATTATATACGGTCGCACTTTCGAGAAGTTCGGATTCCACGGGTCAGGGTTACTGGGTAGACAGGATCGCAGGAGGCATGTCGGGATCTTCCGTTGCCCACGGTTTCTTCTTCAGTAACGAGTTCCTTGGAAGCAACTTAAGTAACGAAGAGTATCTGTCGCGTCTGTATCATACATTCTTTGACCGAGATCCTGATCCTGCCGGCTATCAGTACTGGATGGCAAAGCTTAACAGCGGAGAATCAAGAGAGAGCATCTTCAACGGCTTTGCAGGTTCGAACGAATGGAATGAGCTTTGCAGATCGTACGGAATTACGAGCTGATCAATTAAAACTGTCCGCAAGATTCATCGCAAGTTCAACAACAACATCCGAGTTGTAGTGCTGCCACTCGCCCCATCTTCCAATGCCGTAAACATTCTTGCTTCTGAGATGGTCGAGAATAGTCTTCATATTCTCATTCTTGCCGATGGTATTTAACGGATAAGCATAGTCATTAACAAATGACGGATGAGCATTGTCTTCCTTAAAACGCGTAAGGTTAGTCTCAGTCCAGTAACCCCTGGAATCCGTACAGAAGTTATGCCTTACGAGTATCCTGTGATAAGACAGGGATTCATCGGGATAATAGATCCACTGCGCATGCGTATCCATATTTTCCGGATGATACTCCGTTACCACGGAACTGAACTTAAGTGTATCAATAAGTGTCCTTACCTCACTGTCCATTCCGTCAATAGTCTCGAACTCGGCATAAGGAACCGTGTTGATGATAACATCAGCACTATACTTGCCGTTAACAGTCCTTGTATCAAGGTCAATGCTTCTTACCTTTTCGTTATAGATGATGCGGTCCCCAAGATTGTCAGCCATGCGCTTCCAGACTTCACCATATCCGTATTCCTTGGGATAATAGAACTTGGCATGAGCAGGCTGTGACCCGTATGCCTTCTTCTCAAGGCAGCTGATGAGAGTCTCTTCAAAGGATACATTAGGAAGCTTGCTTAACCAGTATGTACCAAGCTCATTAAGGTCTTTACCGAACATCTTGCGGTTGTAAGGAAGCATGTAATCCTCGGCAACCTTACTGCCTAACTTCCAGTAGATCCAGTCAACAAATCTTTCAGGCATATCCTGACCGAGATTACAGCCTGCAACGGCAATAGCCTTAAGATACTCTACCTGCTGTTCAATCCCCATCTGCCAGATGTTTGCTTCAATGGGACTGTTTATAAACTGATCGTGAATATAGATCTGTGAATCCCTGTCAAAAACATTCCATTCAGATTCCGGCATAAAACGGAAAAGAAAATCCAGAACATTCTTCCTTCTTACGTCAAGAAAATGCCCTCCGCCAAAGTCGAAAGGAGTTCCGTCAACATCAGTGCTCCTGCACAAGCCGCCGGCTTCTTCGAAACGCTCGAGGACAATAAAGTCATCCTGCCCTTTCTCAAGCAGTCTGTTTGCAAATGTAAGACCTGACGGTCCTGCACCGAGTATTAGAAACTTAGACATATATCACTTATAAACCTTTGCTTCATTCTTCTTAAGCTTAAACAGGATCGATAAAGCTTCCGTGACTGACTTCATCTTCAACGAGGATTTACCGGCCTTATAGTGGATAGGCACCTCTACTGCCTTTTTGTTACGGCAGTAGAACCTCATCTCCGTCTGGTACATGTGTCCAGTCGAAAGAAACTTACTGAAATCAAACTGCTCAAGTACTTCCCTTTGGAAAGCCTCAAAGCCGCTCGTCATGTCTTTAAGCTTTGTTCCCAGAACAAGATTGGACAACCATGTACCGCCGCGACTTAGAATCTTCCTGTAAAGAGGATCATTCTCAAGACCTGCGCCCTTAATGAATCTGGAACCCCAGACGCACTCGTAGCCTTCGTCAAGTTTCTCAATATACTGAGGAATCTCAGACGGCTGATGGCTTCCGCCGCCGTCCATCTCTATTACACGCTCGGCACCATCTTCAAGGGCAACTCTGTACCCCTCCATATAACAACTGATAACGCCTCTTGATTCTTTATAGAAAACACACTTAACTCTTCCAGTGTGTTCGTAACTTCTTATTATCTGTTCTGTTTTATCCTTGGAATAATTATCAATGATCGGATAAAGGTGAAGATTATCATAAGGCAATGCAAGGATCTGTTCGATCACTGACCCCATCGTCTGCTCTTCATTAGCAACCGGCATAACTATAATAGTTTTTTTCATTTAATTACCTGCCATCAGTTTTCTGTATCTATTAATACTATATAAGACCTAAACTGAAAATTCTATCAAACATATAAAAATTCATAATTGAAATACACTGTTTACCGGGAAACATGAAAATAACGAAATACATTATAAGAAACAGCATCTCAACAGGACTGTATTTAACTGTTTTATTGACTGCATTTACAGCATTTTTACCATCTGCCAATAATACAACAAACACAATAAAAAACAGCGAAAACACCATGTCATAAAACCATCTGCCTTGATCAGTATGAACCAGGACCAGCGGCACCACCATAAAAAAAGGCAAAAACGCTATAAAATAAGCAACTCAAAAAGAAAAATAAATATGATAATCAGACAAAAGAACAACTTTATAATCCTACCATTCATGTCTGATTATTATAACATCATTTAAGATTCAAAAACACAAGACCTATCAGACAAACGATAACACCCACGATCTTATTCCATGTAAGTGCCTCGTTATAAGCAAAATAACCAACAGCCAAAAGGATGACAGCAAGCACCGAGCTTTGAACGATAAATCCTACGCTCACCTGCCAGCCTGCCTTATATGCATAGATCCATCCTGCTTCAAGACCTACTATTACCAACCCCAGAACAAAAGGCGCCCAGTTAAGCTTGGTCATTTCCTTAATGAGATTCTTATCTTCTCCAAAAGCAAAGTACAGGATTATGGAAACTAAGGCTCCCACAAGGTACGTTACCGTAACCGAAGCAAAAGGATTCATATCCTTAGGAACCGATTTGGTGCAGATCTGATAGAAAACATTAGATAGTATAACAAGTGCCAGGGGCCAAATATATGCAAACATAGTGCTACCTCCGGCACTCATTATACAATCTATCCGGTCTCAATTAACCCCTATATTCCCGACCTCAACAAACAAAGGATTATCAACAGGCCCTTCACTTCCCGTAAAAGCCACCTGAATGGAACCTGTTGCATAGTCGATGATTATAAGCTGTGAAGTACCGTTACTGTGAACATTCTCGACATCATACTGCTCGACTGTTTCCTGCGTGATCATGTTCTTAAGATCCGTAACAGAGAATACACCGATTTCACTTACCCATTCATTGTATTTTGCAAAGCGCACAGTATTAGAAGGCACACCCGTAAACCCGTCCTGATTGCCTTCAGAAGCGAAGGAATTGACGATGCATAAAGAATCACTGTTATCCCAGGACAAGCCCTCCAGAAGAGGCGTGGAAGCATCTCTTAATATCGAATAACCGTCCCCAGCCTGCTCTACCTGCAAAACACAGTCCTCAGCGCAGAAAGCCTCATTGCCGTCTGTGATTGTAAGATTATGACACCAGGTAAACTCGGCGCTTTCTCCCACCATGAATTCCCCTACTTGCCTTGCAGTAGTAAACTCTTCAAGCGCATATCTAAGCTCCATTGTGTAGCATTTTCTGCCCTCATAGATAAACTGCTCATGTTCTTCTGAACCTACATCAAGGATAGCGGCGAAGACACCGTCATCGTTAACGGCTGAGATTATATCGAGCATGCCGAGAAGCGCGATTGCAGTAATGCTCCTTTCGCCGTTTTGCATGTGTGTTACGGCATTAAAAAGTCCCATCTGGTAGTTCTCTCCAAGCCCCCACTCCAGGTTACGAAGCGTAAGCATTTCGCCGGTCTCAGTGCGTTCTCCCCAAAGCGTAAGCGCACTGCATGCCGTAGGACGGAGTACATCCGGGATCATCTGAAGCGCAAGCACTTCCTCGTAGGACAGGAGCTCGTCTTCCACAAAGCCGTGTCTGCCCTGTGACAAAGAAGAAGCGAGCCCGTCTATCTCTTCCCTATACTCCTCGCGCATTGAGGCATAAAGTGTATACACACGGTCTTCGACTGCTTCCGCTGTATAATACCCGCCGAAAAGAGTACGTATATTCCCGTAAAGATACGGCTCCATAACACTCTCGTAGGATGGCATAGTCTGCGGGATCGTTCTGCCGTAAGAAGCACCGACATCATAGCGGCTGCCGTTCTCATAATCGAGAGTGACATCATAGTAATCAGGCATGACCGATATGGTGCACAGGCCGTCATCTGATACATAGGTTGCCACCGCTTCTTCTATGATACCTTCATCGGTATACCCGGCATCAACACCGTTAAGATAATTGCCGACCGGTGTTAATGGTGAATCCCCGATCCCCGGGACCATATTATCGGAAGTCTTATTGCAGCCTGCCGCAGACACCAGAACTGAGCCTGCAATTATCAAGGATAGGATCTTATTTCTCATTATTCTGTTCTCACTTTCCAAATCTGGATATTATCGGTAAGCCTGGTCATCAAAGTTACGACCACGGCAAGTCCTGTTATCACGCATAGAGGTATGATCACGAAGTTATGGACAGGATCCACACTGAATCTGAAGGAGCAGGCACTAAGAAGACTTGTAAACAGGAGTTCGATCATTTTGTTGCCAACAGTGGCGTTAAACAGCAAAGCCAGCAACATTGATGTCATCCCGAGTATCATAAGCCTTATGATGTGCCAGCCACGGATGACATTACGGTTGAATCCCATGCTCTTAAGAAGCGCTATATCGGAAGTCTCCTCTTCGATGAATATGTTCTCATACAAGGCAGTAAGAAGTATCAGAACAGAAGCGGCAGCAAAAGCAGTAACCGCGATCATCATATTGAATATGAGATCATAACCGGTCAAGATGTCATCAATTACTCCTTGTCTGTCTGACACAGTCACCTGATCTTCAGGCCATAAGGAACGCATACGCGCGAGGATATCATCAAATTCACGCTCAGGTGCATCTATAACAGTCGAGAATATAGCATCCGGACTTAATACGGCTCCGTTAAATTCACGGCTCATAATGATCTTCATAGCGTTATGGCCATAGTAATCAAAGAATCCGGTCACCAGGAACTCTTCACTGACCTCGCTGTAAGAGGTATGGTCATCAGAGTATCTATAATATTCGATCGTGATCGTATCACCTATATCAATTCCCCATTCATTGGCATGGTACCAGGATATTGCCACTTCATTGTAGTACCTGGGAGCATCGCCTCCGGGAAGATAGTCGAGATCCGTAATATCCGCATCCTGCCAGGAAATATTTGCGACCTGGCTATTACCATTAAAGTAGACTTCAGCATTGGAAGAATGTGTCAGAACGATCCTTGCGGGGATATCATTCTCTTCAAATATCTGGTTTATGTAATCATACATTGCCTCGTAACTGCCCTTACCCTGCAAAAGTCTTTCACGGTATGTATCACTTAATACAAGATTAAAGTCGAGTGTACCTCTCTGGAAATAGTGCTGTATGTAGCTTATATCAAGAATAGAATCCTTAAGCTGCACCATGAACAATACAGCGGCTATACCGAGTGTATATGCGATCACAAGGTAGATATACCTCTTGATCGCCCTCAATATATCGCTTACAGCAAGGAAAGATGCAACTCTTATCTTCTTTGAACGCGCAAGCGAAAGCCCTGAAAGCCTTGCAAACCTCTCACCTCTGTTCTCGCCGTGGATCGCATCGATAACACTAATTTTGTTCATTCTTCTTAATGAGATCAGACAGAACAGGAAGATGAATAAGATATTTACCGCCATCGCAAGTGACCCTATGGCTATCATGGATGAAAAATCCGGGAATAAGATGTTATATACAAAACTCTCATATATCTTCATCGACAGAAGATAACCCAGAGGAAGCCCCAAAAGACCGCAGATAATTCCGAACACTGCATATTTGACCACAAACAGGGTCTTATAAGAGAAAGACCATACACCTATGGCTTTCATCATTCCTATCTGCTTTGTCTCCCGCTTTACAGTGGACTTGATACTGAAATCAATCGTCATAAGTATCATCGCCATTACGAAGAAAGCAACAAGTGTCACGGCGACGATAATGATAATAACCATCAGAGCCTCGTCATTCATCAGGACAGTCTTAGCAGCATTCATCTTCATGCCGTAATCCTGGAATTTGAACAACAAATCTTCGCCTAACGGTCGCAGAGCCTCAACATAATCCGCATCGCCAACATCAACATGGACCTCATACAGGTCATACTTCACAGGACACTCACTGTAGAAGATCTCCGTATCACGGTCAGAAAGGATCATAAAATCTGCAGCAGTCTCTACGGGATCGACATAGATCTGACAGATCTCGAATTCATATACATTACCCAGCTGAGTAACGAGCCTTAATGAATCTCCTGCCTTAAGTCCCATAAGACTTGATGTCATCTGAGATATGGCAACACATCCGTTGGGCACTTCAAATCTCTCTCCGCTTTGAGTATACGGAATATTATTCTCAGAAGGCATAGAAGTGATAACATAGCTTTCGCTTGCCGAATCCACCCTTGCCCCATCAGTACCATAGACTATCAGACTTGTGTCCGGAATGGAGACCACCTGCCTGAGACTGACATCCGTGGTGATATCCCATGAATTAAACTCATCTATAACATCTGCCCGAACTCCTTCAGGATCTGAGATATTTACCGGCGCCAAAGCTACAACATCCGATGTATTGCACTTGTCGTATGTCAGGTCTTCTCCCTTAAGCATCGAGTACAGAAGCGTAACTCCCGTAACCATCGCTACAGAAGCTACGATCATGAAGACAAACAGTACAGCATTAAGGCCTTTCTGGTCCTTAAGATCTCTTTTGAGCATACTTAGATACATATCTGTTACCACCCCATCTGATCGAGCCAGGATCTGACCTTACGCTCACGTGAAGCTATCTGCTCGTCACCCGTCATCTTCCCAAGAACAAGCTCGCCCTGAACGCCGCCGTCCACAAGATAGATGATACGGTCACTGACAGACGCCACCCTTTCGCTGTGGGTAACCATGAGGACTGTAGTGCCTGCGCGGTTTGCTTCAAGAAGACGCTGCATTACATCCCGCGAAGCCTTGGAATTCAAAGCTCCCGTGGGCTCATCAGCGAAAAGCACTTTCGGGCTGTTTATAAGCGCCCTGCAAAGGCACGCACGCTGCAGCTGTCCGCCCGAGACCTCTGTTATCTCACGATCCGAAGTCTCGATTATCTCGAGCTTCCTCATGAGATTCTCGGCATCCTTACGCACTTCGTCGCGGGGCTTAAGCTTAGCCTGATATGCAGGCAGGATGATGTTGTCGATGATACTTAACTTCTTCATCATATACATCTGCTGGAAGATAAAGCCCATCTTAAGTAGCCTTATATTAATGAGCTCTTTCTCCTTCATGGAAGTAAGCTCTTCCCCATCAAAGAGCACACTTCCCGCAGTAACGCTATCCATGCCGCTTACTGTGTAAAGAAGAGTGGATTTACCCGAACCCGAAGGTCCCATTACGGTGACGAACTCACCCTCATCAACGTTAAGGTTTACATTCTGAAGAACATTGTTGCTTTGCTTATCTACGATATAAGTTTTGCAAAGGTCTTTTGTCTTTATGACTGTACTCATATTTCCCTCCCATGATCATCTTCTGACGATATTGTGGAGGAAAACTATTAAAAAACTCTTAAACCGGCAAAAAAAGACTGAATTCCGTCTCGGAAGTAATCTCGTTGAACCTTGTAATGACCGTGCCGCCGAGTTTTCTTGCTATATATGAAGCCTCATAAAGACCTAAGCCGTTGCCTTCCACAGTTTCGGAATTGGAGCCCCTGTAGAAACTGTTAAAGATATAATGTTCCTCATTCTCAGGGACACGGCTGCCGGTATTGCTTACAGTAAACTCATAGCCTTCATCACTCTTATCAATGAGCACACCGATCCTGGTGCCATCGCCATACTTGACCGCATTCTCAATAAACTGGGTAAGCACTCTAATAATACCCGATCTGTCGCTTGTTATCATGACACGGCTTTTAAGGTCAACTTCATAAGGGATCTTAAGGACACTCATGCGGTTATCGTATTCTTCATGAAGCCATTCCCCGATATCCGTAAGGTAGAACTGTTCGATCTTAGGCTCGTAATCCACGATGCTCTGAGATGCGGTGCTAAGAAGTTCCTTAACTATATCCTCGATATCCTGTGTATTTTTCTCAATCTTCTCTGCAACCATGGCATCGTCAGGATCAGGGGTTCCGTCCTTACGGTATAGCCCGTTCTTCAAAGCCTCGGAATAAAGTCTTATATTCGCGACAGGAGTCTTGATTCCGTGTGCGATCGACGAGAGTAAAGTCTGTTTCTCCTTCTCCAGAGCACGCAGTTTCTTGCGGTCTCCCGAGAGCCTGTCGGTCAGCATATTCATACCCCAGATATACCTGCCGAAGTATCTGCCCTTCGACTCAGGTATATGTTCGCCCGTCTCGTTCTTCGCTATCTTCTCAGGGTATGAAGACAGCGTATTAAAAGGCATCAGCACTCTCCTGTCGATATAGATAAAGAATACTGTTATGACGATAAACGCGATTACTACAACAGCTTCTGAAAGCATCAAGACCTTAACCTGTCTTGTATCGTCAAATGTAAATACGATAAGGCCCTGAATCTCATTGTCACGGGAGATAACCCACGTACTGCCGCTTGTAAGATCCCGGGAGATGATCCCTGTCCCGGTGTCACCTGCCGGGATATAAGTTACTTCAGACGGAACATTCTGCTTACCATACTGAGAAGCCCATAAAGTTTCTTCCTGCGCTTTCACCGCTTCATAGGCTTCCGTAATATCATCTGAAGGATATTCTTCGACCTGCTGAACGAATCTGTTTGCCAGTGTATTACGCCTTCCGCTGTCCCCCATAAATATCTGACGCACAGAATAGAAAACTCCAATGCCAAGACAAACAAAGAGCAAAAGCACCACCAGATACTTGCCGAAATACTTTCTCATGAAGCTCATTCTCCGCCGAATCTGTAGCCGACACGCCAGACTGTATGGATATACTTAGGATCCTTAGGATCGTCTTCTATCTTCTCTCTTAGCCATCTTATATATACTGCAACAGTCGATACGTCAGAGTCACAATCCGTCCCCCACACAGCATCAAATAAAGTCTCCTTCGGTATGACCTTCTCAGGATGCTTAATGAAGTAGATAAGCATCTCAAGTTCCTTACCGCTTATCTGAATCGCCTTTTCACCCTTGTGAACAGACATTGTATTAAGATCCACCGTGAGATCTTTATACTTGATGATCCTGTTATCCTCAGAATCGTCGGGGTAGTTTCTTCTTAATGTAGCCTTTACCTTCGACAACAGAAACGGAAAATAGAAAGGCTTTCCTATGAAATCGTCAGCACCGATATCAAGTCCTAAGATCTTGCTGTCATCATCATCTTTTGCACTCATCATGATGACAGGGATATTCTGCTCCTTACGAAGAAGTCTCAGCGTCTCGAATCCGTCAAGTCCAGGCAGCATGACATCAAGAAGCATCAGCTTATAATCCTCTTCTTTAAGCCTGAGGATAGCCTTCTCACCGTTATCGATAAGTTCAACGGAATAATCTTCTCTTAGGAGCAGGTCACGGATCAGTGTACCGAGTTCACTGTTATCTTCAACAATCAGAATATCCGTCATAACCCTCTCCTGAGTAAATTCAAGCTTATCAAAGTCTATTATACATTTATTGGAAAAAGAAAACCCGTAAGCTTTCACCTACGGGTCTTATCTATCTGGTGCACCTCCAGGGACTCGAACCCTGGGCCCACTGATTAAGAGTCAGTTGCTCTACCATCTGAGCTAGAGGTGCTTGACAGCCTGTTAATTATAACATTGCCAATTCAGATGTCAACACTAAATTTGTCTTTTTTCAGGCTATACCGATCAGACGTTTAATTCGACTTCTTCTACCTTCAGATCATCCTTATGAGATGCAAGAATCGGGGTTACAACCTCATCGAGGAAAGCCGTGACCTGTTCGGGGCAGCGACCAATGTAAAGCTTGGGATCAGCCACCTTAAGAAGATCATCCATCGTAAGACCGAATTTGGGATCGGCAGCGATTCTCTCAAGAAGGTCATTAGGCTTTCCTTCCTGCTTGACTACGGCACCCGCCTGCATGGAAAGCTGTCTGATCTCCTCGTGAAGTTCCTGTCTGTTTCCGCCCTTCTTGGTAACTTCCATCATGATATTCTCTGTCATCATGAAAGGAAGTTCATCCATGATGTGCTTCTCGATCATCTTGGGATAAACGACAAGACCTGAAACGATATTTGTATAGATACCGAGGATAGCATCAACTGCAAGGAATGCCTCCGGTACGGAGATTCTCTTATTAGCTGAGTCATCCAGAGTTCTTTCAAACCACTGCTCTGAAGCTGTCATGGCAGGATTAAGGATATCCGCGATCACATAGCGTGACAAAGAAGCTATTCTCTCGGATCTCATGGGATTTCTCTTATAAGCCATCGCAGAAGAACCGATCTGGTTCTTTTCGAAGGGCTCCTCGATCTCCTTCAAGTGCTGGAGAAGTCTAATGTCATTCGAGAACTTGTGAGCACTCTGTGCAATTGCAGACAAAGCCGAAAGAACGGTAAAGTCGATCTTTCTGGAGTAGGTCTGTCCTGATACATAGTAAGAGGAAGCAAAGCCCATCTTCTGGCAGATCTTCTTATCAAGTTCAACACACTTGCCATTATCACCTTCAAACAGATCCATGAATGAAGCCTGTGTGCCTGTCGTTCCCTTACAGCCGAGAAGCTTCAATGAAGCGATGGCATTCTCAACAGTTTCGAGATCAAACACCAGATCCTGAAGCCAGAGCGAAGCTCTCTTGCCAACCGTTACAAGCTGTGCAGGCTGGAAATGAGTAAAGCCCAACGTAGGCATGGCCTTATATTCATCCGCGAACGAAGCGAGCTTTGAGATGAGAACCACAAGTCTCTTCTTAACAAGCTCGAGCGCATCTCTCATTATGATGATGTCAGTATTATCACCGACATAACAGGAAGTTGCACCAAGGTGAATTATGCCGTCTGCACCAGATTCCTTAACCTGCTTACCATAAGAATGGACATGCGCCATTACGTCATGACGACGGATCTTCTCCTCTTTGGCTGCATCCTCGTAATCGATCTCATCCTTATGAGCCTTAAGGTCAGCTATCTGCTCATCAGTTATGTTAAGACCAAGTTCCTTCTCTGCTTCAGCCAAAGCAATCCAGAGAAGCCTCCAGGTCTTAAATTTCTTATCAGGAGAGAAGATATACTGCATCTCCTTACTTGCATAACGCGAATTTAAAGGACTCTCATATGAGGGCTTGGAAGTTAAAGACATATAGGCCTCCGTATCAAACTATTAAACTGAAAGTAATTTCTCTACGGCAGATAGTTTAACACAAACGGCAAATACTTCGACAGCCTTATTTATGTCTTCTAATGACGGGAAACTCGGAGCAACTCTGATATTGGAGTCATCAGGATCGATACCATAAGGATATGTAGCGCCTGCGGGAGTAAAGGCAACACCTAGTTCCTTACACTTTGCTACTACAGCCTTGGCTGTACCGGGCACTGTGTATACAGAGATAAAATATCCACCGAGAGGCTTATGCCATGTAGCAGCTTCCGTTCCTGCAATCTCCTTCTCGAGGATATCGAGTGTAAGTTCGAACTTGGGACGCAGGATATCTGCATGACGGCTCATGTGCTTCTTGAGTTCTTCAACATTGGGGAGTTTTCTGATGTGAGCCAGCTGATTTACCTTATTGGCACCGATAGTCTGGATACCCATGATCTTAACAGCCTGCTTCATATTCTCTTCGTTAGCAACGATCACGGATATACCTGCACTTGCAAAAGTAATCTTTGAAGTGGAAGCAAACTCATAAACTCTCGAAGGATTGCCGGCTTCCTTACAAAGGCTGAGAATATCAGGCAAAGAACCCTGCTTGGACTCCTCATTATAAAGATGATGAACAACGTAAGCGTTATCCCAATAGATCCTGAAATCAGGAGCAGCCGTCTTCATGGAAGCAAGCCTTCTGCAAACTTCCTCAGAATATACATATCCGTCCGGATTTGTGTAGCAAGGAACATTCCAGATACCGAGAACGAGAGGATCCTTAACAAGCTCCTCAACGATATCCATATCAGGACCATCCTCCTTAAGAGGAACTGCAATAAGCTCAAATCCGCACTGCTCTGTTACCTTGAAGTGTCTGTCGTAACCCGGTACAGGGCAAAGCCACTTTCTGCCTTCAACCTGAGACCAGGGCTTAGGTGAATCGTGCTCACCGAATACCATAGCACGCATGATTGAGTCGAACATAAGGTTAAGGCTCGAGCCGTTACCTACATATATATTCTCGGGAGAAGTCTTAAGCACATCAGCGAAAAGCTTCTTTACTTCAGAAAGTCCTGTAGCAACACCATAGTTTCTGGTATCAGAGCCGTCCTCGGAAATGAAGCCATCCTTTGAAAGAGTGTCATACATGGTATTAGACATATCAAGCTGATCGGGAGCCGGCTTTCCTCTTGTCATGTTAAGTGAAAGATTCATAGCCTTGAAGCCTTCTACGCGCTTCTCCAATTCAGCCTTTTCTGCCAAAAGCTCTTCCTTGCTCATCTGCTTGTAAGATTTCATATTGACCTCCGGTTTTTGAATTATCTATTGCATAAAATTGCAAATTTGGTGGTATCGTTCTTTTTTAACCTTGATAATTATAGACATCTTGCAAGTTTAAAGCAATAATTATTCATAATCATATTCTAAAAAGGTATAATTTCTACATTTTGTATCAAACCGTCGCGCCTGTGCGTTACACATCCTGCCAAAAAGTGCACATTGTAGTCATATAACTTGTATTTATTTATAAGAACTTTTGATGTATTCAGCATCTTTTTCCTCTTTTTGAAAGTTATCGAAGCTGCCGGGTCGGCATATAACGTCCCTTCGAGCCTGGACTTAACCTCAACGATGTAAAGATCATTATCTTTTGTCATCACTACATCCAACTCTCCCATGTTATGCACGGTAAAATTCCTTACAAGGAAGTGATAACCCTGAGCCGCCATTCGTCTTATAACAGCATCTTCAGCTTCATTTCCTATGTATTTTGTCTTTCTCATATTATTTCTCCCATGTGTTAGAATAGTGCCTATGATCAGCACCAAGGATTTTGTTTTATCAAAACTACTGAACGCCGAAGAATTTATATCGGGCGAAGTTTTATCATCCGAACTTAATATCAGCAGAGCTGCCGTAAACACGGCTGTCAGAACTTTGAAAGCTGACGGCTACGATATAACCTCCACTACCAACAAAGGATACAGGCTCATGAATCACCCTGACATCCTTTCTCCCGGAGAAGTAAGAGCGAAGCTCCCTAAACGCGACAACGTAATAGTTCTTCCCGAGGTTGATTCCACGAACAAGTATCTTAAGGAACTTGCATATGAAGGCGCAGCTGACAGAACCGTTGTCATATCTGACTGCCAAACCGCAGGAAGAGGCAGACTCGGAAGATCCTTCCACTCTCCCTCGGGAACAGGCATATATCTTTCATATCTTATGAGGCCAACGGTTAAGCCAGAATTTATAAGCACCATCACCTGCTGGTCTGCGGTTGCAGTTGCAAATGCTATCTCATCCGTATGCGATATCACTCCGTCCATTAAGTGGGTTAATGATCTTCTCATAAATGATATGAAGATCTGCGGAATCCTTACCGAGATGAACATAGAACCCGAGATAGGAGCCATAAGCAGTGTTGTCATAGGAATCGGAATCAATGTTAACGAGAGCAGGTCCGAGTTCCCCTTAGAACTTCAGAGTATTGCTTCATCAATCCGCCATGAATCCAAACTTAAAGAACCTATACACCGTGCTTCCCTGGCTGCAGCATTAATTGAAGAACTCGATAAGATGTGCTCGCTTTTCCCTTCGGCGCATGAAGAATATCTGAAGTCATACCGGAAGCTTTGCTCAACGGTCGGACTTAATGTCAGCGTGGTAAATGCACACAACCATACTTCAGAGATTCCGAGACTTGGTAAGGCTACGGGAGTCGGTGATGATTTCTCTTTGCAGGTTAAGTTCGAAGACGGACATACAGAGAATCTTTCAAGCGGAGAAGTCTCGATCATACGCAGATAAGATCTCTGATATTATTGAATTTTGCTTCCCCGATCCCCGGAACATTCATGATGTCTTCTGTCATCACAAAAGGAGTCTGTTCCCTGTATTCGATTATCGATCGTGCCGTCGCTTCCCCAATCCCCGGAAGAGTCATTAATTCTGACTCGGATGCCGTATTGATGTTGATAAGGGTTGCCGTTTGCTCCTGAGGCGAAGTCTGACTGTCTCCCCATGTTATCTGATCAGCATCCCTGATTATCTCGTTACTTTCATATTCTTCATATGCATACGGTATATAAATGGAAATATTGGATTCCATTATGTATACAAGGTTTACACGTTCTACCGCAGCATCATCTGTCATACCTCCTGCAAGCGCGACAGCATCATTAATGATAGAACCGGCACTTAATTCATATACCCCGGGCTGATTAACAGCCCCGCAGACATAAACACTTATAAGGGAACTCGTCTCCTCCATGAAGTTCTCGGTGGTATCATCAACTGATACTTCAGTCTCTGTTACAAAAGTCTCAATAGAACCCGCCTCAACGGTTACCCGTGATGCTTTATCTACGGTACCGTTCAAAACCAGCTTGTAGAAAAGACTCATAAGCGTGATCAAAATGAACGCCGCTATGTAAACGGCGTTCTTATCAAAACGTTTTTTGCCATTACTGAACATAAGCCATCCTTCCTTAAAGAACGGCATTGGCATTACTTATATAAGATCAGGTAAGAAATGGAGTTTACTTCTTCTCCCAGAGACTCTCGAGATCGTAATCAGCTCTTAATTCCGGATGCATGACATGAACGACAATATCCTTATAGTCGATAAGGATCCACTTATCACCGGATCTTCCTTCGACATGATCAGCCATTATCTGATCTTCGTTCTTGAGAAGGACTTCAACCTCATCTGCAAGCGCCTTTATCTGAGTCGTTGAATTACCGGTTACGATAACAAAGTAATCCGCCAGAGTAGTCTTATCCTTAACATCGATAACTTCGATATCAGAACCCTTCTTGGACTCAAGTATGCTTACGATCTTGTTTACTGTCTCTTCTGTTGTCATGTAGATCTCCTTTGATTGAGAGTATATATAAAATTATACTAATTTCACTCGCAAATACCAATGTCGTTCATAAAATCAAGAGTGAGCGGATGAACATCCTGTCCCCTTGATAATAACTTCTTAGTCGTAGATCCGACACAAAGTCTCAAAGCAGCATCTATATCCGTAACTGCAAGTTCCCTTTCACGTGTCAGATCTGCATATGTCCTTGAGGGTTCAAGCTTATCTGCAAGATAAACTATCTTATCAAGCAGGCTCATCCCTCCTCTTCCCGTCGTATGATAAGTTATTGCATCAAGAATGCCGGGGTCAGTTACTCCGAATTCCTGATTCGCAAACACAGCCCCTGCCGGAGAATGAAGAAGCTTCTTCTCCGTAAACACATCGCCGGAATGCTCCGTCGCCATCTCGCGCTGTAAGGCCTCATCCAATTCCTTGGCACAGTCGTGAAGTTCTCCTGCGATAAGAGCACGATCACATAAAGTTCTGTCATAAACCGATGCATATCTTAAACTTAATAAACCTACATTAAGAGTATGAAGAAGCCTCTTCTCGCCCAGGTAACGGTACAGTTTGATCGCATTCTCATAAAACTGCTCACAAGTTTCATCCGATACAAGATCCAGGACATTGTCATCCCTATATAGATCATGTGTTCTGATAAAGTCAATTACAGTATCGGATACCTTAACATAATCATGCTCAGTGCGTATGTCACTGGATGCAGCCTCAACGCCCTTAATGTCAAAGACCCGGATGTCAGATCGATTTCCAAAGACACCGCGAAGCCTTGTAATCTGCTCATCAACATCAACACCGTCACCGGGTCTTGAAGCTACAAGCAAACCTGCCATCTCAAGTATCTTGTCAGCCTCACGCCACTTCTCGAAAGTAGGAAGTACATCTGAACCTGTGATCCAGAAGAAAGAATGAGGCGTCTCGGCATCAGAACTCTTGATCCCGTTAGCTTTAAGGAATGTCCTGATATACGAAGGCTTTGATATCTCTTTAATGGTCGTTAATGTGAAACTGGTACCCGAATAAGTAAATTCGATGTCACTCACAAAAACCTTGTCTTTCTTTAGATCAGCATCAACTGCATTCTTTACCATGTAATAACGATAAGGCGCAGCAGTTACGCTACGCCCTTTCTTAAACGGATTTCTGGCAGAGGGAATCAGGATAACAACATCAACGATTCCGCTTCTTAATGCACCATTAACGAGAGACTCGTGTCCCTTGTGGAAAGGATCAAAACTTCCTCCCAAAAGACCGATATTCATCTGTCAGCCGAGTGTCCTTCCGATATCATGACGGAAATGAGCATCAGTAAAGCTGATCTTGGCAACACCTTCGTATGCACCGTCGATAGCCTCATCCAATGTGTCGCCCTCATCGTATACGCACAGAACACGTCCGCCGTTAGTTACGATCTTACCGTCCTTAAGGGCGGTACCTGCCTGGAAAACAAGCTTACCGCAAGTATCGATACCTGATATCTCGTATCCCTTCTGATAACTCTGAGGATATCCGCCTGAAGCCATAACAACTACGCAGGAACACTTATTCTTCCACTTTATATCGATCTTATCGAGTGTACCGTCAATAACGGCATCGACAATATCGAGAAGGCTTGTCTCAAGCAAAGGAAGGATAGCCTGAACCTCAGGATCTCCGAAACGGCAGTTATACTCAACTACCTTCGGGCCATCCTTAGTAAGCATAAGACCAAAATAGATAACGCCCTTGAATGGTCTTCCTTCAGCTTTCAAAGCCTCGACTGTAGGAGTAATGATCTCATCCTGAATCCTTGCCTTAAGCTCATCAGTCATGTCGGCACCGGGTGTAACTGCACCCATACCGCCTGTATTAAGGCCTTCATCATGGTCATTTACTCTCTTATGGTCTCGTGAAGAAATCATGGGAACGGCTACATTACCGTCAGAGAAAGAAAGGATGGTAAGTTCGGGGCCTACCATGCATTCTTCGATAACAACAGTAGAACCTGCCGAACCGAACTTCTTATCACCCATCATGTCCTTAACAGCCTGCTTAGCCTCATCAAGATCCTGAGCGATGATTACGCCCTTTCCGAGAGCCAGACCATCACACTTGATTACGATAGGCATGGGCTGTGTCTCAAGATATTCCAAAGCCTTGGACTCATCGTCAAAGATCTCATACTTTGCAGTAGGAATATTGTACTTTCTCATAAGGCTCTTGGAAAAGGCCTTTGATGATTCAATAATGGCCGCATTGGCATGGGGACCAAAACATCTTATTCCTTCCTGTTCAAGTCTGTCAGCCAAACCTAATGCAAGAGGATCCTCAGGAGCTATGAAGACAAGATCAAAGTTTTCCTTCTTGGAATACTCAACAAGCTTATCGATCTCGGTAGCCTTGATATCAACACAGGTTGCAATAGATGCGATACCACCGTTTCCGGGAGCACAATAAAGTTCGGTAACTCTGGGATCCTGCTTTAACTTCCAGCAAACAACATGCTCTCTACCGCCACTTCCGACTACCAAAACCTTCATAAACTGCGCCTCCGCATCATTATTTATTTTCCACGTGGTATTCTACCACAACATAAGGACTATATGGGTTCATTGCCTTCTTTGAACAAAGACATCATCTCATTGGTAAGACTCAACGAATCAGGCTGCAATACGACCTGTTCCCTTGTGAGCCATTCGGCAACAGCCAATTCTCCATCGTCCATCTTTATCTCATCCGAACCGTCAAGTTCACAGAAGAATCCTGCAAGAATGTCATCTGCAACGCCCCAGGGCTGGGACTTATAATACCTGATATTCTTAACGAGAAGTCCCGTCTCTTCTTTAACTTCACGTGCAACAGTTTCCTCGAAAGTCTCACCGATCTCCGTAAAACCTGCTATAAGTGCGTAATAAGGCACATCCTGCCTACCCTTATACTTTGTAAGAATGATCTTATCATCCGATCTGTTCTCACCCTTTTTGACTACGGCTACGATTACAGCAGGAACTACTCTCGGATAAATGATGTTGCCGCATTGAGGGCACGTGATCGCTCTCTCGATATCACTTCTTCCCGTCTTGGAACCGCATTTACCGCAGTATCTGTTATTTTGATACCATGTACCTAACTGCTTAGCCGTAAAAGCTTCAAAGATACTCTTCTTAGGGACTGCTTCCTTCTTTCTGAAATCCCTTATCTTCATGTATGTGGTATCAGAAGGAACATCCACGTTATCGTCTTCGATAAGAAAGATGTTATCCTCATCCATCGAGAAAAGATAGGTCAATCTTTCAGGCATGGTCTTTATATCAGACAACCGAAGGAACGGTTTGCCTTCATTCTTCACAAGTATCCTGCCTTCATTATCAAAATGAATAACGAGGCTGTTTCCATCAGGAACCAGCCCCGGATTATAAGTGTTCTTAAGTTTGTGCGGGTAAATATCCTGTATCATACGGCAATTATACAGTTATGCTGTTCTTACAGCAACAACAATGCGCCTCCCGTTATCATGACTGTATTCGCATGTAACGAGCATCAGATAACTGTTACCCGGCTGAAGTTCTTCACTTATTCTGTACTTTGATAATGACATGATCTGTTCTATAAAAAACAATTCATCTTCTTCACACGGGAAGTTCTCCCATCCCCAGAAACTGAAATCACCTCCATAGACGGCTACATCAAGCAAAGCAATAACACTGTATTCACGGTGTCCTTCAAGAGTATCGAAGACAACCGAACCGTATTCGTTAAAGAATGATTCATCTTCAAACTTCTCAAGATCCGCAAACATCGTTCCGTTACTGTTATTGTGCGCAAATATGGTGATAATGTCATCATCAAGATCCTGTGATTGTCTGACAAACGGACATCCGCTCCTGTCAGGTTCTCCCCTGAAGTTATGAGTCAGATAGTAATAGTTCCCTTCAGAACTAGTTCTGTCTCTCATCACGGGATAATCAACGGCTGTTCCGTCCACTGAAAGAAACCCCAACAGATCACTGAACAGAAGAATTCTGTTCTCAGGATAATTAACGCTGTTGTGATAAAGTTGTGCCTCCTGACCATACACATTCTGAGAATTATAGCCTTCAGGTCCTCCGTCTTTATCAAGCCGGAAGAAGAACATGGATATTCCGAATATCAGCCCTTCAATTGCGGTTAACAGTTTTGTATAACGCATCGTCCGCTCCTTCCTCACAACCTCTCTTTGCGTTTTTGTGATGCTACAAACCAAAGCATCGCCAGAACACCTCCGGAAGATGCAACGGAATAACCAACATCACGGTATATAGGATCATATGTAAGTCCGGTCTGAGGAATGAGAGTAATTGTTTGTGATTTCTCATTCCAATCACGGTGTGACTTTATCAAAGCACCAGATGCATGATCATATACACTTTCAAAAACAACCAGTTTCTCTGTTAAGTAACCGCTCGCATCAAAGTTGATCGTTATGTCAATGCTTCCGTCTGATGTCTGAGGCACAAATACGGTAGTTACATGAGAATCCGACTGACCTGTCGTGCAATTCATAAGATCAGTCTCCATCCTGTACTCTCTGCCCGGAATCAATCCCGTGTAATAAACCGTATCTACGACCACGGCATCCTCAACCGGCGCGATTGATCTGACCCCGTCAGTTCCGTGAGCCGAAGAGGAAAGTGCAGGAATATCTATAGTCTGATCCGCATCATTAATGTCAGCATGAACAGCAATCCTTACTCCGGGCCCTACAAACAGTTCTTCAAATACAACTATCCTGTCGTATTCTCTTCCGGCAATGTCAGAAGCATCAACGGTGAAAGTTATATCTACGAATCCTGATTCCGATTCAGGAACAAATGTAAGTGAGGAAGTCACTGCATTACCGTTTTGGATCAGAGCACTGCTTTCAATGATCACACCTGCTGCATCAGTTATGGCATACTGTACATTTCCTACCAATGTGTACTCGGTACCGGGAACCAGGTTCTCATAGAACACTCTGTCAGTTACAGTGCAAATACTCTGTTCAGGAAGTACATTTCCCAACTGTGTTGTAGCAGTTGTGTGAACATCTGCAACATAGATACTCTGAGAGTTGTTCTCATATCTGAAATCCCAGTGGTTTGCTATACGCTTCCACCCGATTCCGCCATTAGCGAATATCGACTCACAAACAACGATACGGTCATAGTGAAGATCAGAAAGAACAGTTGAATCAAATGTGAATGTCATCTCGACAGTACCGTCCTGCTGATCCGGTACAAACAGAATTGTGGACACAGCCTGTGCTTCACCTATGATGTCAGACATGGGACCACTATGGATGTTACCGTTGTCATCGGTATACATCCAATACAGACATCCCTGTATCATATACTCACGGCCATCTACAAGAAGGTTCTCATAATTAACTTCATCAACTATCCTAGCTCTTTGATCCAAACCAATGACTGTTCTTCCCATTTCACCCGGTGTCGTATCCGGACAGTAAGCATTGGTGTGAACATCCGGGACAAACAAAGTTTGAGGTACATCCTCTATATCTTCATGCCACATTATGGTTACACCATTCTGTTTGCAGATTTCAAAAGAAACCATTGTCTCTCCACGGAAACGGTTAACGTTAATGACGTAAGTAACATCAACATAACCCTCGTGGTCTTCCGGAATGAATGTTGTTGAAGGATGTAGAACTTCTCTACTGTCAGCCCCCTCAATCACGCCACCGTCAATGGCATTACCATCGTCATCATATCTTAACAAGTGCATGGAGCCGTGCATGGTATATGTCGTACCAGGCTGCAGACCTTCATAATGAACCCTGTCAACTATAACCGCATAACCGTCACCGTCAGGTCCGTCAGAAGCAACCCGGGACAGTGTCTGATTATCATAGACCCCGGTACTGATCTCACCTACACGTACCGTCTGACCTTCATCGTTGATCTGCTCATGTACTGCAACAGGATTATCGTCATACCACTGATGGTAATCAGTCACATCACCTGAAGCTGCAAACGAACACTGCTCAAAGCAGACGAGATCAACAGGCGCATTTAACGTTCCATTCTCGACGAGACTCATTACATAGTTCGTATCAAGATGAATGGATACATCTACCGTTCCATCAGGTGTGGATGGCGTGAACTCGGCAAACCCTGTAACAACATTTCCATTTGCATCCGTTAACGGCTCGCCTGTTTCCTTCAAATAGATAATTGCATCCATTCTGTACGTCAGGTCAGGAACAAGATTTCTATAGGAAACCGTATCTATCAATTCACAGTCCTGACCGACGTGAGCAACATGGCTCATGGTGACAGGATCATGAAGTGTTGTACTGATTGATGGAGCAAGGTTATATACTGTCCCCTCGTAAGTATCTTCAAGTACTTCCTGCGAAGTCAAAGAAGAAATGTCCCCGCCCTCAATCTCGAAGTACAACTCATTTCTTGCAACAGAAGGCTGACCGTCAACATCCGCATAGAAGTATCCGCTTGGAAGCCCAGTCTCAACTACCACATAATTACCGGACTTAAGCGGTGAGGATACATAGCACCCTCTCATGCTGTTCCATACCATCCCGGCATCGTGTAGTCCTTCTGCCTCAGTATAAGTTTGGGCAATCGTATCAACGCCCTCGGTAAAATGCTGATCACCATCTACGTCGTTATAGATAGTGAATTCGGCATTAGCAATATTATCCCCCGTATCGCCATCTAACTTATAGACTAAGAGCTGAGCCGTATATGGAGAATCCGGTACGATCACTCTTGTCGCATCCTCAGCAAACTGTCTTCCCGTCAACGATATCCGGAAAACAGTGTTATTAAGATAGAAGTCATGAGGTGCTGAGATTTCTCTTACAAGGTATTCCGTAGGATAGTTCATGGCAGATACTCCTGTGACTGTTCCGTCTGAATCGATGCATTCTGGGAACTTATCGCGTATCACTTCAGGTGATAATGTGTAAGAAACATCGCAACGCCCGTCATGATCAGTATCTGTAAGGGTCTCAAGAAGTCTGTCTTCATCATCGATCATTCCATTACCGTTTACATCTACCCAGAGTTCGAAAGCTGCATCAGTATCTCCGCCATAACCGTCAAGGGTTGTCCCTGTCCACTCATCAATCTTATCGATACCAAAAGACAGATCGATATAGTGAGCATCAGTACAGGTAAAAGATGCTCTGTAACTGTTGGATTCAACAAGAGTAGCAATCATTGTCTGAGTATTGAGATAGTAGCCGGATGGAGTAGCCGACTCTCGGCAAAGGAAGTTATTAACACTACCTGACAAATATTCTGACAATTCAGCCGGTACTCCGTCAGGCAATTCGTCTAAGCGGTAGTTAAATTCGGCCACACCTTCTGTATTAGTGGATCTTGTACCGATAAGAATATCTCCGTTATCTATTTCATTATTACCGTTGGTGTCGTAGTACAGTTCAAACGAAGCCCCGGTTAGGATTGGATCTCCGGTCTGCTCGTCCACCTTGGCAACTTCCACATGAATTGAATGCTCACGGTTAGCGATGAGAACCTGCGCAGGAGCCATATGGGATGAGGAATCAACAGTAACAAGTTTACGGAAGTAATCAGTTATTCCGTCACCATTTGAATCAACTGCTTCCCATCCTTCAGGAGTCCTGTAATTAGTTATACGGCTGTTACCGTTACTGTCCTCAACGAACTCATAAATGTAGTAATCACCATAATTAAGGTTGTAGACCATATTGGCGTTGATCTGATGATCAGCATACTCCCATTGACCAACCACCTGTCCGTATTCATATACAGGACCGGTTCTCGGATCCCAGCCTACCTGATGAGGATCGGGGTTCCCGTTCTCATCGACATATTCATCCCAATAAGTATGGTTATCATAAGTAGTCATCGTGAAAGACCAGTTAACAGGATAATGCGTATATCCTGTTGACGGATCTACAAATGAAGCACCTGTATCCGGCACGCCTCTTGCCAGAACGTAACCTGAACCAGTACCTGCTCTGTGAAGCTCAAATCTGACTCCATCGACGCCATTTCCGGTCTCATCGATCTTCTCAAGTGACAATGCTCCTGCTCTGGTCCCATTACTTACAGTACCGTAGAAATGATCCTGATAATATGCAACTGAATGACCGTCTCTTACAGGCAGAGCCAAAGCCGTGCGGTTGATCATCCCTATACTTGCATCACAACTCCAGTCACATACGTAAGTTCTTCCGTCATCCCCTATGTAAATTAGCATGGCATAATTGTTGAAGTTGTCAGCCGACGGAAGTTTTACCCAATACGGTGACAGATTGGCAGAATCAATAAGCATCTGATTCTGATCAGCAGAGATCATTCCAGAGTACCAGTTCTCAGTGATAAGGAAGTAACTGTTTCTCGGAAGGCCAACCATGTACGATGCTCCGTTTGCAGGCCACTCATACCACTGATCCGTTTCCTGGTCATAATACTTGTGATAATCAACATCCATGCCCTCGAACGCACCTTCACCATGAATGGTCCATGTTACCGTGAATTCATAACGATTGGTGTCAGGGTTCCACGTCACCGAACGCGTATTACCATACCAGTCACTCGAAGAAGCCATTTCAGCTGCACCATACATTGTGTTTCCGTAATTCGGATCAAGATTGCGCGGGTTGTTCTCGATATAGTCCTCTGAGAAAGGTCCATACATACGGAAATTCAAAGCATTAACGCTATTGAAGAATGAGTTCGGTCCGGTAGCGGTACCGTCAATACCGGCTTCAAATACTTTCATCAGTGAGAAAGAACCGAAGGGAGATGACTGAGTCTCGCTATCCACCATCGTTACGGATGACGGTGAACAAACACCATTAACATCAACTGTTACATATATATCCGCAGCAGTCGCATGACCTTGAGGTGTACCTACTTCCTGAAACCAGTACTGTCCAGCTTCCAGATTACCTATCTCGATATCGATATCGTCTCCTGATCCTGTTACAAAACGTATATACTGCGAGTTATGTTCAACAAGAGTACCGACACCCATAGAAATGGTTGCGGTGTTAAGATCAAGACCCTCAACAGAACGGAACTCGATAATAGCCTGATCAAGTTTCCTGATCGTACCATCCGTTCTCTGTTCAACCTTTTTGAAAGTAACGGAACCGGTCAGATGCTGATTATCAACCATCGTATATGTATATGTTGAACCGTTCCAGTTACTAAGACCTGCAACACTCGGATTACCATTCCCGTCAGTTACAAATGATACTTCCCTTTCTTGCGCAAGATCGTATCCTTCAGGCGCTGATACTTCGTAGAAACGGTATGAACTGTCAGGCTGAAGGCCCTGTATCTCAACAACGGAACCTGCAGTTGTAAATTCGATCCCGTTTGCAATGCTGCGGACATCTGATGTTCCTGAAACCACACGTAAGGATGAGACATCAGCTCCGCCTGCCGCTGTCAAGCTGATGCATGCTCCTATTACCGGATTGCCGCAGTCATCAACTTTATTAATGGAAACCTTTCCCTCTCGTACGCTTGGTGTATACGTTAATGAGATAATATTCTGATGGCCGTTTACCACACAAACATAAAACACGGCATCAGAAGATACTGACGAAGCATAAGTTCTTATGGCAGATGCAGCACTTGAAAGCCATCCGCCGGTCCGTGAATTTGCAACGGCTCCATACCAGACTCCGTCCCCCGATAAGACATAACTTAATATCGTATGAGCAACACACCAGTTATCAGAAGGATTGGACGAAGCATATCTGTATGCACCGACCGCTATCTGTGAATATGTGAGTCCGCTTAAAGCCCTAAGATAACTGTCGTTTGAAAATACCGATGTATTGGAACACCTGTATACGGTACCGGTTGAACCGTTTGGAGATGATGATCCTGACTGAATGCACATCCAGCCGGACTGTCCCGCAACAGAGTAATTTGCAGTTTGAGACGAGGAACCGACCGTTCCAACCGTATTAGTAATCGCATCAGAAACAGAATATGCCGTTACCCATCCTACAGATTCTGTACCAACTTCAGTCTGAGTACCGTAATTTGCAGCCAGGACACTTCTTATCTCATCACCTATGCGGACCAGATTGGCAAAAAACAGACTGATCGTTATAGCCGCTACTGCAACAGAAGCGATTCCCTTTCTTAAGTTTTCTTTCATTTTTAAACCCCTTTTCCATTAAGCACCTGAGCATATAAGGTCATAAGCACCTATAATCTGCTCGAAAACATCATCAGAAACTTCAAAACCGTAATACGCATCTATACCTCTCATTCGCCAGGCCTCTTCATTCATGGTGACGCCCTCATCACTTAAGACTGCGATTTCTACTCCATCGTCATCGTAGTAAGTAACGGAATGACCGTCAGAACCGTAGTTAAAGTTTGGAACATAGATCCCGTTTAAGACCTCACTGCTTACATCAAACTCTATTACTGTTTCTTCTGTTTCTTCAGTAAGTTCAGATTCTTCCGTAAACTCCGGTTCTTCAGTAAAAAATGTCTCCTCAGCAGATTCATCGATTAAAGTCTCTTCAATCTCTGTTTCATCAATCACATAGAACGATTCCTCAACGATGATCTGTTCAGTTTCAAAAATCTCTTCCGTCTGCAAAATCTCCAACGTTTCAGAGATTTCAGTATCTACAGCTGATTCTTCCGATTCGGTTTCAACTTCCGCAGCACCTACATTGGATGCAGAGTCAGTTAGAACACCTGCTGCAAAACCCGCTGAAGCCACAAGCAAAGAAACAGCCATTACAACAATCTTCTTATTCATATTTATCCCTCCTTAAAGAATCAGATCCTGACCTTGCCAAAATCAACAAGTTTCAACTTGCTTTTTTCCGCATCGTAGTAATAGATCGAATCGGACAGGATCTGATCATCATCACCGGTAAAGTGCTGGTTGGAATCAATGAGCATTTCGAGAAGTCTTAAGGGCTCAATGCCGGATAGTACAGGCACTGCGAGAGACTCGTTTACTGATGTAGGAACGATGTAATAACTGCATCCGGTCTTCTGTGCAACAGCATCAAGAACATCATTAAAGAGTATTGCAGTAGATGCCCTGAAATTGTGCTTGTTACAAAGCACATATATCCTCTGATGCTCGGGAGTGCTTCCGAGACACTTGCGTATCTCATAGTCGCTCTTACCAGAATCCTTCATGATCTTTCTTATAACGGAATCAAATGTCTTGATCTTGGGTGGAATTATGCGCTTTGTATTCTTCATCGCATTACGGTAGAGTTCCTCTTCGGTAAGACCGGCCGTCTCCATCAACTTATTGTCGATCATACTGCTGTAGATACCCGTTTCATCTACCTTAACAACCCAGCGGTAAACAATCGTAAGATCAAAGAATTCTCTATGCGGGATATCGTAGATGTAATCTGTTCCACGTTCCGTATTGACCAGTTCTGCGATCACATTCTTCTTGATCTTGGAAAAATCAATGTCATGCGACATTACCTGTCCGGCCATCATCGATTTCTTCATGGAACAGGAAATCTCATACAACGACCTTGTCATGTCTTCATCAGAACAATAAGCTTCGTAGATATCGTTAAAGTAATACGTCGGCATCACTGATATCTCTCCGTCACGCTCTCTCGGACAAAACGTAAAGCCGTCAAGGTTCTTTCCCCGCTTAACAACAGGGATCATCTTCAGTTCATAGCCTTGAAAATCCGTCCCCATAACCTCCGGAAACTTTGAACTGAATGTGTTCTTAAACTCCTCATAAGTCAGCATATATCTGTCTCCTCCATGTTTTTTTGCATACAAAAGCACCGCGGGGATACCGCGGTGCCTCTTACATGCTTTTGTGAGTATATCTTATATGCGTCAGACTAAGACTTCAATACCTGATTTGTCCCATTTTTCTGTGCCATTAATAGTACACTCCGAGTTGCTGACATTCATAAAAGCCGCATTTTACTGAAGTTTTCAAAAACTGCGAGAAAATCCCACGCGTTCTTATCATCAACTCTCGAGCTTTCTCTCGATGATCTGACGTCTTCTTATCTTCTCAGCTCTCTCGATGATCTTCTCCTGCCAGTCGTCGTCCTGAGCATCGAGCTGATATGTCTCGAATCCGTATGTTCTGCCCGAAGAGCAGATAACGGTCTCGTCATCTATGTGAAGTGATATTCGGTATTTGCTGGGAACCTTCTGTGGAAGGATGGTCTTGTTATTTTTCTGAACTTCTTTAAGGTGTCTTTGTGCGTTAACGACACCGCTGAATCTTATCCCGTAAAGCCTGAACAGAGTTCTTATGTACTTTTCCGTACGGTAAGAAGATGTATACACCCATACGTCAAAACCCAACTGCTGCAAACGGTTTATGAGTTCCGGAGCACCGTAACGCAGGCGCTCTTTGAATATGAGATTAAACGGGAACTTCAAAGGCGGTTCCGTCTTATGAGTTTTGGGGTTCACGAACAAGACCTCATCGAGGTCGAACGATACCCTCATCTTCATTTCATCTCTAATACTCATTATCAGTCTTTAATAGATTCAATAATATCGATTACATTGGCGGACCATCTCTCTTCCGGCCCCTCAATCTTAATGTCGGTAAACTCAGAATTATCCCGTTGCGTGTGGATCAGCATCTTGTTATCAATATGAATCGTCTCTTTATACTTATTTGCAATGAGTTTCCTCATATTGACGGCAGCTTCACTCTGTTTCTTCTCGAACTTCTTCTTACCTGTGATGATTCCGTCAACATTAACGGAATATCTTCTGAACAGACGCTTAATGTCATCGATCGAATAATAATTATCAGCATAGACCCAGATATCATATCCGCGCTTCGTAAGGTAGTGGAAAAGTCCGGGGATACCAAGTCTTATGCGCTGTAATCTCTTACAGAAGATACCGGGAACGGGCTCCGTAAGAGGATCGTCGGTGTTACGGAATACGATCTCCTCAAGATCCAATGTAACTCTCTTATCGTGCTTTGAGTTCTCGAGCATCTTCCTGATGTCGGATTCCTGGGCAACATTAACGATCTTTATGGGAACCGTCTTGACGCTTAGTTTCATCGCTGCAGCCCATCTGTGATGACCGTTAAGAAGCAGATAACCCTGAGGTCTTACCTTCTCAACGATAAGGGCTTCGTCAAAGATAGGCTGGTCGAGTCTCTGATTCTTCCTGATCGTATCCATATATTCGGATATGATCTTATAGCTCGGTCCTACCGTAGGAAAAGTAAACTCATCGTCTGCATTCGCATGAAGATTGGAAACAGCCGTCTTCCTTACAAGAAATCTCTCTACGAGACCTGCCTTAACGGGAATGTATATTCCCTTCTGTTTCTCCACATCGCTTTGGATGAACTCATCAAATTCAGTTCTCATGTTAACCACCTCACAGCCAAATTATAACAAACCGATAATTATGAAGTGTAAAGGAATTAAGTGATTTCTGTGTTAAGTCCTCACGATCATCACGCCGAGATTCCCGCTTTCAATACTCACAGTGAAGGAATCCCCGCTGTCAGATAGCCTGTTGCTTATGGATAAAGTAGAACCGGGAATAAGATCCGTGTTATCAAGTTTATAGTAAAGGCCTTCGCTTCTAACGCCCTTAACCTCGGTAAACGGGATCAAAGATACGGCAAGATTTCTTGAATTCAGGATACCAGACACACTTATCTCATCGGGCCCCGATAACGGTATAAAATCATTTACGCCGTCAGTAAGTGTAATGCTTCTGCCCTCTTCATGGAGTTTTATTGCAAGCATAAGATTAGAAATGTTGTGATCAGGGCGTCCTGCCAAAGAACAGATCCAGATGATCTCATCGTCCTCCGGAACAGAACGAAGGCAAAGCTCAGAATCACTCATATCCTTCTCAACGGGAAAGACTTCAAACTCAACTCCTCTGTTCTTAAGATACTCGACCATGTCAGGATTCAAAGAATCAAGATCACCCGTGACCTTACCGGGAACTATGCCGCTTGCGATCGCAACTGCTGCACCAGAATCCGCCGCTATGACAGAATCACAGGAAGATACCACGGCACTTACGGTGTCTTTGTCTATACCCGGGCCTCCTGCGATAACAGCAGTCTTCATAAGCCTTTACTCACCCAAAAGAGCGAAAAGCTCACTTGCAGCCGCACCCGGATCTTCCTTGCCGAATACAGCACTTCCGGCTACAAGCAATCTTGCTCCGGCACCGGCAGCTTCCTTTATTGTATTAACGTTAATGCCGCCGTCAACGGAGAGGATGGCTTCTGAACCGTTCTTATCAAGCTTTTCGCGATAAGATGCGATCCTTGCGGTTGACTCTGGGATATAGCTTTGTCCGCCGAATCCCGGGCGTACCGACATGACCAGAATGAGATCGACGGCACCTTTCTCGAGGAAAGGATACAGAGCTTCTTCAGGCGTATCGGGGTGAATTGATATTCCGGCCTTCTTGCCGAGACTTCTTATCTTCTCGATCAATTCAAAAGGCTTATCGGAACACTCGACGTGGAAAGTTATGTAATCAGAGCCGCAATCAGCGAAGGGTTCGATGAATTCTTCGGGATTTGTGATCATGAGATGCGTATCGAAGATAAGATCACTGTGTTTACGGATGGACTTGATAACAGGAACACCTATCGTCAGGTTGGGCACATAATGACCGTCCATAACATCAAGATGAAGGAATCTGCAGCATGAGGAGATGCTTTCAACATCCCTCATTACATATCCGAAGTCAGCTGACAACAAAGACGGTGAAAGCTCATATTCTCTCATTTGTATCCTCCCGCAGAGTTAGGCCTCTTGCTATATAAGTATTCGTAGAATTCTTTGTATCGTGAGTATCTTCCTTCGTCGATGCCGTTACCGATGAGTTCACGGACTGCGCAGTCCCTCTCGGCTATATGCCTGCAGTCATCAAATCTGCAGCCTGCGGAAGCCTCGACAATCTCAGGGAAACCACCCGATACATCTGTATATAATACACCAACATCAAAAAGATCGAGAGAAGTAAAACCGGGTGTATCAGTAATAAACGCATTACCGTACTCAAACAGTTCAGCGTGACGGGTAGTATGCTTTCCCCTTTTAAGTCTGTCAGATATATCTCCGACGATCATCGTTGATTCACCGAGAAGCTTGTTACAGAAAGTGCTCTTACCTACGCCGGAAGGTCCTGCAAGACCCGTAAGACCGTCTTTAAGGAATCCTAAGATCTCATCAGGGATATCCTCATCCTTATTTATCATGAAACAGGGAAAACCCGCATTCGAATAGACGGAAACCAGTCCGTCGCAGGTATCGGGATCCTTGTCGCTCTTCGAGAATATGACTACGGGATTAATGTTAAGTGCTCCGCAGATAATAAGCATCTTATCAAGTAGCTTAAGATCGGGGACCGGATCGGTGCACGAGAATATGAGAAACAGATTATCAAGATTTGCAAGCGGAGGCCTGATCAGACTGTTCTTTCTAGGAAGAATCTTCTCCAATACAAAAGGGATATCGGGATCACCCGACTCCCCTGTAAGTACTTTATCTCCGACAAGAGGGGATATCTTCTTGAGTCTGATATTGCCTCTTATCTGGCAAAGTCTGATGCTTCCGTCGTCACATCTTACCGTGTAGGTGCCGCCGACACCTTTAGTTATTATCCCCTGAACTTTATCCGACATGAACTATCAGAACGGAGGCTGAACATCCTGCGGAGGAGCAGGCTGCTCAACAGGCTCGAATACGGCCGTGTAGTTGATCGTCGTAGGTGTCAACGGATCTCCGTCAGGATCATAAACTACGAATGTGTATGTATTTGATTCAGTAACAACGTTGTTGTAAGGATCAAGCCATCTGACAAATCTGTAGCCTTCTGCAGGAGTTGCAGTAAGCGTTACGGTCGTATTGACATCGTATGCACCGCCGCCTTCAGCCGTACCCTGACCGTTAACGGTTGTGGTTACATTGACCTGCGAAGGTGTGGGAGTCGGAGTACCGCCTCTCTGGACGTCTTCCATGGTACCGATGTAAAGAGTGATGGAAGATCTTCTCGGCAACGTTATTCCTGCAACCGGATCCGTGAGGATAATGTACTGCTGGTTCTCAGGCAATACGAGAACATCAGTAGAACCCTCGATATGAGCGATATTAAGTTCTTCTTCACCAAGAAGTTCTCTTGCTTCTTCAAGTGTCAAACCGTGAAGATCCGGAACAGTCGAGCTTGAAGGAGCCTTGGCATATACGATAACGATCGAAGAACCGACTTCAACAACAGATCCTGATACAGGCTCTGTCCTTATGACCTGACCGGGTTCGAAGTCTGAATTCGTCTCTTCAAGTACGCTTACCTGCAGACCAAGCGATACGAGCATTGAATATGCCTCGTGATACTCAAGACCTGCGTAGTTTGTAAGAGTGATAGTCTCAGCTTCATTTGCAACCGTCAGTACGATCCTGTGGATGTCGGAACCGGATGCGATGACAACACCTTCACCGATGCTCTGAGCCATGATAGTGCCGGGAGCATAATCAGCTGTAACCTGAGGCGCAACTTCATATGCGATCCTGTTGGCATCAAGCTCAACAACAACCTCATCAATATTCCTTCCGACGTAATTGCCGACCGTATAATCATGCTTCTCCTCGATATGAGTAGCAGCCGTGATCGAATTAACAATAAGAACGGAAACTCCTACGAGTACGCCGACAATGAGAAGAACGACGAAGATAAGAAGGATGTTATCTCTTAACCTTGACAGTCTTCTTGCTTCTGCAGATCTTTCAAGATCACTTATCTTGTCGTAGCTCGGATCCTGTCTGAATGAGACATTACCGGGAGCCTGAACTCTCTCAACTTCATCACCGCTGTTGATAACACCGTAAACACCGTTAGGATCGAGCATCAGAGCATCGAGCTCTGTAACCATCTGGCGCATGGTGACATATCTCTTATCAGGATTCTTCTGCATACATTTCACGATGATCGCATCGAGACCCTGAGGAATGTCAGGAGCATAAAGAGATGCAAGCGGAGGTCTGTCCTGAAGGTGCTTAACGGCAATGGCAACATTCGAGTCACCGTCAAAAGGAACGCGGCCCGTTACCATCTCGAAAAGCATTACGCCTACGGAATAAATATCCGAAGAAGGTCCTACATTACCTCCGCGAGCCTGCTCGGGTGAGAAATAATGCACGGAACCCAAAGCACCGCCGGATGCCATTGTGATCGTATTACCGGTCGCGGCTCTTGCGATACCGAAGTCAGTGATCTTAGCTATCCTGTCTCTTGAGATAAGGATATTCTGGGGCTTGATGTCACGGTGAACGATACCGTTACGGTGAGCATATTCAAGCGCCATGCCAACCTGGATAACGATCGGAACCGCTACTTTCCAGTCAAGGTGACCATTCTGATTGATCAGGTCCTTAACGGTAATACCATCGACGTATTCCTGAACGATATATCTGTAGTTACCTTCACGGCCGACGCCGAAGACCTTAACGATATTGGAATGATTAAGAGAAGAAACAGCCTTTGCCTCTGTATCGAATCTTCTGATGAACTCCTCCTCA
>JAGDCV010000076.1 GCA_017958365.1 Clostridiales bacterium
GCAGCCTTAACAGTATTCTGTACTGTTACGATGCCACCCTTAGGTCCCGGTATAGCGCCTCTGATAACGAGGATTCCTCTGTCGCCGTCAACCATGACTACGCTTAAGTTCTGTACTGTGCAATTAACTGCTCCCATGTGACCAGGCATCTTCTTACCGGGTAAAACTCTACCGGGTGTAGATGTAGCACCAAGGGAACCGACTCTTCTGTGGTACATGGAGCCGTGACCCTCAGGTCCGCCCTTCTGTCCGTGACGCTTGATGTTACCCTGGAAACCCTTACCCTTGGAAACACCGCTTACGTCAACCTGATCACCGACATTAAACATATCGGAAACCTTGAGTTCCTGACCGAGCTCATAGTCCTCTTCAGTCTTGAACTCGCGGATTACCTTCTTAACTTCAACGTCAGCCTTCTTGAACTGACCCTTGTCAGGCTTGTTTACGAGCTTCTCGCGAACTGCACCTGAACCGACCTTAACAGCCTTGTAGCCGTCAGTCTCGACCGTCTTGTTCTGGAGCACGTACATGGGCTCTACTTCAATGACGGTTGCGGGAATAACATTGCCGTTCTCATCGAAAAGCTGTGTCATTCCGGACTTTCTGCCGATAACAAATTTTGCCATTCTTATTTCCTCCTATTTAGGTTATTGGTTCGCCCGCCTTTTGTGGCGAACATGACCTCGGTCTTCGGACTTGGCAGTTCCTGAACCGATTAAGCCTGTCTTTATTTCCTGTTAAGCCTTGAGCTCTACGGAAACGCCGGCAGGTATGTCAAGCTTCTCAAGTGCCTCAACTGTCTTAGCGTTGGGCGTATATACATCGATCAGTCTCTTATGAGTTCTCTGCTCGAACTGCTCACGTGAATCCTTGTACTTGTGGGGTGATCTTAAGATCGTAACGATCTCCTTCTCTGTGGGAAGCGGGATAGGACCCGAGTAAGAAGCACCTGTTCTCTGAACTGCAGCGATGATGGAAGCTGCGCTCTCGTCAAGGAGCTTGTGATCATAAGCTTTGATCTTGATTCTCATCTTCTGGTTAGCCATTGTTGTTCCTCCAATATAATGCTGTATTTCTTTCAACCTTGCCGGGCGTTTCCTAATCTCCCATTCAAAAACCCGGATCTCCAGTTACCGCATAGTTACGGCACTTTGGCTCCCGGGCAACGGTTCTTGGTAAATCGCTGCCGGCTTTAAGCCGAATCGCCGGAATCTGGTTCCGACTTGCTCCTCCGAAGTTACCCGCCGGGCCGTGCAGCTCACAAGCTTAGGCGGCAATCTCCAGGATCTGCGCATATGCAACCCCTAAAGTCGCACGGGGAAGATTTTACTACGGGATATGGGTTAAGGCAATAGTTTTTTTGAAAAAAACGAAAGTTTTTGCAAAATCAGCCGTTTTCCATCTTCTGACAGAACAATTTGTCTATCTCAGAAGGCGTAAAAACGTACTTTGAGCCGCAGAAATGGCATACGGTCTCTATGTCTTTATTTTCTTTTACCATTCTATATAACTCGGATCTTCCGAGAGTCGCAAGACCTGATGACATCCTCTCCTTGGAGCAGGGGCAGGAGAACTGAACTGGATAGCCGTTAAGGTACTCGATGCCGGGGTCACCCATGAACAGGTCTAATATCTTCGCGGGAGAGAAGCCCTCCTCCATGAGAAACGTTATCTCGGGGAAGCCTCCGTTTGCTCTTTTCTCCACGTAATCCAGGTCCTCGTCGGTGTAGCCCGGCATCATCTGTATCATCATGCCGCCTGCGTTAACGACCTTATCGTCCTTGATCTGCACACCGAGAGCAACTATGGAAGGAGTCTGCTCGGATGAAGCGAGGTAATAAGTGAAGTCCTCCGCGATCTCGCCCGACACGAGTTCGACTGAGCCCGAATACGGCTCCTTAAGACCTACGTCCCTGATGACAGTAAGAGAGCCGTTTTTTCCGACTGCAGCTCCGACATTGATCTTGCCCGGCTTGATATAGGTAGTCTCGACGTCGGCTTCCGTAGGGTATGCACGTGCGTTTCCTTTGCTGTCGCATACGCATGTCATTCCGCGCATGGGACCTTCTGACTTTATTATCGTGGTCTGGGTATCGGTCTCGTTCTTCATGCTCTCCGCGATGAGAAGAGAACCCGTCATGAATCTTCCGAGCGCAGCCGTGGCAGCACGGGAAGTTTTGTGTATCTCCATCGCCTTCTGGCATACGGCAGTAGTCCGTATGGCTACGGCCTTAACGTTACCGCGAAGTGCGACTGCTCTTACAAGGTGATCTGCTCTCTCGTCTTCGGGCATACCCGAAGCATAGTAACCTGCTTCCATACGCGTTCCCGTTACGGCAGACATGACAGAGGATCTACTCTCTGTCCGTTGATCCTTACTTCGAAATGAAGGTGCGCGCCCGTAGATCCGCCCGTGGATCCGACCGTACCTATCTGCTGTCCTGCTGATACGCTTGCACCGTTAGATACGCTGATGCTGGTGCAGTGCGCATAGAGAGTTGATACTCCGTTGCCGTGGTCGATAATTAGGTAGTTGCCGTAACCCGATCCGCCCCAGTTCTGTCCGGGCACGGGTGTCTCAACATAGATGACCGTACCTGAAGCGGCTGCCATGATGGCATCTCCGAATCCTGCTCCGATATCGATACCCGAGTGGAATCTCGTATTGCCGTAAATGGGGTGAACTCTGTTTCCAAAATATGAGGTAATGGTATGACACCATGTAGGCCACTGAAGCGATACACCGCTTGCGGATGATGTTGAAGGCGGAGGCGTAGGAACCGCTTCAGTCTGTGCCGGCTCTGTCGGAGCCGCAGGATCAGGTATCTGTGTCATAACCGTAATTACCTGACCTGTTACGGGATCAGTCTGGGTAACCTCAGTAACGATCGTAGGCATCGATGTCGTTGTCGTAGCCGTTGCAGCTGCCGCAGCCGCTGCTGCCGCCGCTGCCGCAGCAACCTCGGAATCGTACTGTGCCTGCAAAGCAGCGATCTGCGAATCAAGAGAAGCTGCAAGTGCCTCAAGTGAATTCTCCTGTGCCGTCCATGAGTCGAGCTCAGTGGAAATATCGGCCAGAGCTTCCGTCGTATATCCGATCCTTGCTTCAAGCTCGTCGAGCTGGGCCTGCTTCTCATCAGCTATGGCCTGCATCTCATCTGCCTGCTGCAGGGCGATCTCTCTTTGTGCCTCGGCGTTGCCAAGGGCAATCTCCATCTCATCGACTGCCTGTGCATCGGCATCTGCGATAAGACTTATGATCTCCATATTGGTAAAGAAGCCGGCGATGCTGTCGGACTCGAGAAGGACCTCAAGCGTCGACTTATTCTGATACTCGAACATTACCGAGAGTCTTTCCTGGAACATGAGTTCGGTAGCCTCAAGGTTTTCCTGAGCCTGTATGTACTGGTCAAGCGCTTCCGTCTTTGCAACGAGTGCGGCAGCAAGCTGAGCTGAGATTATCTCATACTGTGCCCTCTGCTCTTCAGACAGATTATTAAGTTCGGCAAGCTCGCCTCTTAAGGCATTCTGCTCTCCGGCAAGCTGCGATACCATTCCCGCGGCAGCCTCAGCCTGAGCCATTGCCTGCTCTCTTTGATCTCTTCTTTCCTCGAGCTCCTCTTCGGTATCAAATCTGAAGTGTGCTGCCCGCTCGAGAATGTTTCCTGATGCGGATACATATGCAGGCTTCTGCGCAAGAAGCGTCAGACCGCTTCCCGCTCCCATGAAAGACAGCGTAAGAAGGACTGTCGTAACTTTCTTAAGATGGTTCTCAATAAATCTTCTTATCATACTTTAATGTACTTCCTTACTGAGATTCCGCTTCCGATACTTCCGATCAGTACTCCGGTTACGACCGCAAGGATCAGTACGTACCACATGATTCCTCTCGTGGGAAGGATCGCATAGAAACTTGCAGGATCGACATTTGCCATGACTGTCGCATACAAGGCTTTATATGCAACGATGGTTATGATCCAGGAGCATAGCGCACTTATAAGTCCGATGATAGCTCCCTCGATTACATAAGGCATTCGTATGTATGCATTCGTCGCTCCGACGAACTTCATGATCTCGATCTCGTTCGCTCTCGAATATACCGAGATCCTTACCATGGTCGATATGATGAACAGTGCGATAACGAACAGCAAAAGTGAAGCTATCGCAGTTCCGATGTTTACGTATCTGCCCGCGCGCTCGAGAACATCCATTACGCGGCTCTCACGTGAGACCTTCGATACTCCGGGAAGAGTCTGAAGTCTTGCGACGACATCATCCCCCATCGAAGGATCCGAGATCCTCAAACTGAATGTATAAGGCAGGTAGTTGTTATAGTCGAACTCATCGAGGATGGACTGGCTGTCTCCGAGATTGGTCTTGAAGTTGTTGTAGTTCTCTTCAGGACTTCTCTTTATGCACTCGATGATACGAGTATCCTCATATATAAGTTGCTCGGTCTGAGCCAGCTGCTCTTCCGTGGCATCTATCTTCATGTAGACTTCGATGGGCGGCTGCTGTCCGAGCTTCTTCATTATCGTTCTCGCATTCGCTGAGAAGATGAAGAATACGCTTAAGATGATAAGCATGAGAAGGACAACCGTTATGGACGCGATCGTAACGAACGGGTGCCTCTTGATACCCGAGAAACCTTCCTTTATGGAATTGAATAACGTCTTAATGATCACTCGTCGTCCTCCTGGATATCAAGATCTATGTCATCCATGCGGACTTCATCGAGCCAGCTGTCGTCTTCTTCGACTTGGGGCTCCTCTTCTTTTTTCTCCTGAATGATATTCTCTTCTTCGGGCAAAGGCTCCTCTTCGGGAACTTCCTCCGTTACGGGCTTCTCGAGAAGATCTTCGCTTACGGGCTCCTCCTCGGGAACATCCGCAGGAACCTCTTCATCATGAGCCGCTTCAATGGCAGGTGCCGAAGGAGCAGGGAGAGCCTCCTGCACTTCATCGTTCTCGACAGGAAGATCATCTACATTCGTGATCATGTCGTCGAAAGCGACCTCTTCATCATCATATCCGTCGTCATCCGAGAACGGGATCGTGGGGATCGGGGGTGCGGGCTTGGCGGCAGCCGCAGAAAGTGCGGCATTCTTTGCTGCCTCCATCCTTGCAGCCTCGATGACAGCCTTAGGTGTCTCACCGAAGAAGAAGTCCTGGGGAGGTGCGATCTCATTAACGGGGACCTCATCAGCCTCTTCCTTGTAATCCCTGTCATCGCCGAAGGCGAACTTCGAAGGCAGGGGCTCTTCGGTAACTTCGTCGTCAGCATAGGAACTTCCCTCTTTGTCTCTTACGACAAGACCTTCCTCGATCTCGATTACTCGCTTCTTCATCTTATCAACGATGTTCGTATCGTGAGTACAAACGATGACCGTCGTTCCTGAACGGTTGATGTCAAGAAGAAGTCCCATTATATTCTCTGAATTTGCAGGGTCGAGGTTACCCGTCGGCTCGTCTGCGATTATTATCTTGGGGTTGTTAAGCATCGCTCTTGCTATGGCGACTCTTTGCTGCTCACCGCCTGACAATTCCTGCGGATAAGCATCAGCCTTTTCCTTAAGTCCTACTATGTTAAGAACAAGCTGTACTCTCTGGTAAAGCTCACGCTTGGGAAGACCGATGATCTCTCCTGCGAAAGCGATATTCTCTGCGATGGTCTTAGTCTCTATCAGTCTGAAGTCCTGGAAGATCATTCCGACCTGTCTTCTGAAGATGGGGACTAACGCTCTGGACATGTGGGAGATATCGAATCCGTCCACGAAGACACCGCCCTCATTCGTGCGCTCCTCGCAGTACATGCATTTAAGGATTGTAGATTTTCCCGAACCGGATTTTCCGATGATGAAGACGAACTCACCTTCGTCTATAAGGAATGATACGCCGCGAAGTGCGTGTACACCGGAATTCTTGTATGTCTTGTGAACGTTCTGGAATTTTATCATCTGATCATGTTGTCCTTAGAGGTCTCAAGATACTGAAGATAAGTCCTTACCATGGATGCCATCTTAAACAGTACCGCATCATCGAAGGATCTTAAGTCGAGACCCGTATTCTTCTTAACTTTATCAAGTCTGTATACGAGAGTATTTCTGTGAACGAACAACTCTCTTGAAGTCTCACTTCCGTTAAGGTTGTTCTTGAAGAAACAGTCGATCGTCTCGATCGTATCCTCATCCAATGACTTGTATGCTTCGTTCGGGAACACCTCGTCGATGAACATGCGGCAAAGCGTTGAAGGAAGCTGGTATATGAGTCTTCCGAGACCTAACTGATTGTACTTTGAGATGTAGCAGTTCTTCTCGAAGATCTTTCCTACTCTTAATGCGAGCATCGCATCCCTGTAGCTCTTTGCGATCTGCTGGAAAAGGGGAACAAAGGATCCTACGCCGATGAAAGCCGTGATGCCCTCGTTGTTAAGGCTGTCGAGGATGGCCTCGGAGATCTCATCCACATAAGTATCCCTGTCAGACTCTGCCTCACCGACCTCGGAAACGTTAAGCACGATGATCGATGTACTCTCATCCATCGCGATGACAGTCGAATCGGATGATTCGCCGTAGATGCTCTGGAGGATGTCGAGAGTACTTGCTCCCTGCTCCTCGCCCGTTCTTACTACGATGACGAGTCTCGGATCATTACAGTTGATCTTGAAGTCTCTTGCCTTGATCGGGATGTCACCCTGAAGTTCGTTCTCAAGAAGGACATTCTTTGTGAAAAGCTCCTTCTCCGCATCGGAGCCGTGCTCCTTAACGACTGACCTTATCCATTCGCCGAGCAAGGAGAGATTTGTTCTGGATTCAGCGTCCGTTCCGTTCAGATAAGCTATGTATCTTACCTGATCCGTAAGTGAGATCTTCATGTAGGTCTTGTCGGATGTCGACGAGAACTGGTCATCGCTTAACATGACTGCCCTGGAAGCGGAATCTGTCTGACCTTCCATGTCAGGATTAGTGGATGCAATGATAAGACCGTTTGTGTCCATTACACCTGCTTCTGACTTCAGGATAGGTGCAGCAACACGTATGCATTTTTTGATCTCTTCCATGTTTTGTCTCCTTTTCTCGGATTAGACGCACTTATATCAATAAATGATAACTTTTTACGGCATTTTAAACAAGGCTTCGGCTGATTATGAAACAAAAACGCAAAATAACCCGCATAAATTAAAAGAGCCGCCGGGAAGATCCCCTGCGGCCCTTTACAACTCTGGAGAGTAAATTTATCAGGAAATGATGCTCTGCTCTGTATCCTTGTCGAAGAGGTGGATACGGTTTGTGTCGATAGCAAGGTCAACAACCTGACCAACTGTGGACTGAGATGTTGTAGGGTCAACTCTACATGTAAGAGGGAGTGAACCGTTAACAGTAACATAGAGGTATGTCTCAGCACCAAGCATCTCGACGACGTCAACGTCAGCAGAGAATGCAGACTCAGGGTGATCTGTAACGTATGTGGATTCGTCTGTGATGGCCTCAGGACGAACACCGAAGATAACTTCCTGACCGTCGCGCTCCATAACTTCCTCAACAGCATAACGCTCAGGGAGCTTAACTGTTACGTTCTCGAAAGTTACATAAACATCTGAGC
>JAGDCV010000077.1 GCA_017958365.1 Clostridiales bacterium
TCGAAGATGAGAACGAAGCTGACGAAGTAGAAGCAGCTATAGGAAGACTGGAGAAGGGTTTTGAACTCTAAGACTAAGAACATCGTTGTCGCGGTAATAAGCGTCATATTAAACATCGCAGTAGCTTTAGTCATCATCTGGGCTGTAAGCAGAAGCGGTGTGCTTATCAAGGACAAGGGCTCTGACTCCATGTACCACGTTTACCGTGGCGACTGGATCTTAAATTCGATCGAATCGGGAGACAAGTGGCCTTTATATAATCCTGTCTGGTATAACGGCGTAGAGCTCATGCGTTACTGGCCGCCCGTCGCGGCATATCTCATGGCTTTCTGCCAGTTTATTGCAAGAAGCTTACCTTCTATATTCCCGGATAATTATGTTTTCGAAGGATTCGCAGTATACAGCGGAATAGTATATCTTCTGGGAGCTCTCACATGGAACATCGCAGGCTTCGTTAAGAAGAGACCTGTTACAGGCATGATCTTCGGCATCATGTGGTTCTTCATGCCGCAGAGCCTTCATGTTCTTCTCGTGGAAGGCAACCTTCCGAGAAGTGTCATCATGGCAGTTTTCCCGCTTTTATTCTTATTCATTAACGAATATCTGAAGAAGGGCGGAGTAAGGAACTTCCTTGGAACCGTACTTTCATTCGCGTTTATATGTGCATGCCATGTCGGTTACACGGGCATGGTGGCAATAGCCATTCTCATCTATCTTTTAGTTTACAGACTCTGTTGTTTTACGGGAATGAACAAGATCCAGAAATCCGGCAAAAGAGATCTTGAACTCATAGTTGCTTTGATCTGCGGGTTTGCATTTATAGGCGTCATTTTGTTCCCGTCTTTGAAGGGAGGCCTTGTATCCAACGCTTCCAACGCAAGTCAGGCGGCAGAAAGATTTTTCCAGAGCATATTCATTACCCTTAATCCTGTCGAAAAACTTAAGGAAGGTTATTCCGTACCTTATTTTGGTATCGTCTCATTCCTTCTTGCTGCATTCGGTACCATAGCGGCTAAGAAACGCGCTCGTGCGGGATTTATTACCGCTATCATTATTGTCTTGCTCACATCGAAAACTGCCGGCCCGATCATCCGGATGCTCCCCGGCGGATCGCTCATGTGGATGATGCGTTTCTTGCAGATCGCTGCCGCAATGATCTTCTTCTCAATGCTTGAATGGGACAGCCTCAAGAAGCCCATCCTTGCTGTCATAATAGCTTTGCTTGCTGTTGACTGCGGTATCTGTGTTAAGACATTCGTTCCCGCTAAGGGTGAGAAGACATCAGTCAGCAGTTACTTCGAAGAGCTTGCCGAAGAAACTCCTATCGACGAAGCAAAAGCCATGACGAAAAACCGTATCGCCGTTATCGACAGTGTCTCTCCTACGGTAAGTTTTGTGTTCTACCTTACTGATTACGAAGGCTCAGTTAACCAGTTGTTCGGACAGGGCTGGGAGGCTGCATCGACTTCACTTCAGATCGCCCAGATCAACGAAGCATACGATAACGGCTACTACTATTTCATGTTCGACAGACTTCTCGAGATGGGCTGCGACACTGTTATTGTCAAGAAGAATTCAGCTGCGGTCTACCTTTATAACGAGAAGGAAGCAGAAGCTGCAGCTGACTTAAGAGGATATACGAAAGAATACGACGAAGGCATTTATGCCGTATTCCACTACGACGGCATTGAAGGTGCGTATGGTACCATCACAGAGTACGATGGTATCGCGATCGGAAACGGTGCTTACTACATCTCCATGATGTTCCCGACGATCTGCGAGGCACCGAGTGAATATATAGACGATTTCACGTTAGAAGAGCTCTCAAGCTATGAGACGATCTACCTTGACGGGTTCCTTTATCACGATGTCGAGACAGCCGAAGACCTCATCACCAAGGCTTCTGAAGCAGGCACTAAGGTTTACGTCCTTGCTGACGGTATACCCGAAAACTATGAGAGTAAGACCAACAGATTCTTAGGCGTGGAGTGCCAGTCCGTACAGTTCGATAACGGTTTCCCGGCATTCCAGACAACTAAGTTCGGTGAGATCGAGCTTGCATTGTTCCCTGATGAATTCAAGAACTGGAAGACAGTTTATATGAACGGCTTAACAGAAGTTCTCGGATACTCCGAAGTGCTTGATGAGCAGATGCCTTTCTGGGGCAAGGGCACGAACGATAACATCACGTTTATCGGCTTTAACCTCACTTACTATTACTCGCGTACAAGAGACAGGAATGTCGGTGCGATCCTTGCAGGAATAGTCGATGTAAGTGAGCATGAAGTGCCTGATAGACAGATAGTTCCGCTCGATATCACATATGGCGATAACTCGATCACGGTATCTTCACCCGAGGATAACGTAAATACGTCACTTGCCGGGCATGATATCTTCAGAGGCGATTTCAGGACGTTCAACAGACTTGTTTTCGTAGACAAGGGCGAGACGGAGATCACATACAGCTATCCTTATCTCATCCA
>JAGDCV010000078.1 GCA_017958365.1 Clostridiales bacterium
AGACGAAAGAATCGACCACGCCCGGGATCTTGATAAGAAGTATCTCGATCTCATCCGGGAAAGCTGTCTTACCGGTCTTAAGAACGATCATGTCCTTCTTTCTGCCCGTGAGGAAAATGTAGCCGTCCTTGTCCATGTAACCCAAGTCACCAGTATGGAACCAGCCGTCGACGATGACTTCGTTCGTGAGATCCTCATTCTTGTAGTAGCCGAGCATGACGTTCGGCGCCTTGGCACAAAGCTCGCCCATGCCGTCGGAATCCTTATCCTTGAATTCGATCTCGACTGCGGGAAGCGGGCGTCCGATGGAACCTGCGCGGATGTGTCCCTTATTCTCAGCAGCAAGAACGGGTGACGTCTCCGTAAGGCCGTAGCCCTGGTAGATCTCGATGCCTAAGTCCGTGAAGCCCTTGGAGACATGTGCAGACAAAGGTGCACCGCCCGAGATGATGTACTTAAGCTGACCTCCCATCTGCGCGATGATGTCCTTGAACAGCTTGCGTCGGATATCGATGTGGAAGAACAAAAGGAAGTTCGCAAGCTTCTTCGCACGCTCGACAGTCTTCGTCTTGCCTTGCTTCTCGACGCCCTTCTCGACTGACTCGTACATCTTATCGATAAGCGCGGGCACGCCGAGGAAGAAGGTGACGCCGTACTCGCTCAAGTTCTGCTTTATGTACCTGATACCGTCCGAGAACACCGTCCTCATTCCATCCGCAATCGCGAAAAGCACTCCCGTAGATCCCAGTATGTGGTGGAACGGCAGGAATGCGATGTTAGTCGAGTGCTCGTCGAATACCTCGAACACAAGAAGGTCGGATACGTTGCACGCGATGCCCTTGTTCGAGAGCATTACCGCCTTCGACTTCGATGTCGTTCCTGAAGTGAAGAGGAGTATCGCCATCGACTCGGGTGCGGGCTTAAAGTCGATAAACTCTTTCCGGCCCTGGGCGACGAGTTCGCGTCCCGTTGCAATCAGATCTTCAACACAGCGGTATTCATCTGACTTCTCGTTCATGCAGATATACTCGCGTATCTTCGTCTTACCGTTCGCCTTTATCTGCTCGATCTGCTCTTTGTACTTGGAGTCGAAGACAACTGCATCGACCTCGGCTCTGACGAGTGAATCCTCCATCTCGCCCAAGGGAAGTTCCTTGTCTATCGGCACCGATACGATCCCGCCGAACAGGCACGCCATGTGGGGGATGACCCAGTAGTACTGGTTTCTTCCGATCATGGCTATCCTTCCGCCTTTAAAGCCGCTATCGTAGAAAGCGGTGCCGACTGCATTTATGTTCTCGATGAAGTCAGCGTAAGTGTAGTCTTTATATTCCGGCTCCTTGCCGGCCTTGGTCTTGACCCTGAATGCAACGTCGTTTTTGTAAAGCTCCGAAGTAGCCAGGATAAGTTCTTTTATGCTGTCGTAATATCTGGGTTCTTCCATGTTTTACTCCTTGGGCATCGTTATGATGTTCCTTGATTGTATCTCAAATCCGCCCGAAAGTTTATCAGAGTTGAGGCAAACATGGAGGTGATGAGATCAGAAGCTGATGCCGGATCCGTTAACGTTACCCTTAAGTACTGCCGAGATAAGGATTATTCCTATGAAGAGCAATACGGCTGCGATCACGACGCGTGAGACGTAACCTCTCTTTGTGGGGTTAAAGATCGCTCCGGGCTCATCCCCGTTAATGTCTACGGTACAGGGACCGAGAGGGAGAGAGGCATCGATGCCTCTTGAAAGCACGTCGTAGAATGCGATTATCTCACGTCCTCCGTACGTGTATCTGAAGACGGGAGAATTGTACCAGTTGACGTGATGGTTATCGGCGTCAGAGGATACCGTTCTTTTTCTGACATATCCGATGCACTCTGCATTAAGGCAGACAGGGTAGATCCTGCTTCTTCTCGTGATGAGCATCACAAAATCCAGCGCTTCGTTAAGACCGATGGCGATAAGACATGTTCCTGCTATGAAGTAATTGCATTCCCAGTCCGTCGCGAAAGGAAGATTAAACCACAAGGCGATTATGAGCACTGCCTCCACGAGCAAGATCGCACCGCGTGAGTAGTCTGAAAGTGTGTCCTTCAGGAAGTAAATGTGCTTGTTCTTACCGCTTTTAATCATGTACACACCGAAGATCATGCATGCGGCCGCAGCGACCATATGGAATATGACCGACTTACCGCAGGGAAGAAACTTATGCATTGCAAATCCCACGCCGAGTGCGATCGCGATGGCAAGGCATGCAAGACCGAATTCCTTTAAGTTGTTGGTAGTGACCATGATCCTTCCGTTTGCAGCTTTTTGAAGCTGCTCGTTCTGTCTTCTGCTGTACTCCAGGGTGAAGTTCGAGAAACGTCCGACTCTCTGGATGTCGTTATATACAAGGTCATAATGCTTTTTCTCATCGTAGATCATGCCGGTTCCCCCTTATCGATTCCATTCAAAGCTCATGATGCCGAGTTCGAGTTCGTTCTGTTCATACATCTCGGTCTCAAGCAGTTCGCCGTCATTCGTGATCACCTCGAAGAGGACCTGATCGCCCGATCTTACCATGTACCATCTGTAGATGAACATATCTCCGGTATCGATCCGGTAAATGGCTCCGGCGTCATCGTTTATCCCGCCTTCGAGGATAGTATTGACTGTGGCATCCGGGAATTCCTCACATATAAGATCGTGCTGATTGCAGGTGAACTGATAGTTCTCGTCACCGACGTAATCGTTAGTCTCGTAAGTTACCGTGAGATAAGCGTTATTGCTCTCGTCTTCGGGATCGATGTACTGATATGAGCCTTCGCTGA
>JAGDCV010000079.1 GCA_017958365.1 Clostridiales bacterium
ATGCCGCCGTAAATTGCTAGAAAATTATATAAGCATTACCGCGCAAAGTCAATATCTAAATATAATAAAAGGGTTGCCCATACGGACAACCCTCTAATCTTCTGATAATCAGATAAGATTACTTGAGCTCGAGCTCAGCGCCGGAACCCTCGAGCTTCTTCATGAGCTCGTCAGCCTCATCCTTGGATACGTTCTCCTTGAGGGCAACAGGTGCCTTCTCAACGAGCTCCTTAGCATCCTTAAGACCGAGACCCATAGCGTCCTTAACAGCCTTGATAACGCCCATCTTAGCATCACCGAAGCCCTTGAGCATAACTGTGAACTCAGACTTCTCCTCAGCGCCGCCGGCTGCACCGCCAGCTGCAGGAGCTGCTGCAACCATAGCTGCTGCAGATACGCCAAACTCTTCTTCAATTGCCTTCTCGAGGTCGAAAAGCTCTGTTACGGAAAGAGCCTTGATCTCATCGAGGATCTTTGTGATATTCTCACTAGCCATTTTTAAATTCCTCCATTTTAGAATTAATTATTTTTTGTTTGTTTGCCTATCAGGCATCAGCCGGTGCCGGCTCTTCTGCAGGAGCTTCTTCAGCTACTGCTTCTTCTGCTGCGGGTGCTTCCTCGGCGGGAGCTTCCTCAGCTGCAGGTGCTTCTGCTGCGGGAGCCTCTTCGGCTGCTGCAGGTGCGGGAGCACCATCTTCTTCCTGCTTCTTCTCTGCTACAGCCTTAACGAGCATGGCAAGCTTTGTGAAAGGGAAAAGCAAACCATATACGACCTGGCTGTAAAGTGTCTCGGGATCCGGAACCTTGGAAAGAGCAATGATCTCTTCCTTTGTAGCAACCTTACCGTCGATGATTCCGCCTTTGATCTCCATAGGCTCATAATCGTTAGCGTACTTAGCGATGATCTTTGCAGGAGCAACAACATCGTCAGAGTATGCAACAGCCGTAGGACCCTCAAAAACCTCATCAAGACCCTCGATACCGAGCTCCTTGAATGTGAGGCGGAGAACAGTGTTCTTGATTACCTGGAACTTAACGTTGCCGTTTCTAAGATCACGTCTCATGATAGTATCCTGCTCTACTGTAAGTCCGCGGGATGCAACGAATACAAATGTCTTAGCTTCCTTGAATGAAGCTGCGAGATCGCTTACAACCTGCTTCTTCTGTGCAAGAATTTTCTCACTGGGCATTTCTTTTACCTCCTTATAAGATTTTAAAACCCCTATGCCGCAAGACATAAGGGTTAAAGTCAATCACGTTATGCGATTAAGCTTCATTCCTCGGCGGCTGACCTTGCGGCCAGCGGCTGTCTTTGGCATGAAAGATATTTAATTGCTTTTAATTTATCAGGATCAGATAAACTTCTGTGTATTGAGCCTGATACCGGGACCCATCGTTGTAGCGATGGTTGCATTCTTAAAATACTGTCCCTTTGCTGCGGAAGGCTTAGCCTTAGCGATAGCCTCCATGATTGCAGTAAGGTTCTCGAGGAGCTTCTCCTCACCGAAAGAAACCTTACCGATAGGGCAGTGGATGATATTTGTCTTATCAAGACGATACTCAACCTTACCGGCCTTGATATCGTTGATAGCCTTAGTAACATCCATGGTAACTGTTCCGGACTTAGGGTTAGGCATCAATCCCTTAGGACCCAATACCTTACCGATACGACCTACGACACCCATCATGTCAGGTGTTGCAACAACTGCATCGAAGTCGAACCAGTTCTCGCTCTGGATCTTTGTTACCATCTCTTCAGCACCGACAAAATCAGCGCCTGCTGCAGTAGCTTCATCAGCCTTGGGGCCCTTAGCGAAAACGAGGACCTTCTTTGTCTTACCTGTACCGTGAGGGAGAACTACCGCACCTCTAACCTGCTGGTCAGCGTGACGGGAGTCAACGCCCAAACGAACGTGAAGCTCTACTGTCTCATCAAACTTTGCCTTACCTGTCTGCTCGATAAGCTTAACGGCCTCAGAAGGATCGTAAGCTGTTGCTCTGTCAACGAGCTTGGCAAGTTCTGTATATCTCTTACCTTTTTTCATTTACAGTCTCCTTCCTTAGTCTCTTGTTACTACGATACCCATGGATCTTGCAGTACCTGCAACCATCTCTGCGCACTTCTCGATAGAAGAAGCATTGGAGTCGGGCATCTTGATAGCTGCGATCTTCTTGCACTCTTCGAAAGATATCGTTGCTACCTTCTGTGTGTTAGGCTTACCTGAAGCCTTCTCGATGTTGCAGGCCTTCTTAAGAAGTACCGGCACCGGAGGAGTCTTGGTAATGAAAGTAAAGGAACGGTCAGCATAAACTGTAATAACTACAGGAATGATGAGACCTGCGTCCTTAGCTGTTCTCTCATTGAACTCTTTTACGAACTGAGCAATGTTAATGCCCTGCTGTCCAAGAGCTGGTCCTACCGGCGGCGCGGGTGTAGCTTTGCCTGCAGGGATCTGAAGTTTTACATAACCTGCAATTTTCTTAGCCATAACGGCCACCTCCCAAAATAGTTTATTTACTGTGCGCCTTGGCGCTTACAGTCCTTAGATCTTCTCGACCTGTGTGAAGTCGAGATAAACAGGTGTCTCACGACCGAACATCGTGAGCTTGACCTTAACCTGCTGCTTCTCGTTGTTCATCTCTTCGACGACGCAGATAGAATCAGCAAAAGGTCCGCTGATAACACGGATGGTGCTTCCGACATCGTAATCGACCTCAGGTACCCAGTCAGTCTCCATACCCATAGCAGCAAGATCGCTGTCTGCGATAGGGAGAGGCTTGTTGGGGTTAGTGGAAACAAATCCTGTTACGCCTCTTGTATTTCTGATGAGATACCAGAGCTCCTTATCGGCTGCAGAAGGCTCCTCATCCTTGCCAAGTGTATCGAATCCGCTTACGAACTTAATGAAAACGTATCCCGGATACTTCTTGCGCTTGATGGGCTTCTTCTTACCGTCTTTGATCTCGATGATATCTTCAGTGGGAATGTAGATATCCTGGATGATATCCTGCATTCCTCTGTTAGCGATAGTCTTCTCAAGCAAGGTCTTAACCTTGTTCTCGTAACCCGAGTATGTGTGAACGACGTACCACTTGCCTTCTTTTTCTTCAGCCATATTACGCCTCACTCTCAGCAGCCTCTGTCTCGGCCGCCTCCTCGATAACCTCGGTCTCGGAAAGATCCAAGACATCCTCTGCCATTACTGTCTCAACAGGTGCAGCCGTTACTTCGGTTGCTGCTGTTACAGAAGGTTCAACCTCATCGTAGAAGTTAACCTTATCGAGAATCCATCTTCCGCCGATAGCAATGATACTCAGGAATACCGCAAAGAATACGATAACTGTAAGAACTACTGCAGATGTGTTTCTGAGCTTCTCTTTGGAAGGCCATACTGACTTCTTGAGCTCCTGACGGACCTCCTTGAAAGTCTGGCCGATTCTCTGGAAAACATTTTTCTTTGACTTATCAGCCATTACTTGGTCTCCTTGTGTACCGTATGCTTACGGCAGAAAGGGCAATACTTCTTCAATTCGAGTCTCTCGGAATTATTCTTCTTATTCTTATATGTCTGATAATTCCTGCGCTTGCACTCATCACATGCAAGTGTGAGTTTATCTCTGGCACCAGCCTTAGCCATAACTTAGCTCCTCCGTTTTTCTACACAATAAAAAAAGACCTTGCGGCTTTTTTGCTCGACAATTGTAACACGGGCTGTAAACACCTGTCAACGAAGAATTTTCTTTATTTTAATTATTCTTCTTAAGGGACCATCAGAACGAGGACAGATTGTCCTCGTTCGTTCCGATGACCTCGTCGGAATCGACACTTCTCGGCGGCTCGATAACGAGGCCGGTGATTCTCAGAAGAAGCTCGGCACCCTGCCTTCCGTATGAAAGATAATGCCATGTACCCTTGGGGATAATGACCTTTCCGCCCGGTCTTAACAGACTTATCGCGTCAAAGATGATCTTAAGGCACTTTGTCTCACTTATGGTGGTAAGGTAATCCTGGCAGCCGACTATGACGAAGTCATATCCCTTCTGCGCTTCCTTATATGTATCGGGAGTTACGCTCTTAACTCCGTTGATGTCGACTTTCTCATCTGAAAGAACAAGGATGCCGCCGTAGCATTTGTTGTTCTCTATAATCTTGCTGTAGTCGTTCTTGGGCATCTTCGGATCGGGGAACCATCTTCTCGACATTCCCTCATTGAGGATGTACTGGAAATATCTGTGCTCGATCTCCTTAAGGAGCTTAAGGTCCTCCTGGACCACGTGCTCGTTATCGTGAACAAGATAAAGGATACCGCCGTTGGACTCGAGATCTCTCGTCTTATGGTAGATCCTTGCAGTGGAACCCTTGTCTGCCGCGATCTTATAGATGCTTCGAAGCTGGCTTCCGATCTCCCAGATAGGTGTATCCTCGACTTCACGCTCTCCCGGAACAATGATGAGCTTAAGAACGCCCTTACGCTTGGGTCTGTAGGGCTTGTTGAGGCTCGCCATGAACTTCTCGGGATTAAGATAGCAGTCGAGCGTGGTATCCGTCTCGTGCTGGCCGTAGATGCTGTCGAGGAACTCCGCAGTCATGGAACATCCCATGGGACGGCAGTTGACCTCTATCAGAACGGGGCCTGTCTTGTCTATGACGTACTCACCGTGAACCATGCCGTACTTGATGCCGATGGCATCGGCAACCTTCAGGGCATACTGGATCATCTCACTGTGACCTGACTCAAGACGGGTTATGGTCTCGATGTAATCGTATATGTATCCGCCCTCGGGCGTCGTCTGCTTCTTATAGCGAAGGACAGAGTTCATCTTGTGAATACCCTGGCATGATACGGTATTGACGATATACTCCGTTCCCCTGATCCTCTCCTGAACGAGAACCTCGGTGATCGGTCTTCCGAAGATATCGATCATCGAGAGAAGTTCATTAACGGCATTCTCGACGTCACTTAATGAATTACAAAGGAAAAGACCCTGGCTTCCCGCACTCTGGAGAGGCTTAACCACGGCATCGGTGAACTTATTCTCCCTGCAAAACTCCAAAGCCTCCGCGACATTTTTGACCTTGCGGCCCTTGATATAACGGATGCCCGCCTTCTTCAAAGCCTCGTGCATGCAGTCCTTGCGCGTCATCTGGGGGATGTTCGCAGCGGGATTGCCCGGAAGCCCTAAGTCCTCGGCAAGTCTCGTTGCAAGAGGGACACCTGATTCGGAACCTGCAACTACGACAACGGGGTCGAGCGCCTTGATGTCAGACAAAGTCCTCTCATAGGACTCGTTCTCTTTAATGACACGGGGCATCTGCTTAAAGAGCGCATATGAACTTCTTCTAAGCTCACCCGTATCCTCACCTGTATCGTCCTTTACCTCAACAAGAACGGGATTATATCCTCTTTTAATAACGTCCTCGACGAAGTTATATCCTGTCGAGACGGCCTCAACGATTACGATATTACGCATGATCAGCTCCTTCTTCCGCGAAGCTCCTTCTCGATATCGTCAGGTGTGATTCCCATATTTACCATGAGGACGAGCATGTGATAGATAACATCGGAGATCTCACCTACAACTTCAGGCTTTGAACCCTTAGCGGCAGCGATAGCAGTCTCTACTGCTTCCTCTCCTACCTTCTTGGCGATCTTCTCCGTTCCTTCATTTAAAAGGTAGTTGGTATAAGACCCTTCCGTAGGATTCTTCTGTCTGTTTAATACAACGCTGTAGAGCTCTTCGATGATGTTCATGTTTGTCTCCTATTCTTTATCGTAGTCCCACGCTTCAAGATCCGTGTAGAAGCATGTTCTGTTTCCGGTATGACAGGCGGCGCCCGTCTGCTCTATTTTATATAAAAGTGTATCACGGTCGCAATCCACCGAACATGACACGACCTTCTGTACGTGACCTGAAGTCTCACCCTTCTTCCAAAGAGTGTTCCTCGATCTTGAGTAGTAGTGCATGTAACCCGTCTCGCACGTAAGCTTGAAAGCCTCGTAATTCATGTAAGCCATCATGAGCACGTCACCGTTAGCGGCATCCTGTGTTATCGCAGGAACCATGCCGTCGGAATTCTTCTTCATGTGTGCCCACATATCAAGCGTATCCGGGATGCGCCTTACGGGTATGCCCCTGCCCTCGAGGTAAACCTTAAGATCCGATATCTTTATCTCGCCGAAATGAAAAAGAGAAGCCGCAAGCACCGCGTCAGCCTTGCCGTCGATGATGCCGTCGTAGAAATCCTCCATGGAACCCGCGCCGCCGCTTGCAATGACGGGAACCGATACGGCATCCGCGATCATGGCCGTGATCACATTATCAAAGCCGGACTTCGTTCCGTCCTTATCCATGCTCGTAAGAAGGATCTCGCCTGCACCTAAGGAAACTACTTCCTTCGCCCACCAAAGTGCATCAATGCCGGTAGGCTTCGTGCCTCCTGCGATCACGACTTCCCAGCCTGAAGGGAACTTGTCTTCCTGTCCTTCGCGTCTTTTGACGTCGATGGCAACTACGATGCACTGTGCACCGAACATCTCGGAAGCTTTCTTAACAAAGGAAGGATCCTTGACCGCAGCAGAATTCAAAGAGACCTTATCCGCACCTGCGTTTAAGATCGCACGTATGTCATCGACGGTCCTTATGCCGCCGCCGACCGTGAAAGGGATAAACACTTCATTTGCAACACGCTCTACCATGTCGATGACCGTATCGCGTGCTTCGAGTGTAGCAGTTATATCGAGGAAGACGAGTTCATCTGCACCTGACAGGTTGTACTGCTTGGCGCACTCAACGGGGTCGCCGGCATCTCTTAACGAGACGAAGTTGACACCTTTGACGACTCTGCCGTCCTTAACATCAAGACATGGGATTATACGCTTTGTAAGCATGTCTTAAGATCTACCTTTCCTTCGTATATGGCCTTGCCGACGATGACACCGGCACAGCCTGAAGTTCTTATGTTCAATACATCCTCATTGCTTCCGATTCCGCCTGAAGCAATAACATCAAGGCCTGTCTTATCCACCATTTCCTTCGTGGACTCGACTGCGGGACCCGTGAGCATTCCGTCTCTTGCTATGTCAGTGAAGACGACCGTCTTCGCACCTATCGACTTCATCAGTAATCCGAATTCGACGGCATTGACGCCGGAACCTGATGTCCATCCGTCGACTGCAACTTCACCGTCTTTGGCATCGATCCCGATGGCGATCTTATCTTCGTACATCTCGATCGCCTTCTCCGTGAACGCCCTGTCCTTAACGGCAGCCGTTCCGAGAACGCATCTTGATACGCCGTAGTCCTCGATCCATCTTCTTAAGGTATCCATGTTGCGGATTCCGCCGCCGGTATCGACTTTAAGACCGGTCTTATCGGCGATCTGCCTTATGATCTCGTGGTTCGTGGGAACTCCGGACCTGGCGGCGTCGAGGTCAACAACGTGTATCCACTCGGCTCCCGCCTCCTTAAACTGCCATGCCTGACCTACGGGATCGTCGTTATAAACGGTGACCTTGTTATAGTCACCCTTAAGAAGTCTTACACACTTGCCTCCTAAGAGGTCAACAGCAGGAAGTATTATCACTTCTTTATTCTCCTTCCGAATCTCTCGAGGATCTGAAGTCCCGCTTCACCGCTCTTCTCGGGATGGAACTGCGTCGCGAAAATATTGCCGCGCTCAAGAGCGCACACATACTTTATTCCGTACTCCGTATATGCTGCAGCATCAGCCGCATCAGAAGGATCACAGTAGAAAGAGTGAACGAAGTAGACATAGTCATCTTCGCGGAGGATGCTTCCCCTGACATCAGTAAGCTTGTTCCAGCCGATCTGGGGAACCTTAAGTCCCTTGTTTACCGTTTCTTCCGACGGGAACTTTCTTACCACGCCCGGTATCAGATCAAGACCTTTTATGTTGCCGTCTACCGCACCCTCTTCAGACTCGGTAAGCATCAACTGCATCCCGAGACAAATGCCGAGAAGAGGCCTGCCCGATTCCGCAAACTTCTTCACGGCAACATCGAGTCCTTTCTCCTCAAGGGCTTTCATTGCAGGTGCATATGCTCCTACTCCGGGGAGAATGAGCGCATCAGAACGCGATATGAAATCGGGATCATCCGTGATACGGCATTCGAGATGCAGGTACTCGAGGGCTTTTCGCACGGAGGCGAGATTGCCCATCTTGTAGTCAGCTATGGCTATCACTTAAAGTCAGATTTCCTTACCTGTTAATTTGCTGTAGCACTCTCTGTACTTCTCGGCGGTCTTGTCGATGATGTCCTGAGGAAGTGTGGGAGCAGGATATGTCTTGTCCCAGTCGAGTGTCTCAAGCCACTCTCTTAAGAACTGCTTGTCGAAGCTCTTCTGAGCGTGACCGGGCTCATAATCAGCCGCATCCCAGAATCTTGAAGAGTCGGGAGTGAACATCTCGTCGCAGACTGTAAGCACGCCGTCGATCTTACCGAACTCAAACTTTGTGTCGGCAAGGATGAGGCCCTTTGTAAGAGCGTACTCGGAAACCTTCTTATAAAGAGCGATGGATGCATCTCTCAATGCGCTTGCATCCTCCTCGCCGATCAGGTCGACGAGCTGCTCGTATGTGATGTTGATATCGTGGCCGCTCTCTTCCTTTGTGGAAGGTGTGAACAACGGCTCGGGGAGCTTGTCGCCCTGTACCATGCCCTCGGGCATCTTGATGCCGCCGACTGTACCGGAAGCCTTGTACTCCTTCAAAGCGGAACCCTCGAGGTAACCTCTGACGATGCACTCTGCAGGAAGCATCTGTGCCTTCTTAACGAGCATGGAACGTCCCTCGAGCTCCTCTGCGTACTTATCGAAGCCCTGAGGATACTCCTTGGGGTTTGTTGTGATGACGTGATTCGGAATGATGTCCTTCGTGAAATCAAACCAGAAAGCAGAGATGGAAGAAAGAACTCTTCCCTTGTCGGGGATCAGTTCGTCGAAGATAACATCGAATGCAGAGATCCTGTCTGTTACTACGAGAAGGAGACTGTCTCCGAGATCATATATGTTTCTTACCTTTCCTTTTGCAAGTAACGGCTTATCGATAAAATCAGTATCTTTAATAAGCATTTTTATATCCTCCGTGTTTTTATAAACTTCCTTTGGTTGAGACGACCTGTCCTTCGAATCTCGGGTCGATCTCCGCGGCCTCTCTTAATGCCCTTGCCAAAGCCTTGAACATGGCCTCTGCCTTGTGGTGGTCATTAGCGCCGTAAGGAGAGGAGATGTGCAAAGTTATTCCTGCATTATACGCGAGACTTCTCATAAATTCCTCAATAAGCTGAGTGTCGAGCTGACCTACCATGTCACCCGAGAACTCGCAGTCATATACAAGGAACGGCCTTCCGGAGATATCGATGACAGCCACGCCCAGTGCTTCATCCATGGGGATCCTGGCGTCACCGTAACGCCTGATTCCGAGCTTGTCGCCCAAAGCCTCAGCGATGGCCTGGCCCAGAACGATTCCCGTATCCTCGACTGAGTGATGTGCATCGACCTCAAGATCTCCCTTGCAGGTTATCTTCATGTCGATACCGGAGTGCTTCGACAAAGCCGTCAGCATGTGATCGAAGAAACCGATGCCGGTGTCTATCTGATTCTCACCCTTGCCGTCAAGGTTGATGGCAACCGTGATCTCAGTCTCTTTTGTCTTACGTGCGACTTGCGCTGTCCTGGACATTTGAAACCTCCTCCTTGACTGCGGCGATAAGCTGCTCCATGTCCTGTCTCGTTCCGATCGTGATACGGAGCCTGTCGTTAATGCCTTCAGTCTTGAAATACCTTACAAGTATACCCTTTGCACGCAGGTTTTTATATAACGTTTCCGCGTCAATTCCCTGCGGAGGCTTCGCGAAAATGAAATTAGCGGATGACTCCGGCATCTTGAATCCCAGCCCTCTTAAAGCAAACTCGGTAAACTTACGCGTTCTGATGATCTCATCAAGGCAGGCCATGTGATAGTGATCGTCACGCACTGCCGCAGCCGCTATCCTCTGGGCAAGCCTGTCCGTGGGATAGGAGTTGAACGAGTCCCTCGCTCTCTTAAGACCCTCGATAAGCTCCTCGGAACCGATGGCGTATCCTACGCGAAGTCCCGCGAGACTATATGACTTTGACGTCGTCCTTACGACGAGAAGGTTCGGGCATTCGGGCAAAAGCTCCACTGCCGTGAAGAACGGATCCATGAACTCGACGTAAGCCTCATCGATGATGACTACCGAGTCGGGATTGTTATCAGCGATCCTTTTGATGTCGCGAAGACTTATGGAACGCGATGTGGGTGCGTTGGGGTTGGCGATCGCGATACCGCAGTTAGGAACTCCGATATAATCCTCAGCCTCAAGCCTCATGTCCTCTCTTAAAGGTATCTTCTTTGATCTTATGTCATAGAATTTTTCGAATACGGGATAGAAGCTGTAGGAGAAGTCGGGTGTCAAAACGGGAAGATCCGTATTGCCCTCCTTCTCGAAGAATGTCTGGAAGCAAAGCGCAAGAACTTCATCGGAACCGTTTCCCGCGAATACCTGCGAGGGCTTAACGCCTTCTTTATTGGCGACGGCCTCGATGAACTCGGTCGCATTGGTATCGGGGTAAAGCTTAAGATCTCCGATATCGAACGTACGAAGGACCGCTCTTATCCTCGGTGAAGGAGGAAAAGGGTTCTCGTTCGTGTTGAGCTTAATGACCTTCTGTCCGGGCTTTGGCTGTTCGCCCGCGACGTACGGCTCTATCTCATTTATCTTCCTGTTCCAAAACTTACTCATTTATATCCTCGAATCTCGATTCTATCGACTCGGCGTGACAGTTAAGCCCTTCGCTTCTGGCAAACCTTGCGACATCCTTATAGACTTCCCTTAAAGACTCTTCGTTATAGTTGATAACGCTGATCTTCTTATAGAAGTCACCCGTGTTAAGGGGAGAGAAGAATCTCGCGGTACCGCTCGTGGGCAGTGTATGGTTGGGACCTGCAAAGTAGTCGCCCAGAGGCTCCGGCGAGTAGTTGCCGAGGAATACGGCACCCGCATTATTGATCTTCTCAAGTGTTGCCTCAGGGTCCTTAACGCAAAGCTCAAGGTGCTCGGGCGCTAATTCCTCCGAGAATGCAATTGCAGTCTCGAGGGAATCCACGCAGATGACTGAACTGTAGTTTTCCATCGATCCTTCAAGCTGCGCCTTACGGTCTGCTCTCTCGGATCTTCTGTCTGCTGCCTCCCATATCTTCGTTGCAAGGTCTTCACCCGTTGCAAGAACGATGGCGGAAGCGATCTTATCGTGCTCTGCCTGTGCGAGCATGTCCGCTGCAACGAACTCGGGATCAGCCGATTCGTCAGCGATGATGATTACCTCGGACGGACCTGCGAACATATCGATGTCAACCTGACCGAACACGAGTCTCTTCGCAGTATTAACATATATGTTTCCTGGGCCGCAGATCTTATCTACTCTCGGGATGGTCTCGGTTCCGTAAGCCATGGCTGCGACAGCCTGTGCGCCTCCGACCTTATAGATCTCCGTTGCGCCTGCGATGTCCGCGGCTGCAAGGATGACGGGAGCGATGGTGCCGTCCGCCCTCGGCGGAGTACAGAATACGATCCTGGGAACTCCCGCTACAGAAGCCGGGATAACGTCCATAAGTACCGTTGACGGCAAAGGTGCCGTACCGCCGGGAACGTAAACGCCCGCAACCGTGATGGGTCTTACGCGGACACCGATCTTGGAGCCCTTCGCGGTATCCATCATGAAGCCTTCTTCCTTCTGCTTCTCGTGGAATACCCTTATGTTCTCGGCCGCCGTCTTCATTATGCGAAGAAGTTCGGGGTCCTCCGCTTCCAAAGAAGCATAGGCGCTCTCGATCTCTTCCTTGGTAACGACCATGGAAGAAGGAGTGAGAACCGCCTTGTCAAACTTCTCGGTATACTCGAGGACAGCCTCGTCCCCTCTTTGTCTTATGTCATTTATAACGCCCTGAACGACAGAGATGACCGGACCTAAGTCCATCTTTCCCCTGGCGCCTAACTGCTCGCAGATCTCCTTAAGATTATCTGCATCGCCTTTTACAAATCTGCATTTCATAATAGTGCCACCTGTTCTTTGATCTTCTCTATCATAGGCTTAATCTCGGAAGATTTCATCTTCATCGAGACTCGGTTTACTACGACTCTTGCGGAAATGTCCGCAACGGTCTCGATAACATCAAGTCCGTTCTCCTTCAAAGTCCTTCCGGACTCGACTATGTCAACGATGCAGTCGGCAAGACCGATGAGGGGAGCAAGTTCGATCGAACCGTTAAGCTTGATGATCTCGACGCTCTCCTTCTTGACTCCTTCGAAGTAGGATCTCGTGATGTTCGGATACTTCGTTGCGATCCTCTTGTTGGGGATAAGGTCGAGCTTTCCGTCCTTCAGATCCACGGGGCCTGCAACGCACATCCTGCACTTGCCGAAGCCTAAGTCCGCTACCTCATAGAGGTCTCTTCCCTCCTCGAGCAAAGTATCCTTGCCGACAACGCCGATATCGGCTGCGCCGTACTCGACGTAGGTGGGTACGTCAGCGGGCTTGGCCATGATGAACCTTAATCCCGCATTCTCGTCCTCAAGTATGAGTTTTCTTGACTCCTCCTTGGCTGCAGTGCAGTCGTATCCCGCATTTTCGAGAAGTCCTATTGCCTTCTCGGCGAGTCTTCCTTTTGATAACGCAATCGTAAGCATCAGCTTTCCTCCTCAACGTAAACGCACTTGTCTATCCCCGATTTGCTGCTGTACTCATCAAGAGCGGCACTGTCCATGCCGGTGGTATCGAGTATGGCCGCAAGCCCCTCTTCCCTTAATGACTCCACGAGGGCAAATGCCTGTGAGCGGAATCCGGGAGCATAACCCACGATAACGTCAGGCGACTTGTCTTCCATGGACACGCCCTGGCGAAGAAGAGCCGTGAGCGTGAGCGTCAGACTGAGCGAAAACCCGACGCACTCCATCTGCCTTCCGAAGACGGCAACGGTGTTGTCGTAACGGCCGCCGCTTACTATCGGAAAACCGACCTCGTAGGTGAAGCCTTTGAATACGACGCCCGTGTAGTAGTCGATGCTTCCTCCGATGAGGCCTGCATCAACTGATACATACTTAAGGAAACCCTGCTCATCCAAGTTATCGAGGATCTCCTTTAAGTTATCGAGAGCCTCCGTCGCGGAAGGATCAGTTACCCTGCTTCTGAAGGCATCTATGATGTCGTATGTACCCTGTGCATCAGGAAGCATAAGGAGAAGTTCTCTTCCCTCGCTTGAGATGCCCAGGTTATCGCATGTCTTCTCTATCGTTACCGTATCACGGCTGTTGATGGCCTTGCGGATCGTATCCTTCGTGTTCTCGTCGAGGCCCAACTGCTTTACGATACCGTCGTAAAGTCTTACCTGACCTATCGCGATCTGAAGGTCCTTGATGCCTGCGCCCAGAGCCGACTTGATCGCAAGTGCAATGACCTCGGCGTCAGCATCTGAACCTTCCGCGCCCATGAGCTCCACGCCCGCCTGAGTAAACTCGCTCTGCTTTCCTCCGCCGCTGTCAGCGAAGCGGTACATGTTCTCGATGTATGACAGACGCAAAGGAAGAAGGCTTGCATCAAAGTCCTTGATGCCTGCAGCGTATCTTACCGCCGGGATGGTTCCGTCGTATCTTAAAGCCAGAAGTCTTCCCTTCTGGTCAGTCATCTTATAAAGGTTCTCCTCGGGTACGAATCCGGGTTTGCTGTAGATATCGAGATACTCGATTCCCGGAGTCTCTATTTCCTTATAGCCGTGGAGCCTGAACAACTCTCTTATGTTGCTCTCGGTCTGCTTTTTGAAGGCGCAGATGCCGGGAAGCGTATCGGTAAATCCGTCGGCTGTGTAGTACTTGTTGTTGTTCATAGTTATATTCCCTCTATATAATTAGTAGCTGTTCACTTTATTACACTAAAGCACTAAAGTACCCGCTGATTATACATACCGTATAATCCTTTGTCAAACCGTCACGCCAGATAATGCTTGATTATAAGGATAAGAAGACCTATCGCTATCCCGAGCGTGAACCCGAATATCTCCAAGGTCTTAAGCTTTTTCTCCTTATCGGTCCTTGCCGTCGGGGCGGGATCGTTATTAAGGATCTTAAGGTAGAACCATTCCTTATCCTCTTTCTTTTTGACGATGAAAGCCGTCTCGGAATAACTCATCTCCTTCTTGATTATCTTTAAAGTCTCCTTGGGGATCTTAATCTCCATGGTCTTCTTCGTTATCATCGTATGAAGATCGAGCCTGTGGATGATCGGCTTGATGAGCTTGCCCCTGAAGTAAAGCTTCCACAACAGGCGGTTATTCATCATGTCCTTGCAAAACGGTGCCGTCAGGATAAGATGAAATATCATTTCCGCATCAAGCAGTTTGTTCTTATATGAAGGCGGGAACGAAGGCATCAGCGGCCCGTATATGTTTACGGGGATGGTCTCAAGGAACTTGATGAGTTTATCTACCTCCCCCTTATCTTCCTTGTTCATGAGCTCGTCGAATTCCTGATACTCACCCTCTATGTATCTGAACGGAACCTTAGAGATGAAGTCGATCCTTGCCGTCTCATCCTCTTTCTTCTCCGTTTATGTGATATACACACGCGGGCGGTTAGGTACCACCTCCGATATGATTAGCGCATTACCCGGGGTGAGTTTCTCGTCATTTATAAGCATCTCAAGTCTTCTGTAGAAGAACAGATTGGCTTTAAGGGACTTAACGAGCGGCGAGAAGAAATACACCTGCCAAAGAAGCTTCTCTCCCCTGAATCGTTCGTTCTTTACAAAGACAGTGGCGATGGTAACCGCATCATCGATGGTCTTGTCGATCTGATCGGGACTCGCGCTTACCGACAGGTCCTTTACCACGTTAAGCTCTTCGTTAAGATAATCGCGAAGTGCCCGCGTCCGCTCACTGTCGGGAACCGGGAATCCCGGAACCAGAGTTATGTGACCGCTCATCGTATTGAGCTCATCCTGCGTGAATTCGGAAACCACGGACGAATCTATCGAATCAAAATCGAACAGTTTATCCGAATCGGATACGGTAGGCTCAGGTTCAAAAGACGCCTCCTCCTTAGGCAATGCCGCAGGCGGTGCCGGGAACATGGGCTTTCCTTCCTTATCATAGAACTTGACCCCGAACGATCCGTCCGGCCTTACATCAAGTATCTCTATCTGCTCATCGGAAAGATCCAAGTGTGTGAACGTGGAGGCGAACTTCATTGCAGCCTTGTAGGCGGAATTGATCTTACGGAACTGCTCCTCATCGTCTTCCGGATTATGTACCTTAACAAGGGCTGAGTAGGCTTTTCTTATCTTCTTCTGATCCGTCGTCGCGTGAATGCCGAGAGTGTCCCAGAAAGTCTCCATCTTAATACTCCATCGTATCGAGGATATCCGACAGCGCTTTATAGCTTTGCTGGACCTTTATCGGATCTCTTAAGGCAATGCTGCCCTTAAACGCCATGATAAGTCTTTGCAGCACAAGTCTTTGGTCCTCGAATGACTCCTCGTAGACCCTCTCCGCGCGTGCAAGAAGAGCCCTGTACTTCTCATCCTCGGGAGACACGAGCATGGCCTCTTCTATCTTCTTTCTCATCTGCTCGACCTCTTCATCGGTAAGCACGCTGCTGTTGCTTCGAAAAGCCTTCGTCTTTGCAAGACCGTCAGCCGTAAATACATCCACTATAAGGATGCCGTTGATGTCATATGTCATCTTTACGTCGCATATCTTCGCCGCGAACTTGGTCGGCGGGCAGTCGAGATTAAGCTCGCCTAGAAACAGGTTCTTATCCGGGTCGATGCTCTCGCCCTGATAGACCTTGATGGTTATCTTCGACTGATTCTCTGACGAAGCCGAATACGGCTTCATGATGGAAGAAGGCAACGTGCTGTTTCTCGGGATGATGGAACTCATCATCTGTGAGCCGTCATTTAACAGGTCGTTATTGACTGCAACTCCGAGAGTAAACGGGCATATGTCCGTAAGGACCACGTCCTTAAGTTCCTTGTTCTTCATCGCGGCGTAGATGCCTGCGCCTTCTGCTATCGCGATATCGGGATCGATCGATGTATCGGGAACGATTCCAGTGATCTGTCTTATGAATTCTCTTACCGTAGGCATCTTGCACGAGCCTCCGACGAGGATCACCCTGTCGATGTCTCCGAGTTTCTTGCGGCTGTCGTGGATCGCTTTTCGCACGGGCTCCCTTATGCCTTCAAAGATGCTCTTGCTTATCGAGATGAGCTCTTTGTTGTTCAGGGTAAGCACGAGCTTTTTGGTGTCGAGGGGAACTTCCATCATGACCATGGGGATATCTGAAAGAGCTATCTTTGCCCTCTCGGAAGCCCTGTAGATGACAGCCCTCTCGGCCGGCGTTAACGCATCGTAATCAAGTTCATTCTTACGGCAAAAATCCCTCGCGATTGCTTCGTTGAAGTCCTTGCCGCCGAGCCTGTTATTGCCCGCGACCGCAAGTATCTCGATGATGTTCTCGAACACGTCAACGACTGAGACATCGAGCGTTCCGCCGCCGAAGTCTATGACCATGTAAGTGCCGTCTTCGTAGCCGTTCTTGTCAAGGTAGGCAAGCGCCGCCGCCGAGGGCTCGTTAATGAGACGCTCTACCTTGAGACCCGATAAGTCCGCAGCTATCCTGGTCGCTCTTCTTGAGTTATCGTCAAAATACGCAGGCACGCTTATGATGGCTTCCTCGACGGGCTCGCCTAAGAAAGCTTCGCTGTCTGCTTTTATCTTCTTAAGTATCAGGGATGACAATTCTTCGGGAGTGTACTCGGTACCGTTAAGGCTTACCGTCTTACGAAGGCCCATGTCTCTTTTGAACTCGGATGCGGATACCTTCGGATGTGATATGAGTCTGTCCTTTGCAGCCTCTCCCACGAGGATCTTGCCGTCCTCATCCACGCTTACCGCGGAGGGCGTTATGTATGAATCAAGCGAGTTCTTGATCCTCACCGTCTGACCGTCTTTATATACCACCGCAAGGCTGTTGGTCGTACCCAGATCAATACCTATCTTGGCCATTACTGCACCTACTTATGATAATTCTCTCCCGAATATATCTTGAAACCTCGATATATCTGCTCAAGTATTATAAGCCTTGTCATGGTATGTGTCATAGTGTGTTTGCCAAGGCAAAGTCTCAGGTTCGCGCGCTCGGTTACCTTCGGGCTTATGCCGTTGCTGCCGCCAATTACGAGAGTAAGTTTGCCGCCGCCTTTCTCCAAAGATGAGATCAATGCCTTCGATATCTCCTCCGATTTCATCTCATTGCCGTGAAGGTCGATCGCCCAGACCTGATCGCCGGGTTTGATCTTCGAGAGCATAAGCTCTCCTTCCTTTTCAAGAGCACGTTCCACGGGGATGTTATCGGGACTTGCCTCTACTTCGACAAGCTCGGTCTTACAGTACTTTGACAGTCTTTTCCTGTACTCCTCGATGCCGTCGATGAGCCATTTCTCGCGGGTTTTGCCGGGACTTATTATCCTTATTTCCATGTCAGAAAACGAATGCGCCCGTGGGCTCGTATCTGCTTGCCACACGAAGCTCGTAATCGCTGTCGCGGGTAAGGTCAAAAGATGACAGATACTCGCAGACCGTCTTCTCCGCTTTATCGGGAGTGTTGTTGTTCTCGGACAGGTGGCCGAGCATGATCCTTCTCGTGCCGTTATCGATAAGGTACTTAACCATCTGCGCGCAGTCGTCGTTACTCATGTGTCCGCCGTCACCCGCGATCCTCACCTTGAGGTCCTCGGGATAGTCGCCGTAGACGAGCATCCTCCTGTCGTAGTTGGATTCTATGAGGATGGCATCGACTCCCCGTGCCAGCCCCATTATCTCGTCCGTGACGAAGCCCACGTCCGTCATTACCATGCACTGCTTTACCCCGTCCCTTATCTTGTAGCAGACGGAACCTGCCGCGTCGTGCGGCGTGCTTACGGCAGTCACCTTAACTCCGGGGACGACTTCGGTCTCCTCGCGGGGTTTGATGATGATGTCGGGAGTAAGCTCGTGAGGCTTCGTGAAACGCCTTTGTATCGTGCGAAAAGTCTCGTACGTCGCATAAAGCCTCGTGGGGTATTTACGTATGAAAACATCGAGCGCACTTACGTGGTCGACATGAGAATGCGTTATGAAAACTGCATCGATATCGGAAGGATCCGTGCCGACGTCATTAAGCGCCTGAGTAAGATACTTGCAGTTACGGCCGGCATCGATCAGGATGTTCGCATTGTCTGTTCTGATTAAAGTTGAGTTGCCGGAACTTCCGGAATATAAGGGAACCAGTTCCATCAGGCTTCTCTGTCCTCGAAGATTCCGGTGCTGTCAGCAACTTCGATGTCGGCACCTAAGGACTTAAGCTTATCAACTATCTTCTCGTAGCCTCTGTCGATCCTTCTTGCGCCGTCGATGTAACTTGTACCGTTGGCGGAAAGTGCAGCGCAGACCATGGCGGCTCCGGCGCGAAGATCGGTTGCCTTAACCTGCGCGGGGAAGAAATGATCTATGCCGTTTACGAGTGCGATATGATCGAAGATGCTTATGTTTGCACCCATTCTCGTAAGCTCGGGAATGTACTGGTATCTGTTCTCCCATACGTCCTCATCCATCTTGCTCTGTCCGTTTGCAAGACAAAGAAGAACAACGGTCTGAGGCTGAAGGTCAGTCGGGAATCCGGGGTAAGGAGCAGTCTTAACATTGGTGCTCCAGATCTCCTCTTCGGGATCTTTGCATACTCTTACCCAGTCGTCACCTTCCTCGATCGTGTATCCCATTTCTCTCATCTTCGAGGAAAGAGGATCCATATGCGTAGGGATTATGTTATGTATGGTAACGTCTCCGCCTGTAACTGCAGCAGCGATCATGTAGGTTCCGGCCTCGATCTGGTCGGGGATGATCGAATAAGTAAAGTTTCCGGGAAGGACGGGAACGCCCTGGATCTTAATGGTATCGGTACCGGCGCCCTTGATCTTCGCACCCATCGAGTTAAGGAAGTTCGCAACGTCAACGATGTGAGGCTCCTTGGCCGCGTTGATGATCATCGTATTGCCCTGCGCCTTTGCAGCTGCGAGCATGATGTTGATCGTCGCACCGACGCTTACGATATCAAGGAAGATCTTGGCTCCGCGCAGAGGGTTCGCATTAAGCGAGATGACGCCTCCGTTTATGTTCCTGTAGTCTGCGCCCTTCGCACCCATCTGTCTGAAAGCCTTAAGGTGAAGGTCGATGGGTCTTTGTCCGAAGTCGCATCCGCCGGGCATCCTTAAAGAAGCTTTGCCCGATCTTGCAAGGAGCGCTCCGAGAAGATAATAGGATGCACGGATCTTTGATACGTCAGGCTCAGTAGCTTCCGTTGTATTGATGCCGCGCGGGTCGATATGTAAAGTGACGGAACCTTCGGGTGTAAGTTCAGTCTCGATCTTTGCACCTAAGGTCTCGCATATCTTTACCATTACGTGAACGTCCGAGATATCCGGAACATTCTCGAGTGTGCAGGTGCCGTCGATCATCATCGCAGCCGCAAGTATGCCTAATACCGCATTCTTACTGCCGCTTATGTTGACGTCACCCTTAAGGGGCTTTCCGCCCGTTATCTTATATGAATATGAATCCAAATCTTATTTTCCTTCCGTCTCATCAAGAACCTGCCTTACCGCAGACTTGATTTCCGTCTCACTATTATCTTCGGTATGGCTCGTCAAGTCAAGGAAAAGACTGCCTTTGCGCTTCTTTCTGGGAGCCGTTTTCTCAGGCTTTACTTCGTTCGGATGAACCGTGACGGCCTGCCTCTTCTCCTCCTCGGTAAGAGGCTTGGGCGGTACCGCTCTCGGGAGTATCTGCTGGGTAAGGATAGCCTTCGCTTCCTCTCTCCTCTCACGCTCCTCGCGTGCGGCCTTTTCTTCCTCGGATTCGACTTCAGGTACTACCTGTTCAGGAACGGCCTGCTCGACGGGTTCTTCTTCGTGAATCTCTTCCGCATCGTCCTCTGTCACAGGGATCTGCTCCACCACAGGCGCGGTTATAGGCTCATCTACCTCATCTTCCTCCACATCATCTATCATATCAGGCTCGATGAATGTCAGTTCATCCACAAGGTCGGTGTACCGGTCATCACCGAAAGCCTTCAGAAGCTCTACCATCTTCTTCTCGCGTAAGGTCTTCTCGCCTGCGGGGATGGCCTCGAACTCGTCCGCAAGGC
>JAGDCV010000080.1 GCA_017958365.1 Clostridiales bacterium
AAGAATTCCGCGTTTCTTGTACAAAAAAGTGTACAAACAGCGGAATGTACACTTTTCTGTACTAATAATGCTTAATTCTTGTACAGAATCTGTACAGAGATAGAGATCCCGGATGCAGCGGGACAGTTAGAGAATAAAAAGGAACTGCCCGCTAATGAAGTGAACCCCTGAAGTTGGACAAACTTCGGGGGTTCACTTCACGGTGAGACAGCTCCTTTTAAAAGCATATCAACAATATTAGGACATATTCTCTTTCTCAACCAGTCTGTCTGCGCCGTACTTCTTACGAAGCGCGGGCTTCTCGATCTTGCCGGTCGCATTACGGGGAACATCCGCAAGGATGATCTTCTTAGGCCTCTTGTAGCGGGGAAGCTGCTGGCAGAAAAGCTCGATCTCCTCTTCCGTGCAACCTGAGCCGGGTTCTATCTGAACGATGGCACCCGTGATCTCACCCAATCTCTTGTCAGGAAGACCGATAACGGCAACGTCCTTGATCTTCGGATATTCCTGGAGGAAGTTCTCGATCTCGACGGGATAGATATTCTCACCGCCTGATACGATAAGATCCTTCTTACGGTCAACGAGGAAGTAGAATCCGTCCTCGTCCTGCTTTGCCATATCTCCGGTATGGAGCCATCCGTCGTGGAGAGCCTCAGCGGTCGCTTCGGGATTATGGTAGTACTCAAGCATGACGCCCGGGCCCTTAACACAAAGTTCGCCTACTTCACCCTGCTTGACTTCATTACCCTGCTCGTCGATGATCTTGCACTGCCATCTGTAGCCGGGAACTCCGATGGCTCCGACCTTGTGAGTGTTCTCAAGTCCCAGGTGAACGCAGCCGGGGCCAGTCGACTCGGAAAGACCGTAGTTCGTATCGTACTGATGATTCGGGAAATAATCCTTCCAATGACGGATGAGTGAAGGCGGAACAGGCTGAGCACCGATGTGCATCAGTCTCCACTGATCAAGTTTATAGTCCTCGAGCTTAACCTCACCCCTGTCGAGAGCGTCCAGGATATCCTGTGCCCACGGTACGAGCAGCCATACGTTTGTACACTGCTCATCAGAGACAGCCTTCAGGATGACATCAGGCTTAGTACCCTTAAGAAGGACAGCCTTGCTGCATGTCCAAAGTGAACCCATCCAGTGGAACTTCGCGCCTGTGTGATACAGGGGAGGAATGCACAGGAAGCAGTCATCCTTTGTGGTGTGATGGTGGACAGCCTCCATCTCGGCAGCCTGCGTAAGACTTCTGTGAGGATGAAGGATAGCCTTGGGGAAACCTGTCGTTCCTGACGAGAAGTAGATGGCCGCGAGATCTTCTTCCGTAAGCTCGATGCCGGGATCCGTGCTCGGATAATCGGCTACGATGCTCCAGTAGTTCTCGGCAAATGACGGCTTTCCGTCTCCGCCTACGAACATCATGATCCTGTTTCTGCTTATCTCATCGGCGTTGGTGTTGATACGGTCTACGAATTCGGGACCGAACACGATAGCCGATACTTCAGCAAGATTGGCGCAGTAGGATATCTCATTTGCCGTATACCTGAAATTAAACGGAACCGCTATGGCACCTGACTTCAATATACCGAAATATATCGGAAGCCACTCAAGGCAGTTGAACATCAGTATGGCAACCTTATCGCCTTTCTTTATACCGCGGTCGAGCAACATGTGTGCCACACGATTCGCCTTCTCGTTAAAGACCTGCCATGTCAGTTGTCTTCTGTAGTGCTGTGTCTGTCTTGTCTGCTGTACGAGATCGTACTCCTTGAATGAATACTTTCTCGTGTCTTCCAGTGCCGGGTTGATCTCAATAAGTGCGATCTCATCGCCGTGCTCGGCGGCGTTCCGCTTAAGTAGTTCTGTTACGGGCATTTGTTATCCTTCTTCCCCTCGATATTGTTATTGGTTATCAGTAGTTCTTCTCGTTGATCTCGAAGTAGCTCTGAGGATGAGCGCAAACAGGGCACATCTCGGGAGCCTTTGTGCCGACTACGATATGACCGCAGTTTCTGCACTCCCAAACCTTAACCTCGCTCTTCTCGAAGACCTGCTTCATCTCAACGTTATTAAGAAGAGCACGGTATCTCTCCTCGTGCTGCTTCTCGATGGCAGCTACCATACGGAACTTGGCAGCAAGACCCTTGAAGCCCTCTTCCTCAGCTGTCTTTGCAAAATCTTCGTACATGTCTGTCCACTCGAAGTTCTCGCCGTCAGCAGCAGCCTTCAGATTCTCGGCAGTATCACCGATACCCTCGAGCTCCTTGAACCACATCTTAGCGTGCTCCTTCTCGTTGTCTGCTGTCTTAAGGAAGATGGCAGCGATCTGCTCGTAACCTTCCTTCTTAGCCTTGGAAGCGAAGTATGTATACTTGTTTCTTGCCTGTGACTCACCTGCGAAAGCTGCCTGTAAGTTCTTCTCCGTCTTAGTACCTGCGTACTTGTTTGCCATGTTCTTTTTCCTCCTTGGGGTTTTATGGTTTGTTAATTAAGATGCATTCAAATTCTTCTGCTCGTACTCGTCGAGACTTACAGGGCGTGCGAAGTAGTAGCCCTGGAAATAGTCACAACCCATCTTAGTCAGAAGATCTACCTGCTCGACAGTCTCAACACCCTCAGCGATGACGGGAACGTCGAGACTCTTCGCAAGGTCTATTATAAGCGACATTATCTTCTTTGTGCGCTCGTTATAAGCCGTATCCTTGAGGAAGATCATGTCGAGCTTCAATACGTCTACCGGCATGTCCTTCAACATGTTAAGTGATGAGTAGCCGCTTCCGAAGTCGTCCATCTCAACGATGAAGCCTGCTTCGCGGAGCTTATCTATCGTCTTAAGCTTCTCATCGATATCATCCATCATTATGGTCTCTGTTATCTCAAGTCTTAAGCGGCCGCGGTCAAGCTCATACTTATCCGCAAGACCGATGATCTCAGCGGGAACATCCATGACATAGAAGTCCTTAGGAGAGATGTTGACTGACAGATAAAGATCGTTTCTTCCTTCATACGACCATCTTCTTAAGATCCTGCATGCGCATTCCCAGATATATCGGTCGATCTTCGCGATCATTCCGTTCTTCTCGAGTACACTTAAGAACTTTCCGGGAGGCATAAATCCTTCCTCGGGATGGATCCAGCGAACGAGGACCTCAGCTCCGACGACCTTGCCTTCACGTGAAACTTGAGCCTGAAGATAAGGAACAATCTGTCCAGTCGTGATGGCCGAATCGATCTGCTCCGTAACCTTCTGGCTCCAGAGCATCTCGTCTCTTGCATTCTCCTCGTAGTAGGCGATCCTTCTTTCTGCATCATTCTTGATTCCGGCGATCGCGATAAACGAACGGTCAAGCATTGCAGATACGGGCATCTTCCTGTCTTCGATCTCGTAGACGCCTGCGTGGATTATGATGGGAATAACGGTATTCGAACCTATGTTACCGACTTCCTGTATCGCCATCCTGAAAGTATCTTCCTTAAATGCTGACTTCTCAATCAGACACCCGAACTTATCGGAACCGATCCTTCCGTATCTTGTCAGAGGATCATTCACCTTCTCCTTGAAAAGATCTGCCGTTCTTACGAGAAGCTTATCGGCATACTCTCTTCCAAAGCGGTCATTTATGAGCTTAAAGTCCTTGATGTCCGATGTAACTATATAGAAGTCCTTATCGGGATTCTCGGAAAGAACGTTTCTTACTTCCTCGTAGAATCTGTCAACGTTATAGATGCCCGTAAGCTTATCGTGGGTTGCGAGGAACTTATTAAGATTCTCTCTCTTCGTTCTCTCGGTCGTATCCTGGATCTTCGCGAAGGAACCTATGAGTTTGCCCTGCAGGTCGTGAAGCTTATGGAATTCGATATCGTAGATATATTCCTCACCTTCCTCGATCTTGGTACAGGTCATCTTCTTTGAAGTATATTGGGCGGATTCCTCACGATCCTCACCGGTCAGAGCGAGCAGCTTCTCAAAACCTGCCCTCGTTGACTCGCTTGTACTCATGCCGAGCTGCATCCTTGCAGCGGGGTTAACATATATGCACTTGCGGTTATCATCGAAGAACAGAACTCCATCGGATACGGTCGTAAGTACCGTCGTCTTCATCTCCTCCATGAGGATCGATGGTATGTACTCTATCGCATAGATGTAAATGAAGATTCCGCATACACTGATTCCGATAACGGACTGATCGACAGTATCGTTTACGAATATGTGGAAAGACTCCCAGAAGATGGAGAACAGACAAGCGATCAGGATTCCCACATATCTGTCGCGGTACAGCCTAGAAGACTTAACAAATCTTACGACAAGCATTACGAGAGGGATCAGTACAAAGACAGCTGATATCAGAAGATGGATCTTGTGATACCAAAGCGACGTGAAAACAATGTTGGATCCGGGCGTGCCGTTATTAGATCCTGCGCCGGCTGCCACAGACACTTCAAATGTATGCCCGAAAACATAGTTCAACGCTATGCTTATCGCATCGATGGCAGCAAGAGCCTGTGTGACTTTGCCTACCAGGGGCTTGTACTGCTCAAAATGGCAGTACTTGACCATGAACATATCGAAGTTATATAGAAGTATCGTGGAACTGATGAAGTAAACCGTGAAACTGAATCTTAGAACCTCAACATTACCGCTTAAAGCAATAAGCATGTTGGAAACGAGAGGTATAAGCAGCCAGAAAAGGCATTGCGAAACTAAAGGAGCGATCTCCTTGTCACTCCTTACCGTGCGCACGAGACAGAAAACTATCACGAGCACGAGCATCGCTGCTGTTCCTACGAACCAAATCATATATAAATTTTAGCACGCGCGAATAACTGTAACAGCCAAAATGTATAAACAATTATTAAACAAAAAGAATTTTTATATATAAGGTGTCTAATTATTGAGCCGCGAAGAAGGTTCCGATGTCATCCTGATCGAGTATTCTCTCGAGGACCTGTGACTCGGATCCGGATGCGATTACACCGTTTATTCCCTTCTCGGTAACCATCTGCATGGCGGTTACCTTCGTATACATGCCGCCCGTTCCGAGTTTGCTTCCGGCGCCCTCGGAGAAACCTAACATCTCATCCGTTATCGTCTCGACGTAAGAGATCCTCTTGGCATCGGAATCAGTCTTGGGGTTACCCGTGTAAAGACCGTCGATATCAGACAGGATAATGAGAAGGTCTGCATTGATGAGCTTTGCCACATCTGCAGAGAGAGTATCGTTATCACCGAAGGTACCGTTATGCCAGATCTCACTCGTGGACACGGTATCGTTCTCGTTAATTACGGGGATCAGGCTCTTTTCGAGCATGGCCTCAATCGTGTTGGTTATGTTATGGCGCTGAAGTTTGTCCGCGATGCCGTCCTTCGTGAGGAGGATCTGGCCGCATACATAGGAGTACTCCGCGAAAGATCTTGTGTAAGCATTCATGAGCTCGCACTGTCCCACGACAGCTAT
>JAGDCV010000081.1 GCA_017958365.1 Clostridiales bacterium
GACTCAAGAAGAGTTCGAACAGCTGAACTCTGAATACGATGATCTTGTTGAAGGGGAAAATGCGCTCGGATGGATATCCGCCTTGGAGGGACAACCTTCAATAGAGCAGCTGACAGAATCCTATCAGACATTCAATTGAGCAGTGGTCGAGGTGACAGGATATCCTGTTCACCATTCCAATATATCTATATAACTGCATAGAACCCTTATATTTCAAGGGTTGCGAGCTGTGTTGGAGCTCAGCGGCTGTTTATAAGTCTATGCTAATATGTCGCAAAAATTGGTAAATTTGGTAAGGAATTAGCTTACATTGCATTCTCATAGTAGTCTGTGAGAGAAGCTATTTCTCTTTTCTTAAAGTCGCGAGAGGCATCTGTGTATGTTTTGAGTGTTATCAGCATACCTTCATGCCCCATTATGTCAGACACGGCTTTCATATCAGCTCCTGCCTCACGCATTCTGGTAGCAAAAGTGTGCCTTAACATGTGATTGTGCACACGAGGAAAGGCTTCGATATCGGTATTGCCGTTCTCGTGGATTTCCTCGTTGATCCTTTTGCATATTTCTTCAAGCCTATGGTTTAACTTCTTGTAATCAATCGATTAATCTTTCAATTACCTCTCACATCTATCTTAAAATGTGAGAAATCAACAACTACTGATTTCAAACACTGCCGGATAGCCGTCAATCGTATCAAAATAGAATACCGTTTCTTCTTCATTATCAACTAATTCTACAGACTCTAAATCAATAATCGGAAACGGATAATCCGTAACCAGCGGATAACCGGGATTATCCGTATAATAACCGTCTGTAGCCAATTCATCTATCAGCCTTTGGGTCATATCTATCCGATAATCATTATCAGCTCTAATGTAATCGTCCGACTCTTGTAGTTTTCTGAATTCCCCATATATAACCAATAAACGGTCAAGCGCAGGAATCGACGGGTATCCATAACCAGTGATGCTTATTTCGCCGTAATGAACGCTGAACATTGCTGAATAACCGATTGCTCCATCACCTATATCTCCATAAACTAAATAATAGTAACCGTCTGTCAGGTCTCCATATATCGACAAGTCACAGTCTATATATATGCTTGAATCCGGCGCAAGCTCATGAACAGTATCATTGAACTGTGCATCTTCGACAGGGTCCACATACCAAAACTTACGCCCGAGGCTGATAAGTAGGGTACATGACTCGTCGAACTGCCATGGCTCATCTCCGTGATTTACGAATTGTACGGTGTGATCATTAACAAAGAACGCGAACACATTGTAATCGGCAGGATTATAATCCGCCTCGATATAGCCGTTTTCTTCTGCCCACCTCTCCTCAGAATCATCCATCTCTTCTTGAGCTTCGCTTTGGAAGGTATAACAGGAACGGCACATTCCATACATACTGATATAATCCCAGTTTTCGTCTCCATATTCGCAGGATGATCCGCAAATTAAGCAGTACAGTGTTTCATATGTCGATTCGGAAACGGATTCTGTAATTGAGCGTTCGCGACCTGTGGGCTCATCTGACTCCAAATCAGTTTTGTTTACATTATTACAAGATGCGGTAAACAAAACCAAAAACGATAATACTACTGCCAATATCTTTCTATCCATTATCATCTCTCCAATATATCGCTCATTATGAGCGCTTATTAACTCCATCATCCCACGATTCGTTATTCAAATAAAACACCCTTCATACATATAAGCGGCTCATCATTCTCATAATCCCAGGAATGTGCAGCATCGCCTCTGCAGTATTTGATGTGATCGCAGGTTCTGCACTTATCTGAATCGCAGCCCCAATTCCTTCTGAAAATCTCGAACCTGTTATCCCAAACATCTTTAAGTCTATCTCGCCTTATATTACCCTGTATCGTCTTAGGGCTACGTTCTATATCAAGACACGCTCCTATATCTCCGTTACTCATAATACTGGCAGTATAGACTCCCGCATTACAAAGCCAATACCAGTCTCTAACCTCAACTTCATAATCAAGCCCAAGATAATGACTGCAACCATACTCAACAGGCAGTCCGTCTTTTCTGGCCTTGCGAATAAACTCAAACATATACTTAAGATCTTCTTTGGTGCAAAGCATCTCCGGCCTTAGAAGTGCTCTCCCTATCGGTTCGATATTAATTACTCTCCAAGAATCGATATCGATTCCTTTCATTATCTCAAGTAGTTGATCCAACTCCCTGACATTCTCATGGTTTACTACTGTTGTTATCTGAATTGCCTTGAAAGCGTTCTCGTCTATGAGATTCTGAACACCCTTCATGGCCAGGTCGTATGCATTTTTCATACCCCTGAGTTTATCGTGAGTATCCTGAAGTCCGTCTATAGACACAGAAATAGTGCCCATTCCAGCCTCAGAGAGTTTATGCGCAACATCCTTGGTAATGAGTGTTGCATTACTCGTCATCCCCCACTTGAACCCCTTTGAGTTCGCATAGCTCATTATTTCAAAGAAATCTTTGCGTAAAAGAGGTTCGCCACCCGTTACACAAAGCTGAATACGACTAATATCAAAATCTTCTTTGACCTGATCTATGATTGCTTTAAACTCATCCGTGGAAAGCTCATTATCCCCCGGTACAGAACAGTTACTTCCACAATGGAAGCATCTTTCATTACATGCCAAAGTAAGTTCCAGAAACAGATGTCTCAGGTCAGGTTTAAGATACAGTTGCTCAGTATAATCTGACAACTGATTCAAGTGTTTTTCTTTTAATTCAATGGTATCCGAACTAACAGAGTTCATTCATCTCAACCCGAAGGCGGGCCATAAACGTCTCCATTCATGTTATCGTCAGGATCAAAATCATCTACCACTTGAGTAGTTTCTTGCGTTTCTCTCGACGAATCTGAAGAATCGTCTTTCGGAGGTCCGTATACACCACACCCGGAAACATTGGCAGCAACTATAAATGTGGCGGCAACGCCTGCTACGATCTTTGCTGCAGTAACAGTTTTATTGTCAGGCTTCTTCATAAACAGTCACCATAATTACATCTAAAAGAAGTTTATTATTGTTCATATGTAATTCTATCATTACTAATCTGTTTTGCCAAAAGTGTTCATAGATGTAACCAACATAATCAAAAGAAAAGGTCAGACCGTTAAGCCTGACCTTTAATTGGACGCTTCTTTCTATTTTGTCGTAAATTTGTCGTAAGTTGCGTTTTCTTAGGAACTGGTAATTCTCGAAACCCTTGAAATTACTGGCTTCCTACGACATGTATAAAAAGTGTGGTCGAGGTGACAGGATTCGAACCTGCGACCCCATGCTCCCAAAGCACGTACGCTACCAACTGCGCTACACCTCGATACCGGCAAAGTATAACATAAAAAAGGGAAACTGTCGCATCGCCTGTAATTACAGGCGGTGTAACATTGTTACTCGCTGAAAAGCGGGGTTGAGAAGTATCTTTCTGCCGTGTCAGGGAGGACCGTGACGACCGTTTTGCCGGGACCTAACTTCTTTGCGAGTTTGATCGCTGCTGCAACATTGGTTCCGCTCGAGATACCGCACATGAGACCTTCCTCACGGGCAAGTCTCTTTGATGTCTCTATGGCTTCATCGTCAGTAACGACATAGATGTCATCATAGATCTCGCGGTTAAGGATGGCAGGGATGATGCCGTCTCCGATACCCATCTGCATGTGGGTTCCAATCGTTCCCCCGGCAAGAATGGCGGCTTTCTCAGGCTCTACAGCCCAGATCACGAGCTCAGGGTTATGCTCCTTCAACACTTCTCCGATACCGGTCAATGTGCCTCCTGTGCCTATACCTGAGCAAAAACCGTGGATAGGGCCGTCAACCTGCTCGAGTATCTCGGTAGCAGTGTATTTCTTCTGTGCAAGCACGTTATTAACGTTCTCGAACTGCTGGGGGACGAAGACCTTCGGGTTCTTGTCTCTCATAGCAAGTGCAGCATTAAGGCATTCCTCGATGCATGCTCCGATATCTCCGTGGTCGTGGATGAGCCTGACTTCCGCTCCGTAGTGTCTTACGAGTTTACGTCTTTCCTCACTAACGGAATCAGGCATGATGATTATTGTTCTGTAGCCTTTTACGGCACCTACCAAAGCAAGACCGATTCCCTGATTCCCGCTTGTGGGTTCTACTATTATCGAATCCTTGCTGATAAGACCGTCCTTTTCTGCCTGCTCGAGCATATTAAGAGCCGTTCTTGTCTTGATCGAACCGCCGACATTTAGTCCCTCGAACTTAACGAGGATCTGTGCGCTTTCAGGTTCAGCCATCTTGGAAAGTCTTATGAGAGGAGTGTTTCCAACTGCCTCGAGGATATTGTTATATATGTGCATTTACCGTTGTCCCCCAAGTTATAAGCATAGATTATAACGGCAACCGGTTAACTATACAAATAAACTTCCATTTGATAAAATTTCTTTATATTTAATAAGGGGAGATATGTTTATGGAAAGGTTAAATCTTACAGGTATTATTTATCTTGCCAGTTCGGCATTACTTGCAATCTGCAATTTCCTTCCTATCGTGACCATGACGATGGGAACAGGTGCTTCAGATGATGTTATTTCGGCAAGGATGATACCGACATTTGACGGTTTTATAGGATTGGTTGCCGGAGGTGTATGCTTCATGATACCTTTCTGGGGCATGAAGGATAAATGTGCACTCATAGCTACCATAGCGGGTATTACAAGCGGCATATTCCTTTTTCACAGGATTGCCACCATCAAGGCTGCTGAAGCTGCAACTGTTGGTATGACAGCACTTTTAAATCAAATATCCGGCAGCACTGAGGCGACTGTGTCATTTGATTATTCGTTTGGATTTTACCTTTACATCCTTGCTATAATATTAGTTGTGGGCAGCAGTTTCTTCTATGCCTTCAGCGAGGATTGATGAATACAGAAAAGACGATCAAAACAAGCAAACGTAATATCACGGCAACTACTGTTTTTGTAATAGCAGTAGTTGCTTTGCTTTATTGTCCTTTCTTTAACATGAGCATGATCATCCAGGGTTACATCGGGGATGCGATGATCCAGATCCGTACAGGCCTTGATATGCTCTCTACACACGGTCTCATTACGGATGAGATCTACAGCTGGCATCCCGATCTTAACTGGGTTCCTCACGAAGAGGCATGGTACTTCCTTGTCGGCCTTTTCTATAAGATCGGCGGGGTTGCAGGCGTGATCATTCTTACCGCGATCTTTAACTACACGATAGCGGGTATCATATTTAAGAAAAATCTTCAGGAGAAGGTCAATCCTTACATACTTGTTCTTACGGCAGCGATATCGCGATACTTCTCATTTCCGAACTATAATGCAAGACCTCATCTTGTATCTCAGCTGTTGTTCGTGATCCTTATCTATGTGATGATGGATGAGAGCAAGAGTGAAGTGAAGAAGATCGCGACATTTGCCGTCTGCACATTCCTGTTAGGCTGGTTTCACGGCGGTACGATACCGATGTTCTTTGTTCTTTACGCCGTATTTATCGTAATCGAGATCGTCTACAGAAACTTCAGGAAAGCAGGCATCTATGCTCTGGGATTATTAGCGGGAGCAATAACTTCCATACTTAATCCCGCAGGCATCAAAGTATGGACTTACGGTCTCGTTTTGTCAGGCGGTGAGGACGTCCGTCTTGCCATCGAGGAGTGGGCTCCGAAGACATTCTCTGCCGTCGAGATGGCACTGCTCCTGCTTCTTCTTGTAGGCTTTGCAGTAGATAAGAGACTTCGCGATTTTGATAAGAACACGGTAACCAAGCTTTGCTTCTACTGCATGTTCATTATCATGTCCTGCAAGTACTGCCGCTCGATGAATTTCACCGCACTTATAGTTCTCATGTTCTGCGCGGAAGAACTTCAGATCCTGCTTAACTGGATCAACGACAATACATTCAAATTCAATGTCAGCAAGTTCAAGTTAGGCGACATATCAAACTATATCCTTATCGCTTTCTGCGTCATCTTCATGGTCGGTATGTCTGCATTCTCCTGGATCAGATTCTTCCCGACGAATACGCTTTCCGACATATCGGTCCTTGCGGCATATGATGAGGGTGTCATTGATGTCTTGCACGAGAAGGATTACGACAGGATATATAACGCCTTCGATACTGGTTCATGGCTTGCATACTACGGGGTTCCCGTACACATAGATAACAGGGTAGACCCATACATGGAGGAGTTCTCCGGCGTCGATCACATAAGAGGGAAGATGAATATCGATAACATCGATGACATGGATTCGTTCGTCGATCAGTACGATGCGGATGCCCTCGTTCTGAACCTGTTCCCGGGTACGACTGACATGCTCTTTGCAGACGATCTTTACAACTCCGGAAGATATAATGTCGTTTACGATAACACGGTATCTTCGCCTTACGATGACTCGATAAGCTTCCGCTGGCTTATCGTTGAGTGCGAAGATTAAATCCCGCGGGAAGCACAAACCTTCTTCTTGAAGCTTCAGGCATATCGGTCTTCATGTATATGAAGACATTTCTATTGCGCCTGAACCTTGCGTCGCAGTTATAAAAACCGACGCTCCCCGGATGCGTGTTAAGCACGATCTTCTCCTCGCTGATAAGATCAAGGATGCCGTCGATGAGCCTCCTTCCGACACCGCACCCCTGATAATCCGGGTCAACCGCAACATTAAGTATCATCGCAACACTACCGTTGCTTATACTTCGTGCACATGCGATAAGCTTGTCTTCATCCTTAACAAAGAACACATATTCACTTTGCTCGAAAAGCTTCTTCGTCACATCAGTATCACGCGGTGACCTGAAAGACTTCTCGAGTATCGAATTGATACCGGCGGGATCAATTCCTTCAAGTGTAGTTTGGGTTCTGATGTTGATGTGTTTATCCTGCTTTAAGTGTTTACCCGGGAACTGTTCGGGAAGGGGAAGATACTCGTTCTCGTACATAAATCCGAATGGAAGAAAAATGTCTTCATCATCGTATTCATCCTTACAGGTAAAGAAGTTCATCGCTCTTCTGAAACCTGCATTCTCCAATAGTGTCTGCTCACTGTCGGACGCTTCAATGGCGATTACGTGACCCTGAAATTTATTTGTTAATTCAGAATAAAGCCCGGATGCATTTTCTTCGCTGGTGAAACTTATGTCAGTCACATAAGACCAGTGATGTCCGTCGGTAAGGACATCTATGTAATCACGTTTATTTTTCCCGATTCTTATGATCATGAATCTATCTTATCAGCGCACGGATGAAGCGGTTATAGCAGTAATTTATTGCCGGCGATAAAACACGCGAGATACTTTCAATATCTTTATCTGTGCTACATTCAAATCAATAAATGAATAAGGAGTTTATCGTATGTCCGCACCTTTAAATGACCCATTAAAGAACATATCAAGGATCGATCTTGCATCACTTCCGACGCCTGTATATAAGCTTAATAATCTGTCTTCCGAATTAGGTAAGGAGATATATGTAAAGCGCGATGATCTTACAGGCGTAGAGACATCAGGCAATAAGGTGAGAAAACTCGAATTTGCCGTTGCTGATGCACTGAAGAATAACGCGGATGTTCTTATCACATGCGGTGGGATACAGAGTAATCACTGCAGGGCAACTGCAGCCGTTGCCGCGAGGCTCGGGCTTAAGTCACACCTTCTTCTGAGGATCGATGATACTCCTCCCGTTGAAGGCAATTATCTTCTCGATAAGATCTTGGGTGCCGATATCACTTTCGTAAGCCGTCCCGACTACTCGAACAGAAGAACGGAGATCATGGAAGGCATCGCGGAAGGGTATAAGGAGAAAGGCCTTAATGCGTATATCATACCCGAGGGTGCATCAAACGGAATAGGAAACTTCGGTTACATAAATGCAGTTAAGGAAGCGGTATCACAGGAGAAGGAACTACATATAGATTTTGATGCATATGTCTGCGCGGTCGGTTCAGGAGGAACATTTACGGGACTTTTGCTTGGTACGAAGTTTTATGCGCCGGATAAGAAGGTCATAGGCTTTACAGTATGTGATGACAGATCTTACTTTGCAGATATCGCGATAAAGACAGGTAATGACACTCTCGATCTTATCGGGCATAAGGACATACGAGTCAAGGATGAAGACATTAACATCATCGACGGTTACATGGGTATCGGTTATGCGGTTTCAACTGATGATGAGCTTAAGTTCATAAGAGACGCAGCACGCAAGGACGGTGTTATCTTCGATCCGGTTTATACGGGTAAAGCCTTCAGAGGTCTTTATAACGAGATAAAAAAGGGAAACATCAGGGAAGATAAGATACTGTTCTTCCACACAGGCGGACTCTACGGATTGTTCCCCAAGCAGGACCAGTTGGCATGGATAGTCTGATATAAGCAAACTCTATCACAGGCGAACATTTAACGGGATTATACAAGCAAGGCGTTCAGAATTAAGATTAATCCATAACATCAAAACAAACCCAAACCACATCGAAAGGACAAAGAAAGAAATGGCTAAGATCTACAATTCAATCACAGAACTCGTAGGACATACACCTCTCGTTGAGTTCAAAAGACTTGAAGAAGCTCTGGGACTTAAGGGAAGAATAATCGGTAAGCTCGAGTACTTTAATCCGGCAGGATCTCATAAGGACCGTATCGCTCTCGAGATCATCGAGGCAGCAGAGCAAAGAGGAGAGATCAGCCCGGATAAGACAACTCTTGTTGAGTTTACATCAGGTAACACGGGTATCGCTCTTGCAGCATTTGCAGCAGCTAAGGGATATAAGTTCAGGATCGGACTTCAGCCCGGTGTTTCCGTAGAAAGACTTAAGCTTCTCGAGGCTTACAATGCTGAGATCATTCCCGTTGCACCCGAAGATCTTGCCGTAGTATTCGAGAAGGGCATAGCTGCTTTTGATCAGGTCATTCAGAAGTTCCTTGCTCAGACTCCCAACGGTTTTGCAACATTGCAGCTTTCGAATCCTGATAACATCGCAGCTCACTATAAGCACACAGGTCCCGAGATCTGGGAAGATACAGACGGTGCAGTTGATATCTTCGTAGGCGGTGTCGGTACAGGAGGTTCCACACATGGTGTAAGCAAGTTCCTTAAGGAGAAGAAGCCTTCCGTCGAGACCATCATCACACAGCCCCATCCCGATTCAATCGCAAACTCTGCAGTAGAGGGTGCTTCTGACGGCGGCTTCCACGGTATCCACCCCGTTCATGATGCTAACGGTTTCAATGCCATGACTCCCGATAACTTCAGCCCTGACTACTCAGACAGATTTGAGGACATAACATATGCAGAGACATTGAAGGCTATACATCTTGCCGGTAAGTATGAGGGCGTATTCCTCGGTGCATCTGCAGGTGCTTCACTGGCTGTTGCCATCAAGGAAGCTTTGAAGGCAGAGAACGAAGGCAAGGTCATCGTTGCACTTCTTCCTGATAACGGTGAGAGATATCTCTCAGAGGATCTCCAGAGAGTAAGACACGATCTCGAGGATGCCGTAACTACATTCTGATTGCCCCTGTCGTAAGGTGTTGTTTTAATATGCTTGAGGCCCGCCATCCCCCCGGCGGGCTTTCTTATTTCGCGGGTTATAAGTTTTGCCTATAACAAGATATAAAATAGCAATATTATTATTATTCCTACTGCATTGCTATATTATTGCAATAAAACGAAAAACAGGGGAATAAAATGCCAAGAGGAATTAACACAAACTGTCTTCACCTTGAGTCTGAGGAAGGCAGATCAGAGCACTACGGATCTTTAAGTTATCCCATATACCAGACTGCAACTTACGCTCATCCGGGTGTAGGACAGAGCACTGGCTACGACTATACGAGACTTCAGAACCCGACAAGAGAACATCTTGAGAAGATAGTTCTTACTCTCGAGAACGGAACGGATGCTCTTGCGCTGTCTTCGGGAATGGCAGCGATAGCGCTCATGATGGAGCTTTTTAAGCCCGGTGATCACCTGATCATCGACTCGGATCTTTACGGCGGCAGCATCAGACTCTTTGATAACGTATCAGTCAAGAACGGGATCGAGTTCTCTGCGGTCGAGTGCTACCGCGAGGATGTCGAATCTTACATTAAAGAGAACACCAAAGCCGTTTACATCGAGACGCCCACGAATCCCATGATGAACATCACGGACATCGAGGCTCTCTCGAAGATATGCAGAAAGCACAACATCTGGCTTATTGTCGATAACACTTTCCTGTCGCCTTACTTCCAGAAGCCTCTGGATCTTGGCGCGGACATAGTCATCCACAGCGGAACGAAATACCTTGGAGGTCACAACGATACCATCGCAGGCTTTGTTATCACAAATAAAGACGACATAAGCGAGAGATTAAGATTTCTCATCAAGACAACGGGAGCAGGACTTGCGCCGTTTGATGCATGGCTTATCTTACGCGGAATAAAGACGCTCGGTCTTCGCATGGAGAAGTCAGCAGGCAATGCGGGAACCATAGCAGACTGGCTTATCACTAGGGAGAATGTAACCAAGGTCTACTATCCCGGACTCATCGACCATCCGGGTCACGAGATAATGAAAAGACAGTGTTCGGGCTACGGCGCCATCATCACGTTTAAAGTCGCTTCCAAAGAATATGCGCACAAGGTCTTAAGCAAGGTTAAGATGATCAAGTTCGCGGAGAGCTTAGGCGGCACCGAGACTTTGATCACTTACCCCATCACACAGACACATGCGGATGTTCCGAGGGACGTGCTCGTGCGTAATGGAATAACGGATACGACGTTAAGACTCTCGGTAGGCATCGAGGATGTTAAGGATATCCTTGATGAACTCGAGAAAGTATTTAAGGAGACAGAGGAGGAACTTTATGCCGGAGAGAAATCTTGATTTTGACTTCTGTCCTGACAGGAAGAATACCGACAGCTTAAAGTATGATTTTGCAAAGCGCAGAGGCTACCCTGAAGATGTTTTGCCGCTTTGGGTGGCGGACATGGATTTTCGCACTTCATCTTACATCGAGGATGCGCTCGTGGACCGTGCTCATCACGGTATCTTCGGTTACAGTGAGACGCAAGAATACTATGCGGGTATCGTTGCAGGTTGGATGAAGCAGCAGCATGACTGGGATATAGACACAAAGTGGATACTTAAAACGCCGGGCGTGGTGGTTGCGATCGCTATGGCTGTTCAGGCTTTCACGCAGCCTGATGATGCAGTTTTGATCCAGCAACCCGTTTACTATCCTTTCTCGGAGGTTATCGAGGACAACGGAAGAAGGATCGTCAGCAGCGATCTTGTTATGGGCAGTAGCGGGAGATATGAGATCGATTACGAAGACTTAGAGAAGAAGATAACAGATAACGGCATAAAGCTGTTCCTGTTTTGTAATCCTCATAATCCCGGAAGCAGAGTCTGGAGTAAAGAGGAGATAGAGAGGTTAGGCGACATATGCCTTAAACATAATGTCATCGTCGTAAGCGATGAGATCCACAGTGACTTCACCTTTATAGGCAAGCACAACGTATTTACTAAGGTGAAGAAGGAATTCGAAAACAATACCATAGTCTGCACATCTCCGAGCAAGACGTTTAACATAGCAAGTCTGCTTATCTCGAACATCATCATTCCTAATCCGAGCTTAAGACGTAAGATGAGAAAAACAAAGGCTGCGTTCGGATTAAGTGAACTGTCGGCATTCGGTTACGAAGCATGTAAGGCTGCATACACTGACGGGCGGGAATGGTATGAAGCAGTAAAGAAGTATATCTGGGCGAATTATGAATTCACGGTGGATTACGTTAACAGTAACTTAAAGGGTGTGCGGGTTGTTCCTCTTGAGGGAACGTACCTCGTGTGGCTCGACTTTAAGGGTACCGGACTAAGCCACGAGGAAGCTGACAGAAGGATAGTTAACGAAGCTAAGCTCTGGCTTGACAGTGGCAAGATCTTCGGCAAGCCTGGAGAGGGATACCAGAGGATAAATATTGCATGTCCCAGAGCAACACTTGAAGAAGCATTAAGAAGGATAAAGGACATTCTATACTGACGAGGTGAATCACTATGACGATCATGCAGCTTAAGTACGTAATCGCGATAGCAAATTCTTCATCGATGAGAGAAGCAGCGAGTAAGCTCTATGTCTCCCAGCCTGCACTGTCGGCTACGATAAGGGAGCTTGAAGAGGAACTCGGCATCAGGATCTTCGACCGTAATAACAAAGGTATCAGCATCACGGCCGAGGGAGAGGAGTTTCTTAGCTATGCGAAGCAGGCCGTAAGCCAGTACAGGATCATCGAGGACAGGTATATCGATTCCGATCCTGACAAGGTGAGATTCTCCGTATCGATGCAGCACTATGTTTTTGCCATACACGCTTTCATCGACGTGGTTAAGAGATTTGATTTCTCGAAGTATGTCTTCTCGGTAGTCGAGACCAAGACGAATGAAGTTCTTAACAACGTAAGGGACCTTAAAAGTGAGGTCGGTGTCATTGCATACTCAACAAGCAACGAGAAGGTCATGAAGAAGATATTCAGGGAGTTCCAGTTGAACTTCACGCCTCTTCTCGTTAAGGATACTTTCGCTTATGTGTGGAAGGATCATCCTCTTGCCAAGCGTAAGACGGTATCGCTCGAAGACCTTAAGGAATATCCTTGCGTATCGTTTGATCAGGACAGCAACAGTGAGTTCTATCTTGCCGAGGAGGCCTTGGGTGAGTATGACTTCAGTAAGCTCATTAAGTCGAGCGACCGTGCAACGACATCAGAGATCATGGCTGGTCTTAACGGTTACTCTATCGGAACCGGAATCATGACAGACAGTATCGTTCTGCGTGACGGCTTCGTCACGATTAAGCTTAAGGAGCAGGACCCGCTTACGATCGGATACATCACTCGTCAAGGTCATAACTTAAGTGAAGTAGGTGAAGAATACATCACAGAACTCGAGAAATACAGGGGGAAATGAGTGATAGGCTCAGGTTATCGCGCATAATAAGGACTCGGGAATTCCCGCCGTCTGTTCGTAATGGTATATTTTCCATTGTAAAACAGAGGCGCTGACCGGAAAGACCGGAGGTGGTATTGAGAAGTACTGCCTCCGTTTTTTATGCAAAGAAAAGTAATGGAGTTTTTGTAAAAAGTGGTAAAGAATCAGTTTAAAAGAATATCGGGTTTACTATCCATCGCGCTTGCGGTCTTGATAGATCAGGTCATTCCTGTTTCCCCGAAGCAGCCGGAAGCAAAGGGAAGATACTTCCTTTATTTCCTGCTTATCATAGGCGCCCTATTGACCGTAGGTTATATCGCGTCATTCTTCTCTAAGAAAACAGCGGATTACATCGAGAAGAACAGTCCCCTTATTGCTGGCGGAATACTCGTACTCAACATCGTGAATGTCGTCTGCAGCAAGTTCTCGTTATTGCCTGTTTTATTTTTCCCGTCATTAGACCGAGTGTTTGGTGTATTCATCTCTGATGCGGATATCTTCTTAAGATGTATCGTATCCTCGGGAAAACTTCTCCTGATCGGTTTTGGCATCGGAGCAGTTCTGGGATTTACGACCGGTGTACTTATCGGGTTTAACAAGACATTCGCATATTGGTTCAATCCGTTAACGAAGATCATCGGACCTATCCCTGCTACGTCATGGTCACCTCTGGTCCTGTCTTTGTTCTCAACATCGTATCAGGCTGCGGTATTCATGATCGCATTGTCAGTATGGTTTCCGATAACGGTAATGACGAGCAGCGGTATTCAGAATGTCCAGCAGACTTACTTCGAAGTTGCAGATACATTAGGTGCCGGCAAATTCTACAAGATCTTTAAAGTTGGTATCCCTGCATCGCTTCCGAGCGTATTCCTTGGATTCTTCTATGCAACAACAGGCTCATTCGTAACTCTTGTTACCGCAGAGATGTTCGGATGCAAGATCGGTATCGGCTGGTACCTTAACTGGCAAAAGAGCATGATGCTCTACGCGAATGTATATGCAGGATTAATACTCCTTGCGGTTCTGTGTAATCTCATCATCAAGCTCCTGTTCGTATTAAGAGGAAAGCTACTCGGTTGGCAGAAAGGAATCATAAAGTGGTAGGAAGAATAAAGATAGAGAATGTCGGTAAGACGTTCGAGAATGCTGACGGCGAAGAACTCCGCGTTTTAAATGATCTCAGTCTCGAGATCGAAGCAGGTTCATTCGTCTCGCTGATAGGACCGTCAGGATGCGGTAAGACAACTTTGCTTCGTGCGATCGCAGGTCTTAATCCTGCTGATGAAGGAAAGATCTATCTCGACGATGAGGTGGTGACAAAGCCCGGTCATGAGAGGGGATTTGCTTTCCAGCAGTCGAATCTTTATCCCTGGCTTAGCATCGAGAAGAATATCTCATTCGGTCTTCGTGCAAGAGGTATCTATAAGGACAAGAAAGAAGATGTTAAGCACTATATCGATATGGTAGGTCTTAACGGATTCGAGAAATCTTTTCCCCATCAGTTGTCTGGAGGAATGAACCAGAGAGCATCGCTTGCAAGAGCGCTGGTGGGACACCCGAAGGTCCTGCTTCTTGATGAGCCTCTCGGCGCGCTCGATGCATTCACGAGAATGAACATGCAGGATGAGATCCTCAAGATCTGGAACGGCGGTGAGATAACCATGATCATGGTAACTCACGATGTAGATGAGGCGGTCTATATGTCGGATAAGGTAGTCGTCATGACACCGAGGCCTGCGAAGATAGAACAGATAATCGATATCAAACTTGCAAGGCCCAGGGCAAGACAGGATTATGACTTCCTTAAGTACAGGACCAAGATACTCGAGATCTTGAACTTCGCAGGGCAGAAGAACGAGCCCGAATACTATTTGTAATTCATTATCAAAGGAGGAATATATTATGAAGAAAAGGAAACTGGTAACGGCATTGCTTACGGGTGTTATGGCAATGACCATGTTTGCCGGATGTGCACAGGATACAGAAGGCTCAGAGCAGAGCACGGATGCATCATATCAGGTGGTTAAGATCCTTAATAACCAGCAAAGCCTGTGTCTTGCTCCCGTACACATCGCAATCATAAACGGTTACTTTGACGAGGAGTTTGAGGCCATAGGTCAGGAGTATGAGATCGTTGATTCCAACATCGACACGGTAACGGAACAGATCACGAGCGGAGAGATCAACGCAGGATACGGACTTACGGGTTCACTCATGCAGCCTATCTCTAACGGTCTTGAGATTGCTTTCGTAACAGGTCTTCACAGAGGCTGTACGAAGTTCTATTCAAGAAACGGTTCAGGCATCGAGACTCTTGAGGACTTAAGAGGGGCTACCATCGGAGTTGCGTCGCTTTCAGACTCGGCAGTTATCCAGCTTAAGCGTAAGCTTTACTCTCTGGGCTTTGAAGTTAATGGTCCTGACGCAGACATTACATTTGTTGCCTATGCGATGACAGATCTTCCTGCAGCACTTGATAACGGTGCAGTTGACGCAGTAGGTCTTCACGATCCGGTCGCTTACTCTGCAGAGAATAGCTATGACTTCATTAAGATTCTTGATATCGGTGAAGATGATGTCTTTTCCCAGGAGTACTGCTGCCAGGCTTATGTTTCACAGGAGCTTATCGCTAATAACCCTGAAGGAGCAGCAGCTTATGCAAGAGCAATTCAGAGAGCAGCCGCTTTCGTACAGGCTTTGCCCGAGGAAGCTGCAAGGCTTCAGGTCGAGAACGAGTTCATGCCTTCAGAGTCTGAGGCTGATATCGTCCGTTACGGCGAGATCCTCGCAAGCCTTAACTACGAGCCGAATGTTGAACTTGGAAGAGAGACTTTCATAGCATCGTTCCACGACCTGCAGGCAACGGGAGATCTTGATGCTTCGTTAGACATTGATACATTCGTAGCAAATGTATATCCGGATCTGGAGGGTGTTCCCAATTCAGTCTCCTACGATCCCGCTACAGAAACTTTTACATACAGTGAGTGATTAACATGATCAGTAAGATTTTAAACGTAATTTCAGCAGTATTATCGGCAGTTATCATCATCGGTCTTTTCACCTTTGCCAAGGTATGCGGAGGAATGGAAGGAATGCCCTGCCAGACGACAAAGACATATGCGATCGCAGCAAGTGTTGTTGTGATCATAATTGCAGCACTTAACATCGCAGTCCTTAAGGGCAAGGTGCACATCGTTTCCTCTATCATCGGAGCTTTGACAGGTCTTGTAATAACATTGCTTCCGGGCGTTATCGCACCGGTGTGCTCCATGGAGATGATGCACTGCGTATCCGTAACCAAACCTTTCCTCACATTTGCAGGAATAGTTCTCATTATAGTGTTTGCCGTTGATTCGGCTTCACAGGTTCTGTCATCCGGAAAAAACTGACATGAAATCCGTAAGTAAGCTTGCATTAAGAAGTATCTATTCGAAGCCCGGCAGAAGCTTTGGTGTGGTGATGATATCTTTAATAATGGCGTTCGTATTCGTGACCGGGAGCCTGGTCGCAACAGGAAACCGTGAAGGAAGCCATAACGTCGTCGAGCGTATGGGAGCCGACATCATCGTCGTGCCAGAAGGTCATACGGAAGACATCGAGAGCCTCATCCTCTCCGCTTCGAAAAGCAGTTTCTACATGAACAACGATGTCATACCTGAAGTACAGTCTGTCGAAGGAGTAACGAGAATATCGGAACAGGTATTCCTCATGACGCTGGCGGCCTCATGCTGCGACAGTCAGGTGCAGGTGATCGGCATAGATCCTGAAAGTGATTTTACGGTCACGCCGTGGATCGATACGTCATACATAGATAATCTGTCTGACGGTTCAGTCATCGTGGGAAGTGCGATCGGTGTAGGTGATGATCATACATTCCGAATGTTCGGTAAAGAGTACGATGTTGCAGCCAAGCTCGATGAGAGCGGCTCGTCAATGGACTACACCGTATATGTAAGCATAGATACGACAGATGAACTTCTTGAGGCAGCTGCTGCGGCAGGACAGGGTATTCTCGGAGAAGTGGACGGACAGAAGGTATCGGCTGTATTGGTGGATGTCGATAACCCTGATGATGTTGGTTCTGTGGCTACCAGATTGGACAAGATAGACGGAGTGGACGTCATAACAGCAGACTCTGTCTCTCAGAGGGTGTCGGCATCTTTAAATCCTTCATTATCTTTCTATGTTATCGTTCTCGTAGAGTTCTTCGCGACGGGAACGATAATCCTCTACCTCATATCGTTCATCACGATCAGAGGAAGAAAGGATGAGGCCGACGCATTTCGAGTAATGGGATTTTCTGCTAGATTCATCAGGAGGCTGTTTCTTGCCGAGACATTTATCCTGACATCAGGTGGAGCGTTGACTGGAACCCTGATCGGGGTCCTGTTTACGGCGTTGTTCTCATCGGTGATCAAAGACAGTATCGATATACCTTTTATGACTCCGTCCGTATCGGTATTTGCCGGTCTTGCGCTACTGTCATTTGTGATTGCAGCGGTGACAGGTCCCGTGAGTGCATTTAACACGACACGTAAAGTCTGCCCCGAATTTATTAATGAGTGATCAGCATGTTAATAAGATTAGAACAGATAGACAAAAGATATAAGACGTTAAGAAGAACGAGGGAAGTTTTTTCCGGATTGAATCTTACGATTGATGACGGAAAGTTTACTTTGCTTAAAGGCGAGAGCGGATCGGGTAAGAGCACTCTTATCAATCTGCTTCTGGGTTTTACACCGGCCGACTCCGGCAAGGTCTATTACGAAGATACGGAGTTTACCGGACTTGATGAGAGTTCCAAGGCTGCTTTTCGAAGGGAGAATATCGGTGTAGTCACGCAGGATTCTTCCCTTATCTCTTATCTTACAGTGGATGAGAATATCGTTCTTGCAGCAGGTGAGGGGAAGCTCTCGAGGAAAGAGCGCGAGGATCTTCTTGATATCGTTGGTCTTAAGGACTGTATTGATGCTTATCCGGGTGAACTTTCCGGAGGTGAGATAAAGCGTGCTGCGATAGCCCGTGCTGTAGCGGGAAACCCGCATACCATCCTCATGGATGAGCCCACGGCAAATCTTGATAAGGAAAATGTAAGACGGGTGCTCAATCTGCTCAGAAAAAAGGCGGCTGAAGGCAATACAGTGATCATTAGTTCTCATGAGGAAGATGCCCGTGAATACGCGGATGTAACGGTAGATCTTGATCTTGCAAAAGAGTGATAAAACCAGGTTATCACGGGTAATAAAACACCGGAAATTTACACGCTATAGGTGCTTTAGTAACATAAACACATCTAACCCCAAATAGATATAAAAAGGAGAGACGAACATGAGTAAGATTTATGAAAGCGCATTGGAACTTATCGGACAGACACCTATCCTTAAGCTTAACCGCTATTCCGAGAAGAAGGACATCAAGGATGCAACAGTTTTGGGTAAGCTTGAGTATATGAACCCCGCAGGTTCCGTTAAGGACAGAATTGCAAAGGCAATGATCGAGGATGCTGAGGCTGCAGGAATCCTTAAGCCCGGTTCAACCATCATTGAGCCTACTTCCGGTAATACAGGTATCGGTATCGCAGCAGTAGCTGCTTCCAAGGGATACAGAGCTATCCTTACGCTTCCCGAGACAATGAGTGTCGAGAGAAGAAATCTTCTCAAGGCTTACGGCGCCGAGCTCGTTCTTACAGAGGGCGCTAAGGGTATGAAGGGCGCTATCGCCAAGGCAGAAGAACTCAATCAGGAGATTGAGAATTCCGTTATCCTCGGCCAGTTCGTTAACCCTTCCAATCCCAAGATCCACAAGGAGACAACAGGTCCCGAGATCTGGGAGCAGACAGAGGGTAAGGTAGACATTTTTGTAGCAGGCGTAGGTACAGGCGGAACCATCACAGGTGTCGGCGAGTATCTTAAGTCCAAAAACCCCAACGTTAAGATCGTTGCGGTTGAGCCCCAGACAAGTGCCGTTCTTTCGACAGGTGTTGCAGGAGCTCACAAGATCCAGGGTATCGGAGCAGGCTTCGTTCCCCAGGTCCTCAATACAGAAGTTTACGATGAGATCATCCCCATCGCTAATGAGGATGCTTTCGCTGAAGGCAAGTTGTTCGCAGTATCCGAGGGTATCCTCGTCGGTATCTCTTCCGGTGCTGCTTTGAAGGCTGCCGAGATACTTGCTAAGCGTCCTGAGAATAAGGGCAAGGTCATCGTTGCTTTGCTTCCTGACTCAGGTGACAGATATCTGTCAACGCCGCTCTTTGCAAACTGATATCAAAGAAGGTTTCGCATGGTCATCGATGGAGACGGAACAAGGAATGATGAGTGGTACATAGACGAGATAAGAAAGCAGATCTCGACTATCAGATACGGAAGTCTGAACATCATCATCCAGGATGGTAAGGTCATCCAGATCGAGAAGACCGAGAAATTCAGACAGAAGAACTAGATATCATGAGCAACACATATAAAGATCTTCAAAACTCCCATCCGTGTTTTGGTGGGCGGAGGAATAATGCGGGAAGAATACATCTTCCCGTTAGCCCCGGATGCAATATCGCATGCAGGTTTTGTGACAGGAGCATCAACGATGTCGAGGTAAGACCGGGAGTAACATCCAAGGTCATTAAGCCCGAGGAAGTACCCGGACTTCTTACCAAGGCACTTGATATCTGTCCTGACATCAAAGTCGCAGGTATCGCAGGTCCGGGCGACACTCTGGCTTCGGATAATGCACTTGAGTCATTCAGGATCATAAAGGATAAGTTCCCGGGTCTTATCAAGTGCATGAGCACGAACGGGTTGCTTCTCGACGAGAGGGCAGATGAAGTAATTGACATAGGGATCGACTCTTTGACGGTCACGGTTAATGCCGTAGATCCTTCGATACTTACGAAGCTTAATGATTACATCATCTGGCACGGTGAGAAGATCGAAGGAGAAAAGGGAGCGAAGATCCTCATAACGAATCAGCTTGCAGGGATCAGGAAGGTGGCGGCCGCAGGTATTACCGTCAAGGTCAATACCGTCCTCGTCCCTTCCATAAACGGAGACCACATCGAGCAGATAGCAAAAGCTGTTAAGGAAGCGGGAGCGAAGATATATAACATCATCCCTCTCATCCCGCAGCACAAACTCAAGGATGTTCCCGCTCCTACGTGTATCGAGATCGATAAGGCGAGGACACTTGCGGGCAAATACATCGATGTATTCCGTCACTGCCAGCACTGCCGTGCCGATGCAGTCGGCGTTCCGGGTAAGACCGAATTCGGTGACCGCATCTACCAGAACCGTGTAGGAGCAAAGGAGACTTTCTCCCATGGCTGACGGCAAATACAGGATCGCAGTTGCAAGCACGGATGGCTACACGATAGACAAACACTTCGGCAAGGCGGATAAGTTCTACATCTTCGAAGTCATAAACGATGAGGATGTTAACGAGATAGAAGTAAGAGAAGCTGAGCCTGTGTGTCTCGGGTACGGACACGAGAAGCAAAGAATGGAAGATGCACTAAGACATCTGTCTGACTGCAGATACATCATTGCAAGCCGTGTAGGAGATGCGGCGGCTGTAACCGCGCAGACTATCGGTATTGAGACCTTCTCGATTCCTGGCGACATCGGTGAGGCGATAGACAAGTTGATCCGGCACAAGAAAGTACAAGAATTATTTGAATAAAGAAAGAGGAAAAAGAAATGGGAAACATTAGACAGATCGCTATCTACGGAAAGGGTGGTATCGGTAAGTCAACAACAACACAGAATCTGACAGCCGGCCTTGTTGAGCACGGTAAGAAGGTCATGGTCGTAGGCTGTGATCCTAAGGCTGACTCCACAAGACTTCTTCTCGGAGGCCTTGCACAGAAGACAGTTCTCGATACGATCAGGGAAGAGGGTGAAGACATTGCCCTGGACCGTATCATGAAGGAAGGCTACGGCGGAACAAGATGTGTTGAGTCAGGCGGACCTGAGCCCGGTGTCGGCTGTGCCGGTAGAGGTATCATCACTTCCATCAACATGCTCGAGAACTTAGGTGCATACACAGACGATCTTGATTATGTTTTCTATGATGTTCTGGGTGACGTTGTCTGCGGAGGATTCGCAATGCCTATCCGTGAGGGCAAGGCCAAGGAGATCTACATCGTGGCAAGCGGTGAGATGATGGCTCTTTATGCGGCCAACAACATCTCCAAGGGTATCCAGAGATACGCAAGAACAGGCGGAGTACGTCTGGGCGGTATCATCTGTAACTCCCGTAACGTAGACCGTGAGCTCGATCTTCTCAGAGCTTTCTCAAGCGAGCTTGGTACAAAGCTTCTCTACTTCGTTCCCAGAGACAATATCGTTCAGCATGCTGAGATCAACAAGAAGACGGTTATCGAGTACCGTCCCGATTCCAACCAGGCTCAGGAATACAGAAACCTCGCACAGGCTGTTATCGAGAATGAAGATTTTGTAATACCTACTCCGATGACACAGGAAAGACTTGAGCAGATCCTGATGGAGTACGGAATGATGGAACTTGCAGACGATTACAAGATCTGATCTATACAAGTAACAAGCTAAAGGAGAGTATGAAATGGGCGTTAATCTTGATAATTCAAATGTTGCCACAAGAGAGAACCGAATAGGTTCGATCACAGGCTATATCGGTTCGTTAAAGGACCTTGCCGAGCAGAGCGAATGCGGAACACTTAAGGGCTGTTCGAGATGTTTCTCACAGTCGAGTACATGTCTTTCTTCATGTGCTTTGGGACAGCTTTGCGGAATCCGCGACGTTGCATTGATCCATCACGGACCTGCCGGATGTTCCGTTGCCGCTGCAGGCTCCTACTACATGTCAAAGGTTATGCCTAAGAAGAGAGGAGTAACATCCTCAACTGTTTATGTCGGTACGGACATGAACGAGAACGATACGATCTTCGGTTCAACAGAAACATTAAGAAGTGTAATTCTCGAAGTAAATAAGAGATACAGCCCCAAGGCGATATTCGTATCAAGTTCCTGTGCTACGGGAATCATCGGTGAGGATATCGACAGCATCGTTGACGAAGTCAGGGATGAGGTCGGTGTTCCGATCGTTGCCGTTCACTGCGAAGGATTTAAGTCAAGGATCTGGGCAACGGGTTTTGATATCTCCGACCACGCAGTTTTACAGTCGATCGTTCAGCCTCCCCGTGAAGGTGTTAAGACCAATAAGATCAACTTCAAGAACTTCTTCGAGTCAGCTCGTCCCGAGATCATCGAGATATTCAAAAGATTCGACCTTGAGCCCGTATTCTTATACTGTAACTCAACTGTAGAGGAACTCTCACACTTGTCCGAGAGCCTTGCTACTACCTGCATCTGCGGAACACTCGGTAACTATCTCGGAAATACTCTCGAAGAGAAGTACGGAGTTCCTTATGTAAGGAGCATCAACCAGTGCGGAATCAAGGGATTCGAAGCTTGGCTTCGCGAGATCGGTAAGGTAACGGGAAGATCCGAGAAGGTAGAAGAGTACATCGCTGAACAAAGAGCGATCTACATGCCTCAGATAGAGGAGATCAAGAAGGAACTTACCGGCCTTACAGCCGTTATCGGAATGGGCCCGGGTTACACATTCGAGGTTTCCCGTGTTCTTGACGAACTCGGCATCAAGGTCGTATGGGCTCTTGCATGGCACTACGACAAGAAGTATGAGAACGGCGACGTACCGCCTTCAATGAAGTATCTTCTTGAGAACAATATCGACTTCGAGGCTAGTGTTGCCGACCAGCAAAACTACGAAGTAATGAATATCCTTCATAAGTATAAGCCTGATATGTACCTGTCCCGTCATCCGGGTTCTACTGTTTGGGCTATCAAGAACGGTACGCCTGCGGTTTATGTTGCTGACGAGTACATGATCTTCGGTTATAAGAACACATTAGAGTTTGCAAAGACAGTTCTTGATGCTATCAGGAACAGAAGCTTTGAAGAGAATCTTGCAGCAAGAACCAAGCTTCCTTACACCGATTGGTGGTACAAGCAGAATGTTGATGCATTCTTGGAGGAGGCAAAGTAATGGCTAAGATATTAGATAAGCAAAGATATAAGTGCGCACTTGCTGCAATGCAGACGGTGCAGGCGATAGACAGGGCGCTCCCCATACTTCATTCGGGTCCCGGATGTGCACAGAAGCTCTCTGACGGTACGGGAAGCTCGGGTTACTTCTCACCAAACATCTTTCCCTGTACAAGCATTAACGAGAAGGATGTAGTATTCGGCGGTGTTAAGAAGCTTAATTCCACGATTGAGAACTCTCTTAAAGTCATAGACGCAGATCTATATGTTGTTCTTACGGGATGTATCCCTGAGATCGTCGGTGACGACTCGGAAGAGGTAGTAACGAGATTCGAAGATGCCGATAAGCCCGTGGTCTATGCTCCCACGGCAGGATTTAAGGGCAACAACTATAAGGGCCATGAGCAGGTCGTTGATGCGATCATCGATCAGTATCTTAAGAAGTCAGACAAGAAGGAAGAGGGCCTGGTTAACATCTGGGCTGATGTTCCTTACCAGGATCTGTTCTGGCTCGGTAACTTAAGAGAGATCGAGAAGCTCATCTCTGAGCTTGGATTAAAGCCCAATACTATCTTCGGATATAACAGAGGAATCATGAATATCGATAAGATCCCTGAGGCACAGTTTAATCTTCTCGTGTCTCCCTGGGTTGGTCTTAGCAATGTTAAGAAACTTGAGAAGAAGTTCGGAACTCCGTTCCTTCACTACAAGACTTTGCCCATCGGTGCAACTGAGACTTCCAAGTTCTTAAGAGAAGTAGGTAAGTTTGCAGGCGTATCCGAGATCAAGGTCGAGTCAGTTATCAAGGAGCACGAGGATTACTATTACTACCTCATCGCAAGATATGCGGATCTGTTCCTCGAGAACCGTGTCATCAACAAGCAGTTCTCGGTTGTTGCGGATGCCCAGTACACACTTGCCATCACGAAGTTCCTCGTTAATGACTTAGGTCTTCTTCCGGCAACGCAGTTCATAACAGATGACACCCCCAAGGTTTATCACGATGCGATAAGGGAAGAGTTCGAGAACTTAAACTTCGGCATCAAGGCTGAGGTTTTGTTCGAGACTGACGGATATAAGATCCACAACAATATCAAAGAACACGACTATCACGGTTATCCCCTCGTACTTGGCGGATACTATGAGAAGGAGTTGACTGAAGAGCTTAAAGGTAACTTCCTTAACATCTCATGGCCTTTCCAGGATCGTGTCGTAATGGACACTTCATACGCAGGCTACAGCGGAAGTATCAAGCTCATCGAAGATATCTACACCGTTGCCGTATCGAGGTTCAACTAAATGAGCTATAAGATTGCGATAGGAACTTCAGACGGAGTTAATGTCGATCTTAAGTTTGGCGCTGTTCGCGCTTTCCATGTCTATGGGGTAGACGGAACGGAAGTGGCACTTCTCGAGGTTCGGGAAGTGCCTTCCGAATCCCCGGAAAGTGTCGATTGTTCCGTTAATAATGATTGTTCGGGCAAAGAAGGCTGCTCCGGTAACGGCGGCGGCTGCGGAGGACCTTCACAGGCTTCCGCGAAGGTCGATGTAATAAGTGACTGCAGATGTGTTGTCTGCAGCAAGATCGGCTTCTCTGCCCAGAAAGTATTCGAGAAGAAAGCTATTTCCGTCTTTGACGTGGAGTGCACGGTGGAGGAAGCATTATCGAAGATCACCGGTTACTACGCGAAGGTTGACGGACATATTTCGCTCAGAAGGAAACAAGACCCCGGAACGCAAAGTGAGGATGCATAATGGCTGAAGTAAAGTATTCCGGCGTCCGTGAGAGCCACCCCGGCCGAATCAACGACCTGGGTTCAACGGGTGCCAAGGTCGAACAGGACTACCGTAAAGGCTGCCTTAAGAGGGCGGACAGAAGTTTCTCTCAGGGTCTTCAGTGTCAGCAGATCAACAGCATGGCTGCTCTAATGTCACTTGAAGATTCTGTTTTTATTTCCCACTCGCCGCAAGGGTGTGTGGGCTGCTCCATAATGGCGGTCGACATGTACCGTGTCGGACAGGCTCACAGAGGCATAAAGAAGATCAAGAATCCGAGGCTCATCGTAACCAACCTCGACCAGAAAAGTGTCGTCTTCGGAGGAGAGACCAAGCTTCGTGAGGCTGTTGAACTTGCGGTAAAGAGATACTCTCCCAAGCTCATATTCATCTACGCATCCTGTGCATCCGGAATCATCGGTGATGACATCGATGCGATAAGCTCCGATCTTCAGAAGCAGTATCCCGATACCCTTATCGTTCCCATTCACTGCGAGGGCTTTAAGTCCAAGATCTGCGCATCAGGTTTTGACGCCGCTTTCATCGCCATCAACAAGTACATATTGAAGCGCGAGAAGATCGAGAAGCAGAAAGGTCTTGTCAATCTGTTTGCCCCCACGACGGTAAGTTACGCGGACCAGAAGGAGATGGAGCGAATGCTCAAGCTTCTCGGCGTTGAAGTAAACTACATTCCTTTCTACAGTTCCCTCGAGAAGATAAAGAGAATACCCGCAGCGGAAGCTTCCACATCCATCTGCAAAGTATTCGCTGATGAATTCATGAAGACGCTCGAAGAGGATTACGACATTCCTTATTCGCATACGGTAATGCCCATAGGCGTACGTAATACCGATAAGTGGTACAGAGGCATCGCCAAAGTGCTCGGCAAGGAAGACGAAGTCGAGGAGATAATCGAGCAGGAGCATAAGAGGATAGAGCCTCTCGTAGCCAAGATAAGACAGAGGCTTGAAGGTAAGCGTGTCTTTATCTGCGGCGGAACCGGAAGGTCTTTTGCTGCCGCAGCACTTATCGATGACTTCGGCATGGAGTTGATCGGTCTCGAGACGCCGACTTACGATGACGATGCGCAGGTGGATATCGAGTACCTTAACAAGATACACAAGAACTTCGTTGTCGACATCGCCAACATGCAGCCGTTCGAGCAGGTCAACCTCGTGAAGAAACTAAAGCCCGATGCATTCATCGGCGTTCCCGAGTGGGCGGCAAAGCTCGGCATACCCACTACGCATGTCCTCGACGGCAAGCGTCCCACTATGGGTTACGACGGCCTTCTGTTCCTCGGAAACAAGATCGCGGATCAGCTCTCGAATCCCGGCTTTAACAAGAAACTGTCGAAACATTCGAGACTTCCTTACAAAGACTCATGGTACGAGCAGGATCCATTCAAGTTCATAACGGGAGGGCAGGAGTGATATGGCACAGATAATGGAAAACCCCAGAGGAGGCTGCGTTCTCGCCGGAATCAATTCAGTTCTGGGTGCCATCGACCGCGTTTGCCCCATCTACCATTCGGGCCCCGGCTGCTGCATGCAGACTACGGCGTCCGACCAGGGACAGTCAGGACATAAGTCATCCTGCTTTGTAAGTTCGGTCTCCATCCCTTCAAGCAACATGCTCGAAAAGGAGGTCGTCTTCGGCGGCGTCAATAAACTCAGGACTACGATTGAAGGCGCGCTCGAGATAATGGATGCGGACGCATTCTTCGTGCTTACGGGATGCACTGCAGGTATCATCGGTGACGACGTGACTTCAGTGACGGAAGAGTTTCAGAAACAGGGTCATGAAGTCTATCCCATCGAGACTCCGGGCTTCGTCGGTGACAGTATCTTAGGTTATGAGTGCATATGGTCAACATTCATAAACAAGGTCATAAGAACTGACGTGCCTAAGGACGATAAGCTCGTCAACATATTCGGCATCATCCCTTATCACGATCCTTTCTGGAGCGGAACTCTCGAGGAGATTGACAGGATACTTTCATCCCTGGGTCTTAAGGTAAATACATTCTTCACGAAGCACCAGAGCATCGAAGACATAAAGAATTGTTCCGCTGCTGCGTTGAACATAATCATTAATCCCTGGATATTCGACGGACCTGCGAAGAAGTTTGAAGAGAAGTTCGGTACTCCTTCGTTAAGATTCCCGGGATTATTCACCGGTGCTACCGATACAACGGAATTTGTCCGTGCCGTTGCTCAGGCGCTAGATCTTAATAGTGAGAAGGTGGAGAAGGTCATCGCTTACGAAGAGGATTATGTCTACGGATATCTTGAGCAGGCTATAGGCGCGTTAAGCTGGAAGAGATTTGCCGTTATAGGTGATGCAAATGCGGCAACGGCTTACACGAGGTATCTTGCCAATGACTACAGTTTTACGCCTGTTCTTGTTATCATAAACGAACCTGTTACAAAGGAGCAGGACCGCGAGCGGATCACGAAGCGAATCCGGGATCTTGAGTTCGCGAAGCCTCCGAAGGTTCTATTCCTTACCGATCAGTATGACATCAATGAGGCTATAAGAAATGAGGAAGAGGAGATAACACTCCTTATAGGAAGCACCAACGACCGTGAGATAGCTCTTGAGCAGGATATTCAGTTCCTGGGCGGCACATTCCCCATAAACGACAGGCTTTTCTTCAACAGGACGTATACGGGATATAGGGGAAGTCTCACATTTACCGAAGATCTGTACGACAATCTGTAGCAGATTACACAAATCCAACGGTGTTGACGGTCATGTCCATATAGTGTACCTTTTGCATTATGGCGACCACTAGTGAAGAATACATAAAAGCGCGTAAGCTTGCCAATAAGGAATACCAGAAGGCGTTAAGTGAAGGTAGATACCCTTATCTGCCCGCGCTTGAATACATGCTCCCTAAGTGGAATACGTTCCCGGAGGAGCAGATCGGTACGAGAGAGATACCGATATCTTTTATCGTGGGTACGGTTACCACAGGAAGACAGGAGTGTTTCGCGAGAAACTTTATGCCTCTTCTGGCGCCTGATACGGAGTTTGGTATCAAGTGGATAAACCTCATGGATTACCAGATCTCGGAAGGTATCGCGGATGCCATCAAGGTTATTGAGTTCATGGGCAAGTTCTATGTCCTCGAAGGCAATAAGAGAGTATCTGTATTGAGATACCTGGAGCAGCCGACCATACTTGCGTCCGTAACGAGAATACTTCCTCCCAAGACTGATGATCCTGATGACGAGCTTAAGATCTACTATGAGTTCTTAACCTTCTTCAAGTGCACTTCCATTTACGACATCACGTTTACTGAAGAGGGCGGATATGAGAAGCTTGCCGAAGCTGTCGGTAAGACTATGGATGAGCAGTGGGATGAAGACACCATCATGGATCTTAAATCCTGCTTCCTTAACTTTACCAAGGCATACATGACAGGCGGCGGTAAGGCTTTCCAGATCACTCCCGGTGACGCTTTCCTTGTATATATCGGAATTTATAAGTATGAAAGTCTCATCAATACTCCTGCTGACGAGATAAAGAAGAACTTAGGTCAGATCTGGAGAGAGATAAGGATCAGGGCTAACGGTAATCAGATCACATTCTCCGAGGAGCCCCAGCTTGAGAAGAAGGATGCGATCCCGATCTTAAGCAATCTCATGAAGAAGACATATACGGAGAGCAAGCCTCTTAAGGTGTTGTTCCTTTACAATAACTATCCTGAGAAGTCGAGATGGGTTAACGGTCACGAGCAGGGAAGACTCGAGCTCGAGGAAGCATTCCCCGGTATCGTTAAGACTCAGGTATGTGTTTGTGTTAACAGTGAAGAACAGTTTGACGATGCTGTGGATGCAGCGGTGGAAGACGGTGCTGATCTTATCATCACGATCTCTCCTGCGCAGATGGAATTCGCTTTAAGGGCATCCGTTAAGTATCCGCAGATAAAGTTCCTTAACTGCTCCGTTTACCTGTCACAGGCGGGTGTAAGACCTTACTACGGAAGGATGCACGAGGCGAAGCTGATCTTAGGCTGTATAGCAGCGGCTTTCGCGAAGGATCACCGCATAGGTTATGTTGCAAATTACCCGATAAGCGGTGCCATTGCCAACATCAATGCTTTCGCGATTGGTGCTTCCATGGTAGATCCCGAAGCAAAGATACATCTTACATGGTCCTGCCTTAAGGATAAGCACTGGAGAGACTTCATAAAGGAAGAGAATCTGAATATCGTGTCCGGTCCTGATCTTATCAGACCGCAGAATGCGGATAACGAGTATGGTCTGTATTCGCACGATGAGAACGGTGAGATCGTTAACATCGCATTTCCGCTGTGGAACTGGGGGCTGTACTACGAACTGATCGTTCAGAAAATACTTAATGACGCTTGGGACAGCGAGGAGTTTGGTATCGATAAGGACACGGCCGTTAACTACTGGTGGGGAATGGCTTCGGGTGTTATCGATGTAAAGATGAGCGAGTCGCTGCCTTATGGAATAAACAAACTTGTTGACGCATTGAAGAAGAGCATTACTTCGGATGACTTCTCACCGTTTGACGGGGAATTAAGGAGCCAGACCGAAGTCATCAAGACTGAAGACAGCCCGAGGCTTACAAATGAGCAGCTTCTTGATATGGATTGGCTCAATGAGAATGTCATAGGAAGCATTCCTTCCATGGACGAGATTGTTGAAAGCGCATACAGGACGATCAAGACTAATGGTGTTACGTCCGTTATTAAAGGAGAGACAAGCTCAACATGAGGATACTTGCCGTAGCGGACATTGAGGACAGACGTTTATACGACTTCTTTACGAAGGACAGAGTTAAGGGGGTCGACCTCATTATTTCCTGCGGCGATCTTAAGGCGGATTACCTGGATTTTCTCATGACCATGGTTAACGTACCGATGGCATACGTAAGGGGCAATCACGATGATAATCTTAATGCCAAGCCTCCTTTGGGCGGCATCTGCCTTGAGGATAATGTAGTTAACATCATGGGTTATAACTTCTTAGGCCTCGGCGGTTCAATGAAGTACCATAACGGCCTTAACATGTTTACGGAGAAGGAGATGCGCTGGAGAACCATCAACATGGCTCCTATGGCTACCATCAAGGGCGTGGATGTTCTCGTTACTCATTCTCCCGCGCGAGGTTACGGAGATCTCGATGATCTTCCTCACAGAGGATTCGAATGCTTTAACAAGGTAATGAACAGATATCATCCGCAGCTCATGCTGCACGGTCATGTTCATGCCAATTACGGAATGAATATCGCGATGGAACGCGAGCATCCTTCCGGAACGAAGATAGTTAATGCATACGGATATCAGATAATCGATCTCTGATTTAATCGTCTTGCTCTTCTTCTATTTGTGCTTTCTTCTTCCTGCCGAAGATCAAGTATAAGAAGATCTTGATGATGAGCCTTACGAACCAGAATATCGCGAACATCAGGAAGAATCCGCCTAAGCCGTAAATGATGTCGCGGAAGTCCATCGTTCCTGTCTTGGTAAGTCTCTGACCGATCTCGATCGCAAATGTTATTACTATCAGTACCGTCACGACATATATCCACGTAACGGCAAGCGTCATCTTTCTTTCCGCAAGGAATTTGAAAATGGGATGCACGGCAAATATCAACGCCATGCCGACGATGCCTATAAGCAGGAAGTGCAGCTGCTTATCCGTAAAGTTATATTCGTAGTCATCGTTCCACGTCAGTATCTTCTCGTGGACATATGTGATGAACTCGATTATCGCGTAAAGTAGTGTAGTCATACATTAATCCCGCAACTTAGAAAAATCTGTATACTATTCTATATCTAATCTCGGATTTAACAAAAGGGGGGCTTGTTATGAATAAGAAACAGGTTTTTAATCCGTATTTGCCCATAAGTGAATATATACCTGACGGTGAGCCTCATGTATTCGGTGACCGCGTTTATATATTCGGTTCTCACGATAAAGAAGGCGGGTATACATATTGTATGCTCGACTACGTAACTTATTCCGCTCCCGTTGATGATCTTAAGGACTGGAGATACGAAGGCGTTATCTATAAAGCATCACAGGATCCCCAGTATCCGAAGTATAAGTACATGTTCGCTCCTGATGTCGTTAAGGGTAACGACGGAAGATTCTATCTTTACTACAGCATGTCAGGCGACTATGGTGTCGGCGGTTATGTCGGTCCGATGAGTGTTGCCGTTGCGGATAAGCCTGTAGGCCCCTATGAGTTTGTGGGATTCGTCCGGAATAAGGACGGCACTCCTCTTAACAGATATGTATTATTCGACCCTGCTGTAATGAACGATGACGGAGTCATCAGGCTTTATTACGGAACCCAGTACGGCATCGACGGTTCTTTACAGGTTCAAAGAGATTCGAAGTTCGAGAGCAATCTCATGAATATGTTCGGTGTTACAAAAGAAGAGGTAAGATCATATCCCGACAATATCATGGGCCCCGTCATGGCCGTTCTTGAAGATGACATGATAACGGTAAAGGAAGAGCCCCGCCATATAATCCCGTATCACGCGAAAGGAACTTCGTTTGAAGCCCATCCTTTCTTTGAAGGAGCTTCGATGCGCAAGGTAAACGGGAAGTACTACTTCGTATATTCTTCATGGCTTAATCACGAGCTTTGCTATGCAGTAAGCGATAAGCCGGATGAAGGATTTATATTCGGAGGCACGATTGTAAGTAACGGTGATGTTGGCCTTAACGGAAGATGCACTGAGGAGCGTCTTAACATGACCGGAACGACACACGGCAGCATCATCAATATCAATGACAACTGGTATGTCTTCTATCACAGATTAACGCACAAATCCGATTACAGCAGACAGTCCTGTGCCGAGAAGATAACCATCGGTAAGGACGGCAGGATCGGTCAGGTTGAAGTAACATCCTGCGGCCTTAACGGCGGGTCACTTAAGGCTTCCGGTGAGTATCCTTCAGTGATCGCGTGTAACATCACTAACGGCAACATGCCTCACGGATCCAACAGCATCTACAAGATCGATTTTCCGAATGTAACCAACCTCGGTGAAGACAGGTTCATCGGAAGCATCGAGCACGGCACATTGATCGGTTATAAGTACTTCCGCGCGGATGACAACGTGAAGGCAGGTGTTGAAGTAAGGTTTGAGACTGACGGCAACAAGCCTGTCTTCGACGGTCCCGCAAGACTTGATGAGCGTAATTTCGATGATGGCGTGAAAAGAGATAACTATGCTTCCTCCGATGCGGGCGATGACAGCTACTTTGAAGTAAGAACGAAGATCGACGGTGATGCGGTTGCGAGAATCTTGATAGATGATGATAAAGATGAGATGAAGTGGAACCGCTTCGTAAGTGACAAGGCTCTCCCGCAGGGTGAATTTGCTTTATACCTTGTCTATCATGGCCGCAGGAAGATTCAGCTTAAGACATTATTATTTGAACAGGAGTGAAGAGAATGAATAAGAAGATCGGTTTTATCAGTTTGCTTCTTACGGCAGGTGTGTTTGCATCAGGTTGTGCGGGATCTGCATCTGCAGTAACTGAAGAAACGGGTGAGGCGGCGGAGCCTACGACGGTGGTCGATGAATACGGATATACGCTTTCCAATGATTCATCGGATTTTGTGCTTCTGAGTGAAGCGGTTCCGGATGCCATCCTGGAGATCAGATATTATTCCACCTATAACTTCGTAGGAGACCGCATTGACGGGTATGAAGAGCCGGTGGCACTTCTTACGAGTGAAGCTGCGGCGGCTTTGAGGGAAGTAAGCGATGAGCTTATGGAGCAGGGTTACCGACTTCTCATCTATGATGCATACCGTCCTCAGGTGGCGGTCACGAATTTTGTTAACTGGGCTGAAGATGTTGATGACGTAAGAATGCAGGAGTATTTCTATCCGGATCTTGATAAGAGCGAGTTGTTCCCCCAGGGTTATATCGATGCGCACTCGGGACACAGCAGAGGTTCAACTGTCGATCTTACTTTATTCGACATGTCTACGGGACAGGTTCTGGACATGGGAGGCGTGTTTGATTACTTCGGTGAGATAAGCCATCCTGATTATACTGAGATCACCGATGAGCAGTATGCCAACAGAATGATCTTAAGAGAAGCAATGCTCTCCCACGGATTCAGACCTCTTGCGACGGAGTGGTGGCATTTTACTCTCGATGATGAGCCGTATCCTGATACATACTTCACATTCCCGGTAAGCGAAGAGTCGGTTTCCTGATGCGTTGACAACGCCTGATATGTGATGTAACATCTGACACAAGATCAAAAGAAGGAGGAACACCGATGAAAGTAACTGTCTGCTGATGTTTTTATAAATGCCACGCGGATAAGTCTTTTTGTGTTCTTATATTCTTTTATAATTATGTCGATTCAAGCCGTGGCCACGTGTCGCGGCTTTTGATTTATCCGACGTGATGATTCACGGAGGTAATAATTATGGCTTTAATCAATATCAAAGATCTTACATTCGGGTACGACGGAACGGGTGAGATGCTGTTCGATCATGTTAACATCGGACTTGATACGACCTGGCGTCTGGCCTTGACCGGAAGAAACGGCAGGGGCAAGACGACTCTGTTCAAGATACTTAAGGGAGAACTTAATTACGGCGGTTCTATAACGGGACTTCCCAAGGTAGTGTCGTTTCCCTGCGACGACATGGAAGAGGTTCCCGACTGGAAGATCCGGAAGGAATTAAATCTCATGAACGCAGATCCCGATATAATGTGGAGGCCGATGGAGACGCTGTCGGGAGGAGAGAGGACGAAGCTCATGCTTGCGGCGTTGTTCTCTGATGAAGATGCGTTTCCTCTGATAGACGAGCCCACGAATCACCTCGACCGCCACGGAAGGGAGATCGTATCTTCATATCTTGCAAAGAAGGAAGGCTTCATCGTTATATCACACGACAGGGACTTTCTTGACAGATGTACGGACCATACACTCGTCATAAAGAAGACGGGACTTGAACTCACGGCTTCCAGTTTCTCAACCTGGTGGGACAACAACGAGAAGAAGTTAAACGGCGAGAGAGTAAAGAATGAGCAGCTCAAAAGGGAGATGAGCGACATAAAGACCGCCATGAAGAAAAATGCCGAATGGGCGGCTAAGTCCGAGAAAAATAAGAACCGTGCCAATGCTCCCTCGAAGATAGCTGAGAATCACTGGACGAGAGCATACGAAGCCGAGAAATCAAGAAAACTCATGTCTCTAGCGAGTAATCTTCAGAAACGTAATGAGAAGAAACTTGAAGAAAGGGAAGGGCTTCTTAAGGATGTTGAGCGTGAGGAGAAGCTTAAGATAACGGGAAGCACTCATCACAACAAAACTCCCATAAGGCTTCAGGATGTCACGTTAAGAAGGGATGGCCTTGATATAGTGGGAGGTCTGTCACTTGAGGTTAACAGAGGCGATAAGATAAACATTACAGGACAAAACGGATGCGGTAAAAGTACTCTTATCAAGTTCCTGACAGGTGCGGGACAGGATGAGGGTATCACGTCGGAGGGTGAGGTGTATATCGCACCCGGGTTAACGATCTCTTATGTCGGTCAGGATACATCCGAGCTTAAGGGGACCATCTATGATATCGCTTCTTATCGGGGTGCGGATAAGACACAGCTTAGTACGATACTTATCAAGATGGGTTTTACAAAGCAGATGCTCGAGAAGGATGTCAAGGAACTCTCGCTGGGACAAAAGAAGATCGTAATGATCGCATTAAGTCTATGTGAGCAGGCTGATGTCTATCTTTGGGATGAGCCCTTAAACTACATTGATGTTTACATAAGAAAAGAGATCGAGAGGCTGCTTACTGACAGCGACATTACTCTGTTATTCGTAGAGCACGATAAGAGTTTCTCTGATAATGTTGCAAATAAAGAGCTGGCCCTGTAGGGTCAGCTCTTTGTTGTTTGATTATATAGATATATATC
>JAGDCV010000082.1 GCA_017958365.1 Clostridiales bacterium
GCGCCCTGACCGGTCGTCGGCGCATTCCACGAATTGTTCATGTCGAGCATCTCGTTATAGCCTTCGAACATCAGTCTGTCATCGTAGTCCTTAAACTCATTCGCGATGTTTGTCCAAAGGCCTTCGAACCTGTCCTGAACCGAATCGAACGTGCCCGTATCTGCTATGAGCCAGCACACTTTATCAGAACCGTGCTCACCCGTATCGTGGTGAACGTTGAGGATGACGTAGAGGCCTTCTTCCAACGACCAGTCGACTATCTGTTTAACGCGCGCCATCCACTCGGGATCTACGTTGCCGTTCGCATCCGTAAAGTGCGCCCAGGTAACAGGTATCCTTATGGTATTAAATCCCGCATCACGGACAGACGCTATCATCTGCCTCGTCGTTAAGGGATTACCCCAGCACGTCTCAACTGAAGACGGCGTGACATCGGTAAGCCACGTGCCGTACGAATCAAGAGTGTTACCTAAGTTCCAGCCGACGTTCATCGCATCGACCTGCTGCCTTGCCGTCATGAAACCGTCGGCCCTTACCGGGATGATTCCACAAACAAAAGACACCGACAAAACAAGCGCCACACCAAACGCGAGGATCTTTCTTATACCTTTCATACCCACCTACATCAACGGAGCTACAAACTTCAGTAACTTACTGAATACTTTGTATCCGATCTTCTCATGTTTTATAGTCTCAGGAGTTATTACCTTACACTTGGAAAGTGTCTCCCGGAAGTCTTCATCGATATCGTTGATTACATCACTCTTGTATACATAGACCGCGCACTCGAAGTGATGATACAAACTTCTGTAATCAAGGTTGATGGAACCTACCATCGCTTTCGTTCCGTCAGACGTCAGAGCCTTCGCATGCGGAAAGCCCGGAGTATATTCATAAAGATGGACACCCGCACTGATAAGCTCGGAATAGTGAGACTTCGCGATCGCATATGCGGTCTTCTTATCAGGAATGCCCGGGAGGATGATCTTAACGTCGACTCCCCTCTCGGCCGCGAACTTCAACGCATTCTTCATGGTGTCGTCGATGATAAGATACGGCGTGATTATATGGACATAATCCCTCGCTCTTCCGAGAACATCAAGATACATTCCCTCACCGACCTGATATGAATCGAGAGGCGAATCGGCAAACGGCATGACGAAGCCCGTGGCACCGTCCACCTTAACCGATTCATGATTCGTAACAAGATCAAATGACGGCTCCTGATTGTAGATATTCCAAAGCTGGAGGAACATGAGCGAGAAGCTGTTTACCGCATCGCCTTCAAGCCTTATCGCCGTATCTTTCCAGTGGCCGAATCTCGGCACGAGGTTTATGTATTCATCCGAGAAATTAAGTCCGCCCGTATATCCGATCTGTCCGTCGATGACTAAGATCTTACGGTGGTCCCTGTAGTTATAGTAGGTCGACAGGAACGGGTAGATCTTCGAGAACTCCCTGCACTTGACGCCTATCTTCTTCATCCTCTCGGGGTAATCGGGCGGAAGCAGCTTAAGCTCGCACATTCCGTCATACATGACTCGGACGTCGACGCCCTCCTTTGCCTTGCGTTCGAGGACATCGAGGACTCTTCCCCACATGTATCCCTCGGCGATGATGAAGTATTCCATGAAGATGTATTTTCGAGCTTTCTCGAGATCTTCGAGGACGGCATCGAGGAAGTCGTTGCCGTTGCTAAAGTACTTAAGTCCCGTGTTCTCGTAGATGGGGTAGCAGCCCGTCTTGTTGACGAAGTGGTGCAGGTCCTCGGTGTTGCCTCCGTCCTGCTCGAGCTTCGCGATTATCTTCGGGTCCTGCTTTATAGTCTCGCGCGTGTTGTTGACCGAATTGATGACGGCGCGCTTAAGTCTTCTGCTTCCTAAGTCAAAACGCGTGAAGCCCAGGAAGACTGCGCCCGGGATCGGGAACAGACCGATGAGCATCATCCATGTGAGCTTCGAAGACGAGTCCATGTTGGAGTTATAAAGGTAGATGACCATGAGGATCGAGAAGATACTCATGAACACGTTGATGTTCGCGACGTACTCGGAGAACTTAAGGTAGAGCATGACAAGGATGGTTATCTGGAGCGCGATCATGAGTATGATGAACATGATCCTACTGAAGATGACGCGCAGCAGTCCCTTGAGTCTGGGTTTTGTGAGTCTTACTACTCTCCCGCTCACCTTATCTCGTTACTTCCTTTACGCTCCTGTTTATCTTTGTACATGCGAAGGTCGGCGATCCTGATCAGTTCTTCGAGGTCGACTGAGTCAGTGATGACACACTCGGAGATTCCGATACTCGCGTTGACGGTGTAGTCGAGCTCCTTAACGACCGGATCCATCATGGCGTAGCCGTGGATCTTCTCTCTTATGTTCATGTACTCATCCGCAATGTAGAAGTCACCGATGATGGCCATGGCGAACTCGTCACCGCCGTATCTTGCGCACACGCCCCTGTCGCCTGCGTAGTTCAGCAAAGACTTCGCAAGTATGATGAGGGCGTTGTCACCTTCCTGGTGACCGAATGTATCGTTGATCATCTTGAGGCCGTCCATGTCGATCGAGAACAGCGAGAAGATGCGGCCCTTGTTCATCGGGTCCTTGAGCATGTCGTCGATGCGGCTGAAGAAGCCGCGTCTGTTATAAAGATTCGTAAGGTAATCTCTCTCATTAAGAAGGCTTATGGCCTTATTCGCTTCAAGAAGCTTGATCTTGTCTATTACGGAACTTACCATCGCCGAGAAGTAAAGACCGAACTCCTCGAATCTTTGCTGCTTACGTAAAGTCAGATCCTTAAATCCGCTGCACACGTAACCGTACTCGGCATCGGATGTTCTTATCTGTCTGAACAACAATACGTTGATGTCGCTCTCGCGCGTCATCAGGTAATCGTACTCGGGAAGAGGATCGATCATGTTGTAGAACTTCTCCTTGAACAACAGATGATCGGTGTTATTGCCGTGCAAAAGCGAATGAACGCATCTTCTGTCTGAACCCTCGGTAAGACCTACGAAGTAGTACTGATCCTTCCAAAGCCACAGATAGTTCTGGAGGCTTGATGCCGCCATGTCAAGGTCGTTCATGCTTAAAGTCCGCGTTACAAACCTTCCCATCTCGAGAATGTGTCTGAAGTAATCCTGATTGTCATCAGAGAGTGTGTTGATCGCATCCTGCATCTGCTCGAAGTTCTTCTTTTCGCAGCCGCAGGAACCTCTGAAGCACTCGACGTAATCAATCTTTTTACGGATCGTCTGCTTGTTCTTCCAGGGTTCCCTGTGCTCTACTATCGACAGCACATAGTCGCATAAGCCCGCGAAGTCAGGCTGCAAGGTCGTGATTGAAGGCGAATGGTTCTTGCCATGCCAGATTCCGTCGAATCCCGTTACGATAACGTCCTCGGGAACACGGACACCGCGATCCTTCAGGCAGTCGCATACGCCCACCGCCATCGAATCATTCGCACAGATGAAAGCCTCCGGCATCTCCATGCCGTGATCCAATCTGTCGTTAAGAACGCGTATCGTCATCGCATCCCAGAACTGGCCGTAGAGGATGTCCTCCTCATATACCTTGAGCTTATGTGCGAGCATTATCCTCTTGAAGATATTCTCACGCTCGATGGAGAACGGATTATCGGGGTAACCTGCAAAGAACTTAACTCTCTTGCATCCGTGATGGTCAAGCACGTGCGTTACCATCTTCTCGAAGCCATCGGAGTAGTTCAATACAACATTGACTACGCCGTCGAACTGACGCTCGAGGACTACGACGGGAATGCCCTTCTTATGTCCTATCTCGCGAAGTCTGTTAAGGACTTTCTCATCCTTGATCATCTCCGCGAATACTATCATGACCGCAAGGTCGAATGTATTTATGAAGTCGGCAAAGCCGAGGCCTACCACGGGCTCATCTATGCCGTCGCTTTCAAGGCCGAAGGTAAAGCCCATGACGACGTAATTCTCACGAACCTTCTCATTTAAGAAAGCTTCAAGGAAAAGGTTATAGTTCTCGGCATCCTCCCACGCTCCGCAGATGGCGATCGCGCGGCGCTTGTCCTCGTGGTAGGAAACCTCCTCGAGCCTTACGTTGCGGATCGAGACATTAGCAGTCGATTCGTTGTTACCGAAGTTAAATTCGATCCTCGCATTATCGTCATCCTCGCCCTTCATCTCGAACGGAAGAACGTGTGTCTGCCACTTCTCTTCAAGGTCGATCTCGGTATCTTCAAGATACCTCGCCCAGCTTAAATCCGGAGCCGTTACCGCGAGCTTGATCTTGCGTCTCTTCTGCGCCTTCGCCTCGAAAGAAACACGGTACTTCTTACCCTTGAACATAGGAAGTCCCGCCTGGTGAAGCTGAACGGAATAATCCGTATCACCCGCATTACTGATGTTGATGTTTATCTCTTTACCGTTATTGGTGCAGCTCGCCTCACCGGCTCTTGCGATCTCGAACTTCCACGCCTTCGCATATGAGTTAACGTAGTTGCCCGTCTCATCAGCTTCCTTGAATACTCTCTCATCGTCAGGCGTCTCAACGGCCTCATCATATTCATCCTTCTGATAGACGCGGACATAATCGACCTGAAGTTCGGAATACTCATCAAATACAGTCGTCCTGTCGGGAGCGCCAACCCAGTCGCCTCCGACTGAGACATTCATCTCGATGTTAAAAAGCTGATCGAACGGAGCGGGATACATCCTGGGAGAATTCTCGGTCTCACTTGCAAACCAGTACGAATTCGAGAAGAACTCCTTGCCGTCAAGGAAGAACGTGAACTTGCCCGGGAGCCACTCCATGCCGTAGGTATGGAACTCATCAGACAGGTCAGTCTTACCGTTGCCGAAGACGCCGCTCTTCTCCTCCGACGGCATACCGTAGTGAACGATGCTTATGCCCTTCTCACAGTACTGTCCGTCAGCTGCTATGAAATCTATCGAACCGGATCTCGGCCATTCGCCGTACTTATTCTCAGTCGGCAGAAGCCTTATCGAAGTAAGGAAACCCTTACCGCGTGAAGTCTTCACGCGCATCTCGAAGTAGCCGTACTTGAAGTCTCTTAATCCCTGGGAGTTGATCCTTCCGGACTTATAAGAGACACTCCTGTCGGCCTCGATTATCCTCTCGGGCTTTATGACGAGGTGTCCGTCCTTAACAAAGACGTGGCTGTCGTCGTCAACGAAGCTTTGAAGTTCTCCGTTGACCCAGTGATCGGGACGCTCCTCAACATTCCAGGATGAGCGGTCAAGCTCCGGCCCGTCAAACTCATCCTGCCATACGAGCTTATATCCTTGTTGTTCGAGATCCTTTTGCTTCATGCATTAATCTTTGATCAGATATCTGCCTTCCAAAGTCCGTGGAGATTGCAGTACTCATAAACTGCAATTGCCTTCTCGTCAGGTGCCAAAGCGAAAGTTGCTTCAGGAGCCTGTCCGGGCTTTAAGTTCTTAACCTGGAAACCCTTATCTGTCTTTACTGCAATAAGTGTGATGTAGTGCTCGTCAAGCATCGGGTGCTCAACAGAACCTACAGTAACCTTGAGGATGTTGCCGTCAGCTACTACAACGGGAACGTGCTTCTCCAAAGCCGCATCCACTTCGCCCGCAACGAGTTCCTTCATGTTCTCACCGCAACAGATCGTAGGTACACCTGTATCTGTTACGACGACGATGATCTTACCGCATGTCAGACACTTGTAGAATTTCATAGAAAGCCCTCCTCAATGATCATAATTGCTATGATTATAACACCGGGGAAGGCTGACATATATAAATATAATATGAACGAACGGGAACTTACTTACTCAGAAGATCAGTAAGTTTTACTCCGTCAAGATAGTCACTTATGATGTTATCGAGCTTGGTCCACATGCCTATCGTGAGGCAGTTATCGTAACGGTCACACTTATCGGCGCCCTCCGCAAGGCACGCAACGGGTGCGATGCTTCCTTCCGTGGCTCTTAAGATCTCTCCTACCGAATACTCCTCCGGAGCTTTCGAGAGCTTGTATCCGCCGCCCTTACCGCGGTGACCTACAAGCAGGTCCTTATCCACGAGAAGCTTCACTATCGCCTCAAGGTACTTCTCCGAGATCTCCTGACGCTCGGCAACTTCCTTGAGGGGAATGAAACCATTTTCGCTGTTGTTAACGGCCATATCCGCAAGTACTCTAAGAGCATATCGGCCTTTTGTTGAAGCAATCATGCACTTACCCCCTAGGTTAATTGATACAAAATACATTAAAACATGGATTTGTAAAATTCAAGTTAACAACCAGCGCGTAAGGTTCCATGTAAAATTTTTATGATACAATTGAAGTTGCAATCTTAATTCCCAAAATGAGGAGGAAATTATATGAATTACAGAATCGAAGGCGGAAACTTACCTGTAGTAATCATTTCCCTTGATCCGGGCGAGTCAGTTAACTGCGAATCAGGCTCCATGAGCTGGATGACGTCAGGCATCGAGATGGCAACATCAGGCGGCGGATTGGGCAAGATGTTAGGAAGAATGGTCAGCGGTGAGGCTGCCATGATCAACACTTACACAGCTAATCAGGCCGGCGAGATCGCATTTGCATCTTCATTCCCGGGCTCCATCAAGGCTGTTGAGCTTAACGGAAACACCATCCTTGCTCAGAAGGGTTCTTTCCTCGCTTCATTCGGTAACATCGAGCAGTCCATCGGCGTTCAGAAGAATGTCGGCGGCGGCTTCTTCGGCGGTGAGGGTTTCATCATGCAGAAGATCTCCGGTACAGGTATCGTCTTCCTCGAGGTTGACGGTTCAGCTATCGAGTACGACCTCGCAGCAGGCCAGACAATGATCGTTGACACAGGTTACACTGTGATGATGGACAGCACGGTTAACCTCGACATCCAGATGGTCAAGGGCGTTAAGAACGTTCTGTTCGGCGGTGAAGGTCTGTTCAATACAACACTTTCAGGTCCCGGACACATTATCCTCCAGACCATGCCTATCTCTTCAACGGCAATGACTATCTACAAGTACATTCCGCATAAGAACTGATAAGCTTATAAACTTACAAACGAAAGGCCGGTTCACTTCAAGGTGACCGGCCTTTTTATTTTCTGATTACTTCAAGATAACTTCAGAGAACGAGCATGCGGATGAGACTCACGGCGAAGGCTGCGGCGCACGTTCCGATGGCAACGATGAGCAGGTTCTTGCCCTTGTACGCGAGGAAGATCGCGGCGGCGGCACCTGCGGCGGCACTTGCGACCGAGTCGGTCGAGTAGAGCATCGCGGGGAACGTCATCGCGGACAGGACCGTGTACGGGATGTAGTAGAAGAATGCACTCACGCGCCGGTTGGTGATCTTCTTGCGGAAGACCGTGAACGGGATCACGCGCACAAGATAAGTCGTTAACGCACTCACGAGAAGCAGCGGGAAGAAGATGCTGTTATCCATCTGTTCTCGCCCTCCTGTCGGGTGTGATGATGACGCCTGCAACGGCGGCGATGACGGCGCAGATGATTATCGCGAATCCGGACGAGACATTCTCGTGCAGGAACGGAACGTAACGGAAGACCACGGAGAGCATTACCGACAGCGCGCTTACGCCCGCGACTATCTTCGACTTCCTGCACACGGGAAGAACGATGGCGACGAACATGCCGTAGATGCCGATCGATAACGAGTTGGTGACGATGGGCGGCAGGATGTTGCCGAGGACCGCGCCGAGTAATGTTCCGAGGGTCCAGCCGAGCACCGGATAGACCGCAAGTCCCGTCATGTACTTAAAGCCAAAAGACTTCTTCGACACCGCGACTCCGAAGATCTCGTCGGTGATGAAGAATGAGTCAAACAGGCGCGCGGGAACGGTCATGCTCTCGTCCGTCTTCTGCGAGAGCGATATCGCCATAAGTGAGTATCGAAGATTGATGATAAACTGCGCGATTGCCATCTCGATGAGGCCGCCCGAAGCCGACATTATGCCTACTCCCGCGACCTGGCCCGCGCTCGTCAGATTCGTAAGCGAGACGAGGACCGCCTGCCACCAGGAAAGTCCGCTCGTAACAGCCATGATGCCGAACGAGAACGATACCGACAGATACCCTATACCGATGGCAAAGCCATCAGTTACCCCCCTGCGAAAAGTCATGCAGCAACTTGTGTCTCTGAAGGAGCCGCAGCCTGACCCGCTAGACCGTAAGCTGTTCTAACCTGGTTAAAGTTAACGAAGCAGTCAAGTGCCGTAACATCGTCAACAGGCTCCAGAGTCTGTGTCTCGGGGTTGATGTGGTAAACGGAGTTATTTATTGCGACATATTTCTCGATCGAGATGAATTCAGCCTCATCATCAACGTATGTGCGGACGAAGAGCATCAGGTCATCTCTTACGTTCATGTACTCGTCGTGCTCTTCCCTGTCACGTGTAACAGTAAGTGAGCAGGACTCGTACCGTCCGTCTGAGGAACAGGCATAGCGTAATTCACAGGGAGCTCCGAGGGGAGTCTCGCTTGTACCGGTGACAAACTGGACTGCACCTTCACCGCCGTTAACGAATTCTCTGTATGCATCCTCATATTCAGTGATGGCCGTAACGGTCTCATTATAGTCGGGAACCTGCTCAACTACGGGCTCGGATGAGCTGCAACCTGCAGCTGCGATCACGGACAACATTATTATCGAAGCTATAAGTTTCTTCATGCGTAAAGATACCTCTTATAAACGTGTTATGTCAGTTTCGCGGTTGATTATATCACAGGGCAGGCGGACGTGACGTGTTTGTTTGACAAAGAAGAACAAAGCAAGTACAATATTCGAGCGTTTGAGCCATGCTCATTGTACGCACATATATTAATGGAGAAGTCGCCTAGCCTGGTCGAGGGCGCACGACTGGAAATCGTGTAAACCCCAAAAGGGTTTCGAGAGTTCGAATCTCTCCTTCTCCGCCAAATTTGATGAAAAAGCATCCCTTGCGGGATGCTTTTTTGTTGTTTTGTTGTTGTGTGGTGGGGGCCACTGCCAAAAAGACTGTCAGTTTTAATTTTAGGCAGTGTTTTTGGCAAGAATAGCCGCTTTTCTGACATTTTCGCTGCCTGTTTTGAAAATAGGCAGTGATTTTGGCAGTCAGGCGCCTTAACTGTTTGATGCGCTGAAGTAGTAGTAATCGTGGCCGTTGGTGCCGAAGCCCGGGAGCTCGTCGATCGTGCGAAGCTGCGTGTAATCGAACTCGGCGTTGGCGTTGTCGATCGCCATGTCCGAATAGCCGATCTGGAACACCGCGCCGTCGTAGTCTGCGGGGCAGACAAGCGTGATGGTGACAGTTACGGTGTTGTTTTCCTCGTTCTTCTCGATGCCGTACGTCATCTGGACGTCGATATGGCTGCCGTTAGCGTCAAACTCAACAACGGCGGGCATGCTGTCTTCGTCTTCGGGGTTGGGGTAGAACTCGAATGAAGTTCCCGTATATCTGTCAAAAGCGCCGTTCCAGCCTGCGACAACCGTGCCTTCGTCACAGCCGCTCTGGTCATAAACGTAAGTGCAGTTGATCTCCTTATAGCCTTCGCGGTCGGCCGAATCCGTCTCGGCGATGCTTACATCAACCCCTGCAACGATATCAGAGACATCGTTCTCACCGTCATTCGCGGTAGTTGCAAGGTCAATGTGTCCCTGAGGGGTGATCACAAGGCCCTGCTCCTCGAAAAAGCCGGCTTCTGCAAGGGATTCTGCGGCAGATTCCGAAGCAGACTCTGCAGGAGATTCCGCAGCAGCGCAACCGGAAAGTGCAAATAACATGGATGCTGACAATACAGCAGATAATACTCTTGTTTTGTTAGACATAATTGTAGTCCTCCCTGGTTGCGTTTTATTATATCAAATTCATTCCTAATACAACCCTTGTGTGCTACTATATACGCATGAATAAGAATAATAATAAAACACTGATTCCACCCATTATTTTCTGCGTCATAGCGTATATTTATGACCTTGTTTTCCTGTTCCGGTACGGCCGCGGCATAATCGATTCGGATCTTGCTGCCGAGATGGTGCTTGCCAAGCTCAAGATGCCGTTCCCGCACATATTCATTAACCCCGACTGGTTCTACAGCACGGAGCTTCGCGTCGTTAACATGATCGGCTTCTATAAGATCGGTCTTCTGTTCAGTCCCAACAACTGGGATACGGCGCGTAATATCGGAATGGCGATCGCACTTCTTCTTCTCGTGCTTGTCATGTGGAGCATCGCCCGCGACTTAGGCTTCGAGCGCGAAGGTCTCTGGGCAGCAGGCATGTCGCTTCTGCCGGTCGGCTTCTGGTACATGATCCAGTCGATCTACGGCGGTTACTATCTTGCACATGCACTCGTCTCGCTCGGCGCACTCTGGGGCATCATCAAGATGTGTACTTCGAAGAAGAAATACATGATAATCATCGGCGCAGTCATCTCGTATGGCCTTGCTTTCTTATCGGGCATGCAGGGCATCCGCCACTCGATGGTCATGTTCGCTCCCCTGCTCGTTGCCGCCATCATCGTGAAGAAAAAGAATCTCAAGTTCTATAACTACTCGCTGATCGCTTTCCTTCTTAACGCCATCGGACTGTTCATCAACATCGCGGTCCTCGGAAACTTCTACTCTTTCCAGGCGCAGGAGCAGGTCACATGGGCAGAAGGAAACGGAAGCCTTCTTACAAGCTTCAGATGGTATGTCGAAGGCTTCGGCTTCTCACAAAACTACAAGTACGGCTACTTCAATGAGCCGCAGGACGTTAAGCTTCTTAGCTTCAACGGCATCGCGATCGGTCTGGGCCTTGTCATGTGTGCAGTCGTCATCGCATCCATGGTCATCCTCATCGTTAAGTTCAAGAAGTTAAGCGACTGGGAGCAGATCCTCGTCGTTCTCACATTCTCCATGATCGCCATCATGTGCGTCGTCTACTCCTACATCTACGGCATGAGCAGCTACTGGCAGCAGACGATGCCCTTCGGTTATTTCCTGATAGTCCTCGCGATAAGGCACTTCGACTTCAAGGAAGCAAAATACGAATTCTATACTTTCTGCACCATCGCAGCGATGATCCTCATCTGCTCGACAGGAACGTGCAGCGCTTACATCAAAGATCCGTTCGTAGCCGAGCCCGGTCTTGCACGCGTTTCCGAGTTCCTGCTTAACGAGACGGATTACAGGGAAGGCTATTCCATCTTCTGGCTTTCAAACACGCTCATGTACATGTCTGACGGCCAGATCGATGTCTACACTGCAGTAGGATCACCCGATGATCTTACGCTCAATAAGTGGCTGCAAAGAACAGATCACTTCGGTAACGAGCCGCAGTCGCATTTCTTCGTACTTACATATTCAACACCCGAGCAGAAGAGCAGCACTAACCTTGCTGATCTCGGTGCTGAGTTGATATACGATGACGGCAGCTATTGCGTTTTCGCGGTAGAGTAAGATGCCGGTCATGTATCGCAAGAGGATCGCGGTGCTGATAGGGCACCCGGAAGAGCACTCGCACGAGCTGTTCCTCAACGGCTTTCTTGAGGAGGCGATGAAGCTCGAGTACGATACCGCAGTCTTCGCGATGTACATCAAGTACCAGAACACGCAGGCGCGAAATACCGGTGACTCCTCCATCTTCAAGCTCATCTCTTACGATAAGTTTGACTGCGTTGTGGTGCTCGCGGACACCATACAGATCAAGGGGCTCGTGGAGCAGATAGAGGAGGAGCTGCACGAGAACTATGACGGCAAGGTTGTTTTCGTAGACAGGGACAGCAAGTACTTCCCTTCCATCCACATAGATAACTACACTCCCGAGAAGCTCGTTATCGACCACCTTATCGAGAAGCACGGGCTTACGGACATCGCTTTCCTTACGGGGAAGTCATGGCATCCGCACTCGGTGATCCGCCTTAATGCGTATAAGGATTCGCTCGCGGAGCACGGCATCGAGTTTGACGAGAGCCGCGTCTACTACGGAGACTTCTGGTACACGAGCGGCGAGAGTCTTGCCGACAGTTTTATAAAGAGCAGAAACAAGCTTCCGCAGGCACTTGCGTGTGCGAACGACTGCATGGCATTGGGATTCGCGAAGGTCATGACGGCTAACGGCTACTCCATCCCCGAGGACATCGTGGTCGTGGGATGCGACTCGAATGAAGAGGGAATGCACGCACCGATACCGCTGACGTCGGCTCCCATCTCCTCCACGGAATTGGGACGCAACACGGCGCTCATGGCAGACGCGTTGTTGAACGGCACCGAGCCCGCCAAGGTGCCTTCCGAGACGGAGCTGTTCATAGGCGGAACCTGCGGATGCAACTGCGAGAGTGCGAAGCCTACCTACTACTTACGCAACTCATGGGATACAGAGATGTCGCTCGCGACGATGTTCTCGCCCTTTAACAACATGGACGAAGACCTGATCGCGCAGACGTCGCTTCCGGGTCTTCTCGGACTCATCTTCAGTTCGATATATCTCGTGCGTAACTTCGACAGTTTCAACATGTTCTTGAATCCGTCGCTGGGTGACGCGGGCGAGGGGTTCGAGGACAAGGTAATGCATGCGATAAGCTGCGGCGCCGAGTTCGAGAATAACGACAGGATACTTACGGACACGCTCATCGAGAAGCGCGAGATGCTTCCCGAGTTATACGAGCCGCGCCCGAAGCCTTCGGTGTTCTACTTCATGCCGCTGTTCTACGATGACAGCATCTTCGGCTATACGGCAGTAAGATTCGACGGCAGGCCCATCGTAATCTCCGCCGAGTACCGTGCATGGCTTCGAAGCATATGCAGAGGCATCGAGTGCTATAAGAGAAGCGACACATTGATCAACAGCTCAAGGATAGTACGCCAGGGCATCACGACGGATACGCTGACGGGACTTCTTAACTACAAGGGCTTCCTCGAGCAGACGGAGACGCTCTTAAGCCTCATGGATAACTACGGCGGACACATGGGCGCACTCGCGATAGACATCAAGGACTTATCAGGCATCAACGATAACTTCGGACGCCAGGAGGGCGACAGAGCGATCATAAGCGTCGCGAGCGCACTCGAGAATGTCTTCTCTTCCCGTAACAGCCTTTGCTTCAGAACGGGTAACGATGAGCTTGTCGCGCTTCGTCTGACTAGGTCACAGGGCGAGCAGGAACTTCTCGATGAGAAGGACAAACTCACGACGATACTTAAGGAGAACTATAATTCCTCAGGATATGAGCTTGGCATCTACTACGGCATCGAGAGCGGAATACCGGCGACGAGCGAGGAAGTTGAGAGACTTGTTAATGTCGCCATCGGCAAGAAGAACTCCAACAAGTCGGCCGCATTAAGTCTCGCGCACAGGTCACTGACCGAGCAAGAGCAGAAGGAA
>JAGDCV010000083.1 GCA_017958365.1 Clostridiales bacterium
AACAATGAATTCAATATATATTATACAAATAAAGTCCCCGTAAACCGAACTTTAATCCGGAATACGGGGTAACTTCAGATCATATGGTGGGGCTGGTGGGACTTGAACCCACACGATTTATGGTCGGCAGATTTTGAGTCTGCTGCGTCTGCCATTCCGCCACAACCCCGGTTATGGAGCCAATGGTGGGAATCGAACCCACGACCTATTCATTACGAGTGAATTGTTCGACCCCTGAGCCACATTGGCGTTGTGTGCTTAAAAATAATACTTATTAAGCACATAAGTGTCAAGACTTAAAAGTCCCAAGAATTAACGTATTTCTCCTGCTCGGGCGTAAGCTTATCAATGCTGATTTTCTTAGTATCAAGAAGGATTTCAGCTACTCTGTTATCGATGACTTCAGGAGTCTGATAAACCTTCTTCTCGAGATCCTTGCCATATTTTGCGATATACCTTGCAGACTGGGCCTGTAAAGCAAAACTCATGTCCATGATCTCAACAGGATGTCCGTCACCTGCAGCAAGGTTAACAAGTCTTCCCTCGGCTATGATGCATATCGTATTACCGTTCTTAAGCTCGTATCCGATGATGTTGTGGCGCAGCTCCTTGCTGGATACGGCAATCTTCTTGAGATCCTTAACACTGACCTCACAATCAAAATGACCGGCATTACAGCAAACAGCGCCATCCTTCATGTTCTCGAAGTGTCTTCCGACAATAACATCCTCGCATCCCGTTACGGTAACAAAGAGGTCCCCCAAAGGAGCTGCCTCATCCATTGTCATGACTTCATAGCCTTCCATGATAGCTTCGCAAGCCTTTACAGGATCGATCTCAGTTACGATAACCTTGGCGCCTAAGCCCTTAGCTCTCATTGCAACGCCTCTTCCGCACATGCCGTAGCCCGCAACTACAACAGTCTTTCCGGCTACAACAAGGTTAGTTGTTGCCATGATGCCTGTCCATACGGATTGACCTGTACCGAATCTGTTATCAAAAAGATGCTTACATCTTGCATCATTAACTGCAACTACCGGATAAAGAAGCTTGCCTTCCTTCTCAAGGATGTTAAGTCTGTGAACACCTGTCGTTGTCTCTTCACAACCGCCGATAAGATTCTTGGTAAGATCCTTAAGTTCAGAGTGAAGAAGCATTGCAAGGTCACCACCGTCATCGATAACGATGTCAGGTCCGAATGCAAGAGCCATCTTAAGGTGGTTAATGTACTCTTCTTCACTGTCGCCATGAATTGTGTATACTCTCATTCCGGAAGCAGCCATGGCAGCAGCAACATCGTCCTGAGTTGAAAGAGGATTACATCCGGTCAAGGCAACTTCTGCGCCGCCTCTTGCCAAAGTCCTTGCAAGGCATGCTGTCTTAGCCTCAACATGTACGCTGACAGCTATCTTTAAGCCTTTGAAAGGCTGTTCTTCAATAAGCTCTGCCTCAATTGCACGAAGAACAGGCATGTTCCTGTATGCCCATTCGATCTTTTCCTGTCCGTAAGGAGCAAGATTAATATCCTTTACATCATAATCAGCCATGTTAACCTCCGGTGATTAAAGTGACTTTACAAACAACTTGGCAAGCTTGCAGCTATCCTCAGATGCCTTGCCCGCCACTTCCATTACTTCTTTGTGACTTAACTTGTTATCAGCAATACCGCATCCGTAATTGCAGATGCATGAAACAGCTGCTATCCTCATTCCACAGTGCGATGCTACTATTGCTTCAGGTACTGTGGACATACCTACGGCATCTGCACCAAGAATTGAAAGAGCTCTTATCTCAGCAGGAGTCTCATACTGAGGTCCCTTTGTATATGCATAAACTCCTCTATGTGCATTTATGCCGTTTTCCTTGGCAATCTCAGTAAGTTTCAAAACATACTCGGGATCATAGATATAGGACTGATCCGGGAATCTGTCACCGAATTCATCAAGATTAGGTCCTCTTAACGGAGACTCACAAAAGAAAGGAATATGGTCAGTAATGATCATGAGATCCGAAGGATTCATTCCTACCTTAAGTCCGCCTGCTGCATTAGTAAGATAAAGAGTCTTGACTCCGAGTTTACTCATTACCCTGACATAGAGAGTACAGACCGAAGTATCATATCCCTCATAGTAATGGAATCTTCCTGACATCATGAAAACTCTTTTGTTCTCGAGAGTACCGATTATAAGCTTACCGTCATGTCCCGGAACCGTTGACACGGGGAAACCCGGAATGTCCTTATAAGGTAAAACCGTGCTATCCTCGCACATATCGGCAAGAGGAGACAACCCCGAACCCAGAACAATGCAGATCTCAGGAGTCTTACCTTCAATCTTGGAACTTATGTAATCAGCAGCCTCATTGATGGAGGTCATGTAAGAGTTAACATCAGTTATCATGAATTCTTACCACAGCAATTCTTATACTTCTTTCCGGATCCGCAAGGACAGGGATCATTTCTTCCAACCTTGTTCTTGTCTCTCTTTACAGGCTCCAATGTCTTTGCACTTTGTGCAGCACCCTGAACCTGCTTGGCCTCGGTAGGAATCGTGTTTCTCTGAGAAGCCGTTGCTCTGGCAGCAGCCTTAGCAAGAGGAGAAGACATCTGCTGTTCAGCAGTACCGTCACCGTTTGCCCCATCAGGTGCGTTTCTTACTTCAAAACGGCCTCTCATGAGAAGCTTAACGGAATCATCCTGGATAGCTTCGTTCATCTCATCGAACATCTCTCCGCCTTCCATCTTGTACTCAACAACGGGATCATGCTGACCTACAGATCTCATTCTGATGGATGTCTGCAACTGATCCATGGCATCGATATGATCCATCCACTTGGAATCTACTGTCATGAGAAGAATTGAACGCTCTGCCTGTCTGAATACTTCAGCACCTGCATGTTCTTCCTTAGCCTTAAGGCTCTCTACGGACTGCTCATAGATAGTATCGATAACAGTCTGCGCATCGGGAATATCCTTGTGCTCATCTTTAATATCAAGAACGATCGGAAGATCACCGAATATCTCACCGAGTTTTGCACCTAATGAATATCTTTCACCGCTTGAGATAACACCGTCATTAGCAAATGCCATTACCTGTCTGTCAGCGACTCTCTGGATCATCTTGAGGAGTGTCTCATGCATATCCTCACCGTCGATAACCTTACGACGCTGTTCGTAAGTTATGGTACGCTGGATATTCATAACATCGTCATACTCAAGGACAGTCTTACGTGAACCGAAGTGCAAGGCCTCGAGCTTCTTCTGGGAACTGTCAATGATCTTGGTAAGCATGCCGTTCTGGATCTCCATGGTCTCTTCAACACCCAACGTGTTGTAAAGACGGTTAACCCTGTCACCACCGAAGATTCTCAACAACTCATCGTCAAGAGCAAGGAAGAACTTTGTACGTCCGGGGTCACCCTGACGGCCTGCACGACCCTTAAGCTGATTATCGATTCGTCTTGATTCATGTCTTTCAGTACCGACAATGAACAAACCTCCCAAAGCTCTTACTTCATCGGCTTCAGGCTTGATCTCTTCAGACTTCTTAGCATAGATCTCGGCATACTTCTTTCTTGCTTCAAGGATGATCTCGTCATCAGTCTCATTATGAGCAGTTGATGCTTCGATGAGATCCTCATCATATCCGAGCTTTCTCATTTCCTGCTTGGCAAGGAACTCAGGGTTACCACCAAGGAGAATATCGGTACCACGACCTGCCATGTTTGTAGCAATAGTTACTGTTCCCTTACGGCCTGCCTGAGCAACGATCTCAGCCTCTTTTCTGTGGTTCTTGGCGTTAAGAACGTTAGCCTGGATTCCGGCTTTTCTGAACAACTTATCAAGATACTCGGATCTGTCTACGTTAACAGTACCTACAAGGACAGGCTGACCTGTCTTATGAGCTTCGATAACGGTCTTCAATACGGCATGGTACTTACCCTTCTGAGTCTTGAATACGGCATCGTTCTCATCGATTCTCTGAATTTCCTTATTTGTGGGGATCTGGATAACGTCAAGGTTATAGATCTGTCTGAACTCAGCTTCTTCCGTATAAGCAGTACCTGTCATACCGGAAAGCTTTGTATACATTCTGAAGTAGTTCTGGAAAGTGATCGTAGCAAGAGTCTTGTTCTCGTTAGCGATCTTAACTCCTTCCTTAGCCTCGATGGACTGATGGAGTCCGTCGCTGTATCTTCTACCCGGCATTAGACGGCCGGTGAAGTCATCTACGATAACTACTTCGCCTTCGTCAGATACGATATACTGCTCATCCCTATGAAAATTACCGTGAGCCTTCAAAGCATTGTTGATGTAGTGCTGAAGATCGAAGTTCTCGGGATCTGATAAGTTCTCGATATTGAAGTACTTCTCAGCCTTCTTGATACCGTTTGCAGTAATAACGGAAGTCTTAGCCTTCTCATCGATTACGTAATCAGCATCACCGACGATCTCATCCATGTCGATCTTGTCATCAGTCTCAACAACCGTATAAGGCTTGAGCATTCTTACAAAGGAATCAGCCTTCTGATATAGGTCTGAAGATGCTTCACCTCTACCTGAGATGATAAGAGGCGTTCTTGCCTCATCGATAAGGATGGAGTCAACCTCATCGACGATAGCGTAATTTAACTCTCTTTGTACAAGCTGAGACTTGGAAATGACCATGTTGTCACGAAGATAGTCAAAACCGAACTCATTGTTGGTTCCGTATACGATATCGCAGGCATACATGCCCTTTCTGTCCTTATTGGGAATATCGTGAATTATAAGACCGACTGTAAGTCCCAGGTACTTATAGACCTTACCCATCCACTCAGAGTCACGCTTGGCAAGGTAATCATTAACAGTAACTACGTGAACGCCTTTGCCTGTAAGAGCATTGAGGTAAACAGGCATTGTAGCAACAAGAGTCTTACCTTCACCCGTCTTCATCTCAGCGATTCGGCCCTGATGAAGAACGATACCACCGATGATCTGTACCGGATAAGGCTTCAATCCGAGAACTCGCCATGCTGCTTCTCTTACCGTAGCAAATGCTTCGGGAAGGATATCATCCAATGTCTCACCGTTAGCAAGTCTATCCTTGAATTCGTTAGTCTTGGCACGAAGATCAGCATCAGATAGCTTCGAATACTCTTCATCAAGAGCAAGAACCTTCTTCTTGATCGGCTCGATCTTCTTGATCTCGTGGTCACTGTGTGTACCGAAAATTGCCTCTAAACCCATTATTCTTTATCTCCTTTGAGTCTTCTGAGAGCGGTTCTGTATCCGCCGTCAGGATTGTTATAACAAGCTTTAACACGCGAAATGGTGGTAGAACTTACTTTGGTTGCGTTCCTTCCCTTGCCTTTACGGGATTCTCTTTCCTTGCTTCCGGCTTCTTTATGAGTTCCGTCTTTATCGTGAGCAAGAGTGTTTATTATCTCCTCATAGCTTTTGCCTTCATCAATGAGTTCAAGGATCTGCCATCTGTGAAGCATGGAACACAATTCGTTACGCGAACAAAGATCCTCGAAGAACATGTGAAGTTCTTCAGGGGTCTTAAGCGTCAGTATTGCTTCATAAAGGCTATCCAAAGCCGTTCTTTCTTCTTTATCGAATTCCATCATCATTCAATAAGTGCGAGAGAAGAGTCTATCAGGTCATTTACATAACCTGCAACAAACAAATATACGATCAGGGCAGCAAGTACAACCAGAAACAGCGCCAGACATATACGTTTGATGATAAGTTCCTTCTTAGCCTTGCGAAGGACGTCACCTACGGATTCCCTGCCGCTGATGCTGCTGCTTACGGAAGTAGCAGCCATAGAAGGTCTTCTTACATTACCGTTCATCGCCAGAAAGCACACCTTTCCTTATAAAATATCCATACAATGATAACCTAACTTGCCGATTTAAACAAATAATTATTATTTATATTAAGAAGATAAGCCGTATTCTTCCACCTGAAGATTGATCCCGTGTATTGCGGCATACCCTTCCATCGAGTATACGGACGCTCTTAATGACTCAGGAGAATCCTCTGGAATTACTACCACCAAAGTCCTTACTCTGATGCTGTCACCGTATATTACATATCTTTCACCGCTTATCTGAACGTCAGCACCGTCAAAATCCGCAAGTGAATCAATCTGTTCAGTTAATCTTACAACAACAGCCCCCGGAATACTGTAAGTAGGCTTATTAAGATCGATGCTTACTATCGAACCTACTTCACCTGCTCTATAGTAATTGACGCAGGGAAATGTCGGAGGCAGATTCGCTCCGTACCTCTCGGCAAAAGCTCTTCCTCTGGTAAAATTATTTTGATGCCAGATATCGTCTGATAATTCCTGTCCGTCCTCACCTTCAGACAAAAACAGTTCAAAGTCCCCATAAAACGGTATCGATGACACTATCTGCCTCTGCATCGGTCCGATAATGGTATTTATGCTGTAAACCACATAGACTTCGATGTAACTATCCCTTATGTCAAAATCAACATAAATATCATCAGGCCCCCAGAAGTATGAGCCGTTATATTCGTTAAACTCGGTAGCAATGTCATCCGTAAAACGGTCACCGAGCATGAGATTCAATGCTCCTGCCCTAAGGGCTCCCGAAGTAAGCATATCCGCCCCTGCTATAACCGAACCTGCATTTACAACGGCATCATCAACACGGGCTTCGTCAGGAAGCGCATTAACAAGCGTAGATATCGTATCTGACGCAACTATAGAGAACGGCATCAGATGCGAAAAGTCTTCACACGTCTTGTTTACGGCCCTTTGCATAAGGATATCTGTTCGAAGAAAGACAGTAACACTTATTATCGCAGTAAGAAAAACAAGCACCAGAGAGAATGATATTGCCGTCTCGAGTGATACACTCCCCCTTCTATCCGTATAATTCGTAAACCGCTTCATATGAAATCACACTCCCGTAATACGATGTCTCCGTTTCGATCCCGGTAACGTAATCCGGGAAATCCCTGTTTATGATCTCAACCATTCTCGTAAGAAGCTGGGAATCAGGAACGAAAACCATGTACAGCGTCAGAAAATCCCTGTATCCCATTGTCAGGATCTGCGCCTCTTCAACTTCGATTATCGTTATCTCGTCTCCTGCAAGGATAGTCGACAGATCTCCTGTCGACTGCAATTCAGACCATATTGCAGCAATTACAGCCGTATATACTTCAGGAGGCAAAGGAACGGAACCTAATGAGAGTGCCGTTACGACAGCAGACAGTATCTCACCTGCGGATTGGATCAATTCCATGGTCTCAGGATCGGTCAGGTTACTGACAAGATTCTTTACAAAACAGAAACCGTAGATATAAAGGTCAGTAAGTGCACATCCGCCTATCCCCTCAACCCCGGTCAGTATGTATTCGGCATCAGGAATATTGTCACCGTGAAAACAGGAAAACTCCGTTCCGTTAAGAGTTGTATCATCAGGCAGGAAACAATCGAAGTTATTGGCCGCATAATCCATGAGGCAAACATGCTGTCCTATCCCCTCATTAAATGAAGTTCCGATATCATACAAGCCCGATTGAAATTCGATGAGATTAAGGACAAATCCCATATCAGTCGGATCGAAGCCTTCTCCGACATCCGGGTGATCATTGTTAAGAGCACCCAAGCCGTTCATCAGATCCCAGAAGAAACTCAATTCGGATGATGATTCATCAAACCCTAAAGTATTTACGGCGAATGATACGGCTTCGACGATCTGGGAACCTCCGTCAAGTATCCTTCCGATAACACCCGAAGCGGGACTGGATGTGAATTGACGAAGCGATGAATATGCACCGGTAGCATCCAATCCTTCAATAAGCGCATTAATCTGATCAGATAACCTGTTTACGGCAATGCCCGTTGCCCTATACGAATAGAATACCGCAACGGCTCTTTCAAGGTCATCGGTATCAAAACTGTATAGACCGCTTACATACATCACATCACCGGACTCATATCCGTTAGCCGCAAGAATGCTTTCAAACAATTCAGAATCGATCTCATTACTGTTAAAGGCATATATCCCATATGCTTTAAACAAAGTGCGGTCATAACTTGCAAGATAGATCTCGGTTTGCTCTTTAAGGGCTCTTGAATAAGTAAGTCTTCTGTCGAGATCTGCAACATATGCCATATAAGTCGTTTCAACTAATATCAAAGCAGACAGGACTATGGCCAGAAAGAGAGTCGTGGTACCTTTCTTATTCTTCCTCATCCGGCACCTCCCCGAGCAAAGCTCCGTAAATCATCCGGTAGTTCTCGGAAATACCCGTAAAAAACGTATTCAGACCTTCGGGAGACATATCATCTTCTTCCCGTGACAGAACGTCTTCCACTGCATTTTGAGCCTCGGCCAAAGTGTCATTGCATAAGTGTGCAGGCAGTACAATAAGTCCGCTTAACACAAACATTACCGCTGTAAAAACTACAGCCGTTTCCAATGTACTCATAATAAAAACCCCCGTATTCCATAGAATGACTATAGAATACAGGGTTTTGACTTCGATTTTTTCGACAATTGGATACAATTATCGACAAAAAACGACAACCCTCATCTTAAATGCGCGTCATAAGTCTTCTCGAGTTTGGACTGTATGCTGTCGTACGGAGCCTTAATATCGTCATCTGTGAGCGTTCTGGAGTCATCTCTGAATATGAGCGATACTGCAACCGACTTCTTGTTCTCACCGAGCTTGTTATCCTCATAGACATCAAAGAATTCAACTTCCTTAAGAAGCTTACCGCCTGATGACTTACATGTTCTTAAGATATCGCCGACTGCAACATCCTTATCAACTACGACCGCAACGTCACGGGAGATTCCCGGGAACTTAGGTATCTGCTTATATACCCTCTCAGACTTAGAAGCATCAATGAACGCCTTAGCTTCGATCTCGAAGAAGCAAGCCTTCTCGGGAGATTCGAATCCTTCGGCAACAGAAGGATGGATGATGCCGATAACACCGCAGGTCTTGTTATTAACAACTACGGAAGCTGTTCTTCCGGGATGGAAAGAAGGATTATCAGTCAAAGGTTCAAATGCCAACGATCTGATACCCAATACCTTTGCAAGTTCTTCAATGATTCCCCTTACGTGATAGAAGATCGAAGAACTGTCACTTAATGTGTTGTCGTAGTAGAAACCGCTGAATACCGGTCTTTCCTCAGGAAGCAACGTCGGATCCTCATCAGGGATATAGACATAAGCAAGTTCAAATACTTTCGCGGAAAGAACGCCTCTGTTTGAGTTTCTTGCAGCAATTCTTAACATCGAAGGAAGCATGGTCGTACGAAGCACGGATGAATCATCACCCAGAGGATTAGATATCTTAACCTGCTTTCTCAAACTGCAGTCTTCAGGAACCTTAAGAAGATCAAGGTCTGAAGGGCTCTCGAACGAATATGTGATAGCCTCATAGAATCCGCAGGAAACGAGAGTGTCACGGATCTTCTCCGTAATGCTCTGCTCACGGGTTCTGCCGCCGAGTGTAGTCTCCTTACCTGAAAGAAGAGTAGGTTCGATCTTGTTATAACCGAAGAATCTTGCTATCTCTTCAGAGATATCAGCTTCACCTTCAAGGTCAGGACGGAAAGTAGGAGGTATTATCATCTCCTTATCGCCTTCCTTTACCAACTCGCATCCGAGATCCGTTAATGTATCTCTCATGAACTGCTCGGAAGCTTCGATACCGATGAAATTGTTTATCCAGTCAGGTCTGAACTCGATATGCTTAACTTCACGCTTGGTAGGATATACATCGATAAAACCCTTGCTTACCTTACCGCAGCCTAACAACTCAACAAGTTCACATGCACGGTCCAATGCCCTTAAAGCATTCTCGGGATCCAAACCCTTCTCATATCTGGATGAAGCCTCAGTACGAAGACCGTTCTTGATAGCAGTCTTTCTAACGCTTACGCCGTTAAATGTCGCAGATTCAAACAATATGCTGTTGGTTGTCTCAAGGACTTCGGAATTCTCACCGCCCATTACACCTGCAATGGCACAGACTTTCTCCTCATCTGCGATAACAAGTGTATCACCGTCAAGGATATGCTCGTTACCATCAAGTGTAACGGTCTTCTCGCCTTCTTTTGCTTTTCGAACAATGATGTGATTGTTCTTAAGGTAGTCGAGGTCAAACGCATGCATGGGCTGACCTAACTCGAGGCATACATAGTTAGTGATATCAACGATGTTGTTGATGGATCTCATTCCTGCGGCAACAAGTTTCTCTACCATCCAGTCAGGTGAAGGACCGATCTTAACGTCCTCAACAGTTCTTGCGCAGTAACGGTAGCAAAGATCGGGGGCCTCGATGTCTACTTTCGCTACCTCGGAAGTCTCGAGAGACCCCTCCTGCTTAAGTGAAGGAGCCACGGGCTTAAACTTCTTGCCGAGAGTAACGGCAGCCTCACGTCCAAGACCTTCAATGGAGAAGCAGTCCGGACGGTTGGATGTGATCTCGAAGTCAACGGTAACAAAAGAATCAACGTTTAAGAACTCACGCAGGTCAGTACCGAGCGCGGGAGGGTTATCAAGCTTTGAAAGGTCCCAAAGACCATACTCATCAGCACCGGGCTTACCTGCCGCAACAGGTCCCAGTTCCTCACCGGAGCAGCACATGCCGAAGCTTTCAACGCCTCTGATCTTACCCTTCTTTATCTCAAACTCGGGAAGAACGGCACCTACAGCAGCAATGGGACAAAGCATGCCCTCATAAACATTAGGTGCACCGCAGACGATCTGAACGCTATGTCCGATCTCGTCTCTACCAAAGTCAACCTTAAGGATATGAAGGTGATCGGAATCGGGATGATCCTCAACACTTAAGATCTTGCCGGCATATACACCGGAAAGCTTATAGTCGATTACCTCTTCAACCTTGGATCCAGTAAGTGTCATCTGATCCGCAAGTTCTTTTACGGATACATCTATATCAGTGAAATCTTTTAACCAAATAACAGGTGCTTTCATTCAAATCTCCTCCTTACTTGAACTGCTTTAAGAAACGCACATCGTTCTCATAAAGGAGTCTGATGTCATCAATACCGTATCTGCCCATTGCCGTTCTCTCTACGCCGATACCAAAGGCAAATCCGCTGTAGACGGAAGAATCAATGCCGCAGTTCTCAAGGACCTCGGGATGAACCATGCCTGCACCGAGAACCTCGATCCAGCCCTCGCCCTTACAGACGTTACAGCCGGAACCTCCGCACTTCCAGCAGGTAAGGTCAACCTCAACTGAGGGCTCCGTGAACGGGAAATGATGAGGACGAAGTCTGATATCCGTCTTCTCACCGAAGAGCTTCTTTGCAAAAAGCCTTAAGGAACCAACGAGGTCACCCATTGTAACGCCCTTATCAACAACCAGACCTTCGATCTGGTGGAATACGGGTGAGTGAGTTGCATCAAGCGTATCCTGTCTGTAAACCTTACCCGGGCATACAACCTTTATCGGAGGCTTTCCGCCGTTCTTCGTAAGTTCTTCCATGATACGGATCTGCATACCGGAAGTCTGTGTTCTTAATAGAATGTTATCGTTAATGTAGAAAGTATCCTGAGTATCTCTTGCAGGATGTCCCTTGGGGATCCTTAACAACTCAAAGTTGTACTTATCGTATTCAACCTCGGGGCCTTCACCTATGCTGTAGCCCAAACCTAAAAAGATATCGCATATCTCATTTATCGCCATGTTAAGAGGATGTCTTGCACCGCAGCCTTCATAGTGAGTAGGCAAAGTAACATCGATTACTTCCCTCTTAAGCTTGCGGGCATTCTCCATTGCCTTCATCTTGGCCTGGTTCTGAGCGAAGACTTCCTCCATCTTGGCACGCACTTCGTTGACCATCTTACCTGCCTCAGGTCTTTCCTCAGGCTTAAGGCTTCCCATGTTACGAAGAACGCCGGTAAGCTTACCTTTCTTACCGAAGAACTCTACTCTTAATTTCTCTATATCAGCTGAATTCTGGATCTCTTTGATCTTTTTCTCGAATTCTTCACGCGTCTTATTCAAGCTTTCTTTAAGATCGCTCATAAACAAGCCTCCTCAAAATCTCACATTAACTTACAAAATATAGCACAAAGGCCTTATAAATTAAAGAATGGATTATTGAGGAACTCTTTGTTAAGAATACTTGAGGGACCGTGACCGGGATAAATGATGATATCCGAGGATAACTTCTTCAAAACACCTATGGATTCCATCATCTTGGCTTCTTCACCGCCTTTAAGGTCAGTTCTTCCGATGGAACCTGCAAAGAGCATGTCTCCCGTAAACATCAGCTTTTGCTCCCCCTGCTCGAAAAGATAGCATACGCTGCCCTTCGAGTGCCCGGGAGTATGGATTACGCTAAATCCGTCAAGCTTTAAAGTCTCCACCGCAAGAGGACGCGTTTTGTACTCGCATCTTTCAAAGAAATCATGGGAACTGTTATATGAAGGGTCTTCAAAGCATATAAAGTCATCCGAGGAACAATAAATCTTAGCTTCAGGAAACCTCTGGGCCCATTGATCTACGGCATAAATATGGTCAAAATGCCCGTGAGTAATGAGAATATAGTCTATCTTTCCGGGTAAATCATCTTCAATAACATGGGGCGAGACGGAAGGATCTATCAAAAAACACCCCGAATCTGCACTTAAAAAGTACATATTCGAGGATAAAGGTCCGTAAGGATAGGTCTTTACGATCATCAGGAAACCTTAGTCTCTTTAAGCCAGTTCCTGTAATCAAGATCTCCCCTGTCAACAGCAAGGACTAAGATCTCAGCCGTAGCAAGGTTTGTAGCATACGGAATATTATTCATGTCACAAGTCTTCAAAAGATCCGAAGGAACCTCGGAATCCTCTGAAGCGGCGTCGCGCAGATAAATAACACAATCGATCTCATCAAACTCGGCTCTTGCAGCAAGCTGCTCAATGCCGCCAAGATAATCGACATTAAGACCGGACACATCAATATCCACAGCCTGCTTAAGATACTTGGCCGTGCTGTATACCGATATCAATTGATGCTTTGTAAGTAAAGTTTTGTAAGCGATACAGAAATTAACAAGAAGCTCTGTTTTACGGTTGTCAGCCATCAGAACTATCTTCATAAGTAAATTTCCTCCATTAAAAACTATTACTATTGTACAAAAACAGGCTTAAAAATTCAATGATTTATTGTTAAAAACAATCAAAAAGGCTTATAACGATTATCCTTCTTCGACCGGAAGTTCAGCGAGCAAAGCATCCAGATCATTACCTGTAATGGGGATGCTCTCGAACATCTCATCAGCCATTGAAGGTGCAACGTTAAAGTATTCGGACAGAAGTGTCTGCGCGATAACGGCAGTTGATGATCCCCACTCACCTCTCTCTACAACGAGAGCGATCGCAATCTGCGGGTTCTCGGCAGGAGCGTAGCATACAAACAAACCGTTACTGTACTCTTTTCGAATCTCCTCATAACCTGTCTCAGCCGTACCGGTCTTACAAACCACGTCTATCGGGAAGTTGGCGAAGATATTACTTGCGGTACCGTCCCACATTGAAGTACCGGTTACAACGCATCTCATAGACTGGCGGACAGCCTCAATGTTCGGTTCACTGATGTTAAGAGGCATGGACTGCGTCTGACCTTCATAAAGAACGGTACCGTCAGAAGCTGTAACATTATCTATTACATAAGGTGTAACCAGCTGATTTGTTGCTATGCCTGCCGTATATCTGCAAAGCTGCATGATGGTAAAGCAGTTATCGAACTGTCCGATGGCAGACTGTGCCGTATCAGCCGGGAACCATGTACGGTCATACTCATTCTCGTGAAGCAATATCTTTGTCTCACGGCTCGCCCTGATGCCTCTGATCTCACCGGGAAGATCGATTCCGGTATATTCGCCAAGACCCAATCTCTCACCCATTGCATCAATGTTATCGATTCCGGTATCAACGCCCAATCTCATGAAGTAGATATTACAGGATGTTGCCATTGCAGAATTAAGGTCAAGCGGTCCGTGTCCCGTCGTCGGGAACTCGAGACAGCGGAAAGGCCAGCCGCCGATATCAATAGGAGAATCACAGGGATACCACGTGGAACCCGGAGAGATGACTCCGTTCTCTAATGCGGCAAGCGCAGTACACATCTTAAAAGTGGATCCCGGAGCATACTGTGACATGATGGCTCTGTTCCAAAGAGGCATGTCTTCAGCAGTAATATCCTCATACTCGCCGATACCAAGATAGTATTGCAACTGCTCCTCAGCCTGTGCATCACCATACATCGACAAAACAAAGTCATTAGGGTCAAAGTTAGGATACGAACCCATTGCAAGAACGGCACCCGTATTAACATCCATGACGACAAACGCTCCGGCGTTAGCCGTCTTATAACCTGATTGCTCAATGATCTCCGCTCTCATCGCATCTTCGATATATGTCTTCAAAGCTTCGATGCCTACACGTTGAAGATCAGTGTCTATCGTTAACTGGACCGTAGCTCCGCTTTGGGCCGGCATTCCGTAGTCTGACGGGAAAAATACACCTTCAGGACCTTCTTCAGTCCAAATGTTGTATGTAGATATTCCGGAACTGCCGTGAAGATATCTTTCCATCTGGGATTCGACGCCTGACTGACCTACAAGGTCATCATTCGAATAACCGTACTGGGACAGCGTTACAAGCGACTCCTGGGATACTCTTCCGACATAACCTACAACATGACTCGACAACTGTGCCGCAGGAGTATAAGTCCTTCGGTATGTCTTGCCCGTTATGATTCCCATATAGTGGTAGTTTTGCTCAGTAAGCAAAGTAACGAGTTCATCAGGCACATCGGTAGCAATCTCAACCGGAGTACCATTATAGAATGCCCAGTAATCCTTAAAAATCTGGAATCTGATCCTTATGATCCTGTATGCTTCTTCCTCAGAATAACTGTTATCGATGTTAAAAAGCATTCTTAAGTAAAGATAGAAAACCTGGGGATCAGTCTTAACGTAATCATCAGAATAAGTAACGATAATGCCCTCAGTATAGTCTTCAAGATCGAACAGGTTATGGTCCGTCTGCCAAAGCCTTATCTCCTCTTCATCTTTAAGAAATCTGAAAGGTTCAATGGCAAAATAGTCATCAAGATCAGACTCGGTAATGCAGTTATACTGATCAAACAGATAACTTAACTCAAGACACATGGCGTTAAGATCATAATCCGACATGTAAGCATATGCGATCATTACGGTATTTACTTCACGCGAAGATGCAAGAACAATCCCGTTGGCATCAATGATGTCACCTCTGGGAGCCGCTACAACATACTGCCTCGATACGCCTTCCGAAGAAGCTGATATCGTTCTCTGGTATCCGGAAAACTGCAAGGAGGCTGTCATAAAAAGGATTACGGATCCGAAGACGCAGAAAACCAGACCTAATATAAAGAATCTGTTTCTGAACAGTTCAATGACAGAAGAGAAGAACGACTCTTGTTTATGATTTACATTATCAGCCAAGAATTATCTCCCTTCCCCTTCTCATCGATCAATACGGGATTAACTCCGCCCTTGTACGGTCCCATAAATTTTAACATTAAATACAAAGGTACAGAAGCAAACAGATTAAGTGCCGTCTGCGGAAGAATCGACCTTATCAGAGCCTGAGACATATCCATGTTATAAGTCACATCAGAAAGGACACTGGTCCAGATATAAATGACAAAGTGTCCCACAAACTTATAAAGCAACGTGATAACGACAACAGATACAAAGGCAAGAAGGAAATTACGCTCTATCCTCTTTGTAAAGAAAGAAGAACCCAGTGCAGCAACGGCTATCATTACAAACAGACCTATGCCGACTGAAGAGATGACACTACCGTCAAGACTTCTTATCGAAGGCGCCGAGAAATAATCTCTGATCAATCCGACGAGAGCACCAACGACAATGCCGTCATAGAATCCGAACATGTAAGCACACAAAACAACCATGACAAACATCAGATCAGGATAAAGACCGTATATGGAAACAACGCCGGGAAATGTAACCTGAAATGTAGTTATCAGCAGGATATAAACTGCATAAACGGCAATCTTACGTATCAGCTGCGGCCGTCTCATTTGGATCTCCAGGCTCTGTAAACTCATCTGTCATCTCGTCCATTGGAACGAGAATAAATATGTCATTAAGATCTCCGATATCTGAGTAAGGACGTAAAGTTGCAGTGATATTAAGTTCATTGGATGTATCAACGGTTTCAATGACTCCGATCGGTATTCCCTGAGGGAAAAGTCCGCCGTCACCGGATGTAACTATCTCATCACCCGGAGAAGGAACGACATCGGGATTGATACCGGTAACAAGACACAGACCATCTCGCTTGAGTGATGCATCTCCTCTGATTATGAAAGTTGCACCATTAACGGCATTTACCTTACCGCTGATACTGAAACCTTCATGAAGCAAAGGCAGGATATTGGAATCATACTCATTTACTTCAATAACCCTGCCGATGATATTCATTCTAACGTCAACAACCGCGAGAGACTGACCGGGCTCAAGAGTGATACCGTCACTGTAACCGACACCGGCTCTAATAACGGCAAACCATTCATCGGATTCTCTCGAGAGGATCGTAGCACCGAAGACATCGTAGTTACTTAAGGTCTCTCTTATATGGAAGGCTTCCTGAAGCTCCTCATACCTGATGGCAGCTTCTTCTCGCATGTTAAGCTGATACTGAAGCTCCGCTATCTCGGCACGAAGCTCCTCATTCTGCTTACGGATAGCCATGCCGTCAGTTAACGCAACCCAAAAGTCCGATAACGAATTACCGGTTGATTTTACTACATTCTGAACCGGGTTAACTATGCCGCCGACAGGCTTTAAGATATTGTTAAGAGGACTGCCCGGGAAAGAACCGAGTATGATAACAGCCAGTATTATCAACAGAGAAACGGCCGTTATAAACCATTTGTTGGTCAGCAGCCTCTTCATTTATCAGCTTACTTTTTTACCGCAGCAATTCTTATACTTCTTGCCGGAACCGCAAGGACAAGGCTCATTTCTGCCGACCTTTGTTGAGTGAGCGATGTTTGCATCCCTGTACTCACGTGTGATCTCGGCGATCTTATCGTCATCGAGGACCTTCTTCCATGAAGGAAGCTTGAAAAGCCATGTAGCCTTGGCATCTCTCATGTTATAGAAGAGCTTCTCATAATCGATATCGAGCTTGATATCAGAATCATCATCAACATTCTCAACATCAAGTTCATTCTTCAAGGAAGACTTGATACCATCCAAGAATCCGACGAAGATATCCATTGTTCCCTTATTAAAACCAAGCTTAACTGCAAGCTCTGAAGCCTTACCAGAAGTAAGTTCGGCATTATCGGGATAAGAAGAGAGGATCTTATCATAAGCATCCTTCTCCATCGCATAGTAAGCATTAATATACTGTGTATAGGAAGTCTGGTCCTTTACTGTCTCGGAATTCTCGATCCACTGTTCATAGTATGTCATGTAATTATCTCCTTATTATTAAAGCTTCTCGGCAATAGCCTTGAGGAAATCCTCTGTATTAACTACATTCTTCTCGGGAATATCGATGAGGTTCTTAAGGTCACCCGTGATCGTTCCCTCCTCAATCGTCTTAACGGAAGCTTCCTCGAGCTTATCTGCAAAAGCCTCAAGATCGGGAAGATCATCAAGCTGAGCCCTCTTTCTCAAAGCACCCGACCAAGCGAAAAGCGTAGCCATGGGATTCGTTGAAGTAGCTTCACCGTTTAAGTACTTGTAATAGTGTCTTGTAACAGTTCCGTGAGCAGCCTCATACTCGTAAACACCCTCGGGTGAAACGAGAACAGATGTCATCATCGCAAGTGAACCGCAGGCAGATGCGAGCATATCGGACATAACGTCACCGTCGTAGTTCTTGCATGCCCAGACGATTCCGCCCTCGGATCTCATGATCCTTGCAACTGCATCATCGATAAGTGTATAGAAATACTCGATACCGGCTGCTTCAAATCTGGCCTTAAACTCATTCTCATATATCTCGGCAAAGATATCCTTAAATCTGTGATCATAGGTCTTGGAGATAGTATCCTTTGTTGCAAACCACAGGCTCTGCTTAACATCAAGTGCATACATAAAGCAGGAACGTGCAAAAGCAGCAATGGACTTATCAGTATTGTGGATACCCTGGATGATACCGGCATCCTTAAACTCGAAGATCTCCTTACGGACTTCCTTTCCATCAGGGTAAGTAACTACGAGTTCTGCCTTGGAAGCACCCTCTACCCTTATCTCGGAGTTCCTGTAAACATCACCATACGCATGTCTTGCAATCGTGATGGGCTTCTTCCAGCAGGAAACGAAAGGATTGATGCCCTTTACGAGGATGGGAGACCTGAAAACGGTTCCGTCGAGCATCGCTCTGATCGTGCCGTTCGGGCTCTTCCACATCTCGTGAAGATTATATTCTGTCATTCTCTGGGCATTCGGAGTGATGGTTGCACACTTAACTGCAACACCGAGCTCCTTTGTCCTGTTAGCTGAATCTATAGTTACCTGGTCGTTCGTAGCATCTCTGTTAGGAAGTCCCAAGTCATAATATTCTGATTTAAGGTCAACAAAAGGAAGGATCACAATGTCTTTGATCTGCTTCCAAATTACTCTCGTCATCTCATCGCCGTCCATCTCAACAAGCGGCGTTTTCATCTGAATCTTTGCCATATATTCCTCCGTACTTATATTAACTTAGGTATTTTAAGGCAATTACTTACCTGATGCAAGAACAATGAAAGACTCCAAAGAAGCCCTTTCATCCGCCTCACCGTGCTTAAGATCATAATCATTTTTGTAGCAAAGCTTATAAAGCTGCAGTAATTTGTTCATGGTAAAATTACGCGACTGACGGATAAGTTTATCGGCAACAAAGCTTCTGGAGCCCAATCTGTTCATGACGGCATTCTTATTGCCGAGCTCCTTGGCACATATCATCTCCCTGAAGTGTCTTGCTATCATGAACCTGATCCTCGGGAGAGGCTCCTTCATCTTTATGAGATTATCAAGGAGGATCAAAGCCAGACTTGCGTCCCCCATTCCGACCGCATCCATTATCTTGAAGATATCACCGTAAACATCAGGCTCACACAGTTCATCAACAAGAGCCATGTTGACATTACTGATACTCTCGGATTCACAATAAACCGCTATTCTCTTAACCGCCGAATCGATCCTTCGCATTGAAGAGTTAAACCTGCTTATCATGCTGTCGCAAGCATCAGCATCAATGGTTATTCCGCTCTTGCCGAAGGTCTGTGTTATGTATTTTGTAAGCATCCCCTCTTCAAGATACGTAACCTCACAAACAACACCCTGCTTAGTAAAAGCATCAAACAGTTTCTTCTTCCTCTTATCAAACTTTGAAGTAACGAACATCAAAAGCGTTGAATCCGGGATATTTCCCAGCACATCAGTTATCTTCTCTGCAGCTTCCTTGTCGAAGTCAAAATTAACAACTTCAACTATCCTCTTTGATGAAGCCCACGGCGGAAGTTCAATATTCTCGACTACAGTATCAACGACAACGCTCTTACCGTTGAAATCAAGCTTGATGTAGTCCATGGTCTCAAATCCGGAAGCTAAGTACTTATGCTTTATGGAATTAACGGCACGCTCAATGAAGAAATCCTCCTCGCCGTAGATGAGGAAGAGATTATCTTCGTTCTCCTTGATCCTTTTGCCTAATTCTCCGGTCTTGATTATCATCTGTTAAATCCCGTGCAGTGAGACCAGCACCAGCAGTAAGCCTGAGTTCTTGCTGCAAAGTGTTCGTCCTGTTCAACCATCTTACGCATCTGTTCCCTGCTGTACCACTTTGCTTCGATCTCTTCCTCAACTGAAGTCGAAGGAGCGAATTCGCCTTCGGCTGCACCTACTACAACAATTGCTCTCTCGTTCATGATACCGACAGCACTGTAAGAGATAGGCCATACATCGTCTATCCTTGTAAGCCTGAGTCCCGTCTCTTCCCACAGTTCACGAGCAGCAGCCTGATTATAGTCCTCTCCCGGATCGATAAGCCCTGCAGGGAAATTATATGCATAATCACCTACTGCCATTCTGAACTCCCTGTTGATAAGGATATTCTCACCTGATTCATCATGGATTATGAGGATTACGGCCTCTGCAGGAGAATTCTTGAGACTTTCATAATCATTTACCTTGTTTGATCTGCTGACCATCTCATAATTCTTGATGCTGCCGTCTGCCGTTATGTATTCGATGTTATATCTGGTTATGAACTTACTTTCAAAAACCTTACTGATGCTCTTAAACTCCATTACTTCTCTCCTAATCTTCGCTTTAATATATCGTCACTTGCAAGTGAATAACCAAAGAATCCGATCTTCTTGCCAAGCAGGAAATACTCCCCGTGATTATAAGCAACAAGATTTGCATTATCGAGACATATCTTACCTTTGTCATCAAGAAGATACGAATCTGCATTAACCGCAACAACTTCAGCCAAAAACATATCGTGTGAGCCCAATTCGGTAACGGACTTTACCTTACACGATAAAGATACCGGTGCTTCCTTGATCGCATAAGCATAATCAAGTCCTTCCGCCTTAACCGCATTAAGGCCGCAAGTCTTGAACTTATCCATGTCAGCACCGCTCTTTACACCGCACAGGTCACACGACTTGGCAAGCTGCTTATTTACAAGATTAACCACAAACTCACCCGTCTCGCTTATGAGCCTGTGAGAATGCCTCGACTTTCTTATCGAGACTGATACCATCGGAGGCTCTGAGTTTACAGTGCCGGCCCACGCTATCGTAATGATATTAGGTCTGTCACTTTCCTTCCCGGGATCCTTACCGCAACAGGAAACCATTACTACGGGAACCGGATTCAATAATGTGGATATGCCAACGTCTATCTTGTCATGCTTTGCCATAAATCAATTCAAAAGAAGCCCTGCGAAAAGCTCATGCGTCAGCAGGAAGTCCTTAAACTCAACGCCACCTGCAAAACCAACAAGCTTTCCGTCCTTACCTATTACCCTGTGACACGGTACGATTATCGGAACCGGATTCTCGGCACATGCATGTCCGACGGCACGGGTAAGCTTCGAAGCTTTCTTCTTATCTCCTTCTGTTAACTCTAGTGCTATGTCTTCATAACTTCTTGTATATCCATACGGAATCTTCTTTATCTGCTCCCAGACGGCAAGACGGAAATCAGATGACTCCGGGATCTTAACTACTATATCAAATGATGTTCTGTCCTTACGAAGATATTCCTTTATCTCATTTACTGCTCTTATAACTTCCGCGGGAAGCCCGTCCGTAGAGTAGTCTTCATAACATGTACCACCGCGGGGACACAATTTACCGTCCTTGATAAGGCCGTTATAATCCGCACACAGTCTGAGATAATCATCCGAAGGAGTGACTCCATAATTCAAAAAAGATACCGAATCAACATAATCCATGCCGCCGCTTACGGCTATTACACCTCTTTGGAAAGGGATGAAAGCAACATTATATCTTTTATAACAAGGCAAAGTTATATAGAACAATCCGGCATCTTTAAAGAAACCGTCACTATAAATCTCATCATGTAAGATAGCCTCCTGTTCAAAGCCCTCATTAACAAGAACTTCTTCAGCAATCTCATCATCGGAGGATATTATCACGCTGACCTTATAGATCTTCTTCTTGAAAAAGAAATGATTAAGAACATCATTGATAAAAGATCCCGTCGGAGTCTTGATAAGACTCATCACTACAGAATAGGAACCGGGAAAAGAACACCTTACACCACAGGTAAAATCAGAATCGGCATAGATCAGATTGTCACGTATATAATCCTCTGCCTTTTGAACAGTAGTTACATCAAACAGCTTCTTGCAGGAAGATGCATCCTGTATCCTGACTTTCCTTAAACCGCTCATACTATTCCTGTGCAGCTACATAATCGGCTGTATTCATAAACTGCTCATAGAGCATCGACTGGGAACCGAAGTATTCATCATCAGACATCTGAACCCAGACACCCTGATTGGAGATTGAAGGAAAGAATCCTCTTAATGCCTCTAGTCTTCTTATGAGCATCTGTGCATCTTTATCAAAACAGATAAAAGTTGCAAAACCGGTTGCAAAATCAGCATCATCAGATGAAGCAGACACACATACCGGATAAACAACGGCATTTACCCTTTCAGTCGGAAGCATTACAAAATACAGGCCGTCAGGATAGTAAGTGTTCCATGTATCAAATTCTGAAGAATTGATAAGCCACATACCGCATGTTCTTGATAATCTCGGATCTGCCCCGAATGCGTCTGTCGAAGAGGATAACTGCTCATCCTCAAGATCTTCGATAAAATCTTCGCTTACTAGTCCGGACATGGTCTGCGCATCATAAAAACGCGTGATTGATGTTCCCTCTTCCGAACTGTAACCGTCTATGTCACGTATGTGATCAAGAAGTTCCGTTACGCTCATGGTAAATGCCGGGACACCTGACTCAGGCAGAAAATCCCTGTTACCCGCAAGCATGTATACAGTTGTATAAAAAGGAATACCGTAATGTTCATTACCGTCCCTTAGGGCCTCAACTGCACCAAGATAAACTGACGAAGAGTTTACTTCGGTATATTCGGAAAGATAAGGATCCAAAGGCAAAGCCAGTTCGTCACTTGCGACTTCATCTATGTCATTTGCAAGGAAAACATCGGGCATTGAACCTTCTGACTGTAAGGATTCAAGATTCTCACAGGTAGCGCCGGTATTTGCAGTTGTGATCGTATTAACGATCCACGGAGTATTAATCGCCTCGAGATACTCGATACTGATGTCAGAGCCTGTCATGTCATCAGCAAACAAACCGTTTGCCTTTGCATAATAAAGGTTCATAAGAAGATTGACTGTATGATCGGATAAAGGCAATGCTACCGTTATCTCATGAAGATCTCCGGTTAACGCGGCATCCTCTGAAGATTCTGACGGCTCCATGGACTCCTCGTAAGACTCGAAATCAAGTTCGGGAAATTCATTCTCAACGGTATTACAACCTGCCATGCAAAAACATGACACAACAAGCGCAATTATCAAAAGAAAAGCCAAAGATCTTCTTCTCATAAATCCTCCAAAATCATTATATCATTAATAATTATCGGTTGATTTCAACTTTAATTTAATGTAATATCCTAAAGCGTTTTGCGGATGTGGTGGAATTGGCAGACGCGCTAGCTTCAGGTGCTAGTGGGAGCAATCTCGTGCGGGTTCAAGTCCCGCCATCCGCACCAAACAAAGAAACACTCCTCGCTACGTACTCGACACTCCGTGTCTGCGTAAGTCCGCTCGGGGTGTTTTTTGTTTATTTGCGCAACTTGCAGAACAGGGGGTGTATCATTTGAACCTATTGTCTGCGTAAGTCCGCTCGGGGTGTTTTTTGTTTTAAAGATAATCGGCTGATATTATCACGTAAATTTGTCATTGACGGATATAAGACACAAGAGTATTATGATGTAGATTTATACAAAAGTTTGCATAAATATTCATTACGCTGAATTTTAATTAATCGGAGGTGCCTTATGGCTAAAGAAAAATTCTTACTTGCATACTCAGGCGGTCTTGATACCTCTATCATCATCCCCTGGCTTAAAGAGAACTATGATTGCGAAGTAATCGCAATGGCCGGTGAAGTCGGAATCGGAGTTGATGAGAAATTCCTTAAGGAGAAGGCTTTGAAGTGCGGTGCTTCCAAGTGCTATGTTGAGGATATCTCCGAAGAGTTCATCACTGATTACATCTACCCTACTCTCAAGGCCAATGCCGTATATGAGGGCAAGTATCTTCTCGGTACATCTTTTGCAAGACCCGTTATTGCAAAGAAGATGGTTGAGATTGCAAAGAAGGAAGGCTGCACGACGATCGTTCATGGTGCTACCGGTAAGGGTAACGATCAGGTAAGATTCGAGCTTACCATCAAGGCTCTGGCTCCTGAGATGAAGATCCTCGCTCCCTGGAGAGTCTGGGACATCAAGTCCAGATCCGAGGAAGTTGATTATGCTGAGGCAAGAGGAATCCCGGTACCTGTAACCAAGGAGAATAACTACAGTAAGGACGAAAATCTCTGGCACCTTTCTCACGAGGGTATGGATCTTGTGGATCCTGCAAATGAGCCCGATCTCGACAAGATCCTCGAGCTCATGGTTTCCCCTGAGAAGGCACCTGACACACCTACTTACGTTACATTCAAGTTCGAGAACGGTATTCCCGTTGAAGTTGACGGACAGAAGCTCTCTCCCGTCGAGATGCTCAAGTACTGCAACAAGGTCGCAGGCGCTAACGGTGTCGGTATCGCTGATATCGTAGAGAACCGTCTTGTCGGCATGAAGAGCCGCGGCGTTTATGAGACTCCGGGCGGAACTTTGATGTATGCTGCTCACAGAGAGCTCGAGCTTCTGACACTCGAGAGAGACACGCTCCACTATAAGGATCTTGTTGCTCAGAGATTTGCAGAACTCGTATACTATGGACAGTGGTTCCACCCTCTCCGCGAGGCTATCTCTGCTTTCGTAGATGAGACTCAGAAGGTCGTTACAGGTGAAGTTAAGCTTAAGCTTTACAAGGGTAACTGCACTCCTGCCGGAGCTAAGTCTCCTTACTCTCTCTATGATGAAGAGATTGCAACTTTCGAGGCTGAGGACGTATATGATCAGGCTGATGCAGGCGGATTTATCAACTGCTTCGGTCTGCCCATGAAAGTCGTTGCACAGATGAAGAAGAAGAACGGACTTCTTTGATAACATCTTGTAGTTGATAAGTAGCGGCTGCCTCGTGGAAATGAGACAGCCGCTTTTGTTTTAGGAGGGTTTTATGAGGATCAGGCCTTTTAAGAATTGTGATGCAGACACTATCATCTCCTGGATCAAGGACGAGAGGATATTCCGTTTCTGGTGTGCTGACAGATTTGAATCATATCCGATAACAGGTAAGGATCTTATCGCACAGTACGCGGACCTCTCCTTTAATAACGATATCTTTCACTTTGTGGCATATGATGAGACAGGGCTTCTTGGTCACTTTAATATCAGGTATCCGGACAGATCCGACATAAATACCGTAAGGCTCGGGTATGTCATAGTTAATGACACAAAGCGCGGACAGGGGCTTGGCACACGAATGATAAAAATGGCTTTGGATTATGCCGTCGAATACATGCATGCAACTAAAGTAACCATCGGTGTATTTGATAATAACCCTTCTGCCCTCCACTGCTATCTTAAAGCAGGGTTTAAAGACACGGGGGAAACTGATATTTACTCCTGTCTCGGTGAGGACTGGACATGCAAGGAATTAGAATACGATCCTTATGATACAAGCCCTGATGAAGAAGGTTTTACTTACTTCATCTCAGAAGATGAGTATATGGATTTCAGAAAGTCCGCCGGCTGGGCAGAGTTCCCGCTCGAAGAAGCTCATGAAGGTCTTAAGAACTCATATATCTTCTGCTTGCGTAACGAAGAAAAACCCATAGCATTGGGAAGAGTCCTCTGGGACCACGGTTATGTTGTCTATATTGCCGATGTAATCGTGCTTCCCGAATATCAGGGACAGGGTCTTGGCAGAAAGATAATGGAAAAGATCATGAAAACAATAGAAAGCTGGCTTAAACCCGGCTACAGGATCATGGTAAGTCTCGTCTCCGCCAAGGGTAAAGAGGCATTTTATGAGAAGTTCGGATTCATCAGCCGTCCCGATTCGGATCACGGAAACGGTATGTCACAGTGGCTGAGTGCTGAAGATACCCCAAACGAGGTATGTTGTCATGCAGATTAAATACAGAACGATGACTATAAAAGACTATGAGGAAGCCTATGCACTCTGGCTTAAGTGCGGTAACGGCCTTAACGACAAGGATGATTCCAAAGAAGGCATCGCGAAATACCTTAAAAGAAACCCGTCAACCAGCTTTGTTGCAACTTGTGATGAAACGGTCGTAGGTGTTATATTATGTGGGCACGACGGAAGGCGCGGAATCATACAGCATGCCTGTGTTTCTCCCGACTACAGAAGACTTGGGATCGGCAAGAAACTCGTGGAGCTCGCTTTGGATTCACTTAAGGAAGAAGGCATAAACAAAGTACTTCTCGTTGCCTTTAAGAAGAACGAAGGCGGCAACAGATTCTGGGAATCAATGGGATTCACGTTGCGTGAGGATTTGAATTACAGAAACAAAGCGCTGACCGAACTTGTCAGGTTTGATCCTGACTATATTAAGGAGTAAGACATATGGCTAAGAAGATGTGGGCTGGAAGATTCGAGAAAGCTACGGACGAGACTGTAAACGACTACAACTCATCCCTGCCCTTTGACTCAAGGATGTACGCACAGGATATCGAAGGATCCGTTGCCCATTCAGCAATGCTCGCAAGACAGGGCATTATCTCTCAGGAAGATGCAGACAAGATAAGGGAAGGTCTGCTTTCGATCAAGGCTGACATTGAATCCGGTAAGCTTACGTTTGATTCTGATGCCGAAGACATCCACATGTTCATCGAAGAAGAACTGACTTCAAGGATCGGGGATGCCGGAAAGCGCCTTCATACCGGACGCTCAAGAAACGACCAGGTAGCTCTTGACCAGAGGCTCTACCTTGTTGATGAGGCTCTTGATGTCATTGAACTTCTAGATGAACTTATCGAGACTATCACCGATATGGCTAAGGAACACCTTACAACTTACATGCCGGGTTACACTCACCTTCAGCGTGCTCAGCCCATCACTTATGCACACTATCTGACTGCATATATTGAGATGTTTAAGCGTGACCGTGACAGGATTGAAGCAGCTGCTTCCCGTGCCAACATATCTCCTTTGGGTTCAGGAGCATTAGCAGGTACAACATATCCGCTTGACCGTGAGTCCGTTGCCGGAGAGCTTGGCATGTCAGGCGTTACAATGTGTTCATTGGACGGAGTTGCAGACCGTGATTTTGCAATCGAATTTGCTTCTGCCATATCTATCCTTATGATGCACCTGTCAAGAATGTCAGAAGAGATTATTCTCTATGCTTCGCAGGAGTTTAAGTTCTATGAGTTAGATGATGCGTATTCTACAGGTTCATCCATGATGCCTCAGAAGAAGAACCCTGATGTAGCCGAGCTCACGCGCGGTAAGACAGGACGCGTATACGGAGACCTGATCTCACTTCTTGTTATCATGAAGGGACTTCCTCTTACATATAACAAGGACATGCAGGAAGTTCAGGAATCGCTTTTCGATGTGATAGATACGATCAAGGGCGTGCTTCCTCCCTTTACCGGCATGATGAAGACCATGACGATCCGTAAGGATAATATGGAGGCTGCTGCCCTCGGCGGATTCACGAACGCAACTGACCTGGCTGACTATCTTGTGCGTAAAGGTATTCCTTTCCGTGAGACTCACGAGATCTCGGGTAAGCTCGTACACTACTGCATCGAGAACAACACGACTCTCGAGAAGCTCTCACTTGATGACTTTAAGAAGTTCTCTTCTCTCATTGAAGAAGACGTCTACGATGCAATCTCTCTTGAGACCTGCGTTAACAAGAGAACTCTTACCGGAGGTCCGGCACCGGATACAGTAAAGAAATATCTTGATAAAGAATAATAACAAGGGGGCCATGAGCCCCCTTTCTTTTATCACTCAACCGTATATTTTGTCTTCTCAAGAAGAGGACGGAGTTTGTTGAATACAGGATCCGTTATCAAACTGTATATGTAATGAACAACCGTACAGGCTATGTATATCAAAGAAACGGTTATCAGTAAATGAATGACATTTATCCACGCAGCCGAAGTAGCATACTTAGGGATGTTAAAGAGCGGGAAAAAGTAGATGTGAATACAGTAAGCCGTAAAAGTACCGGCTGATAATGCATTAATGATCTTGGAAGAACCTATGTCCACGCACATAAAGAAACAGAAGATCATAACAGCCTGCATAATGATAACAGGTGTGGAATAGGCAATCGCTATAGATGTAAACTGATTCACAAAATCAACGACAATGCTGCAGATGATGTACCCCAGCATATATCTGCTCTTTGGAACAGCTACCACAGCATCTTTACAGCTTCGTAGAACACCACCTATCGTATACATAATAACAAAGTTGACTATGGTGAATCCCGCCTGTGATCCATAGTAGCCGACCACGCTGAAATAATTGAAATTAGCATGAGTAATTGCATTGGTAAGATCTATCATCGTCGGTTGAACAGAGAACAAAACCACAAGAAGAATAACCAACACTTTCATGCTCTTCCTGGAAATATTATTGATGATAACGTTAATAAACGGAGATATCAGATAAAGCGCAATATATATTCCTATAAACCAGTAAAGGCTGGAAATACTAAACAGGTATTGAAGAAAAGACAAAGCGGCCTGTTTCTTAATTACCAGTACAACATAATTCACAACAGTGATAAGTGTTACTTCAAAGAATAGCTTTACAGGTTTAAAAAGAGACCTTGAGTTATTACTTACAAGGAAGTATCCCGATATCAGAATGAATACGTTTACCGCACAGATCGAAAAACACTGAAAAAGATCGAGGATGAGCATATTATAACTGCCGTAAGGAGTGTAGTCATAAGCAGCTCCGTACGTCGGGTCATTATAATGAAGAAACAATACTCCTACAATGGATAATATGCGGAGTAATTCCATATTGCTCTGTCGTTTTGACTGTTGTGTACCAGGCATCTTATCTCTCCATCAGCCAGATCTGAGACGACCTCGGAGGTAAAGTTGAGCCTCCGCCAAAGTCATGGACCGTTCCTGAGATAAGTTCCTGTGCCTGGCCGCAACCCGCATCAAAATGAGCTGTAAAAGGAGCGGAATCCATATTAATCGCCACAAGCACACGCTGGTCACCGCAGTTACGTTCAAAGATACACTGCTTATTAGTAAGAACTATGGACTTCATTCCTCCGTAATTCAAGGCTTTGGTGGAAGTCTTGGCCTTGGCAAGTCGCGAAATATGCTCTGTAAGATCATTCCATTCCGGTTTGTCAAAGCAAGCTCGGAGAGCGGGGTCGCCTTCCTCCTTACGCGCCTTAGCTCCCCACTCGGAACCATAGTAAACACAAGGAATACCTGGCATTCCGAATACCATTGTATAAACACAGGGAAGTAATTCGGAATCGTTTATGATGGAAGCAATTCGGGTTACATCATGATTGTCCGCAAATGACAAAAGATGAGCACCTCTTGCTACAGTCCAGTCCTCAGGTCCGAAGAGTCTTAACAGAGAATGGATTATCTCGAACATATTACCTGAGTTAAATGAGGAGTGGATTCCCTTATAACACTGGTAATTTGTAAGTGAATGAAGATGCATGTCATTAAGCATGCGTCCGTACTCTCCATGTAAGACCTCACCTAATAAGAAGAACTCCTCTTTCTTCGAATCCGTGAACTCACGAAGTCTTCTTAAGAATTCATGATCAAGGCAATAAGCAACATCAAGTCTTAATCCGTCTATGTCAAAGAAATCGATCCAGAAATTGACTTTATCAAGGATATGATCGATAACAGCCGGGTTACGCAGATTGAGCTTAACAAGATCAAAGTTTCCTTCCCAGCCTTCATACCAGAAGCCGTCGTTATAGTTGGAATTGCCGTCAAATGACAGATGGAACCAGTCTTTATAAGGTGAATCCCACTTCTTCTCCTGAACATCTTTGAAAGCCCAGAATCCGCGTCCTACATGATTGAAGACACCATCAAGCACAACCTTTATTCCTTCTTTGTGAAGTGCGTCAACCACCTTTTTGAAATCATCATTAGTACCAAGTCGGGTATCGATAAGGCCATAATCACGGGTGTTATAACCATGAGTATCAGACTCGAACACTGGAGAGAAATAAATGGCGTTACAGCCTAACTTCTTGATATGGGGGATCCAATCAATTACTTTAAGGATCCTTGACTCTGGAATTCCGTCATTCTCGAACGGTGCTCCGCAAAAACCTAACGGATAGATCTGGTAAAATACTGATTCTTCAAACCACATTTATTTAAGTTTCCTTTCTATACTCTCGATAACTATCTCGAGAGCCTTAATTCTTGCATACTTTTTATCAACAGACTCCAGAACATGCCAGGGTGCAAATTCCGTAGATGTCTTCTTGATCATCTCATCGATCGCAGTCTCATACCGGTCCCATTTCTCACGGTTTCTCCAGTCCTCATCAGTGATCTTCCACTGCTTCTCCGGGGTGTTCTGCCTGTCGGTAAATCTTGCAAGCTGGGTTTCCTTATCTATCTGAACCCAGAACTTGATCACGACTGCCCCCCAGTCTACAAGTTCTTTTTCAAACTCATTTATCTCATTGTAAGCACGCTTCCAGTCATTCTCGGAACAGAAGCCTTCTATCCTCTCCACCATTACACGGCCGTACCAAGTTCTGTCGAAGATGGCTATGTGACCGTCCTTGGGAAGGCGTGTCCAGAACCTCCAAAGGAAGTGTCTCGCCTTTTCGTGCGGCTCAGGGCTTGCTATCGGGTGTACTTCATATCCTCTGGGGTCAAGAGCAGCAGTGATCCTCTTGATGTTTCCTCCCTTTCCCGCGGCATCCCATCCTTCATAAGCAATGATCACGGGTATCTTCTTACGGTAAAGCTCGTAATGAAGTTCGGAAAGCTTATCCTGAAGTTCATCAAGTTTCTTGTCATACTCGTCTTCATTAAGAGTCTTGTTATATAACTCTATGTCAGACAGCTTCCCTACTTTTGCAAGCGGGAACGAATTCTGTAGTATGGGAAAACTCACATTGGAGTTCATGAATGCGGTATCCAAAGCCTCACTGATGACATCAAGAGCCTGAAGCTGAGCCCAGTTCTCACTCGAACCGTCGATGACATACCATGGGGCATAAGCAACGTCAGTCTCATCAATAAAGGACTTAAATGCATCCAGGTGATCGTCATAGTGCTTATTCTGTTCGATATCGTGCTTGCTGATTCTCCACTTGGTATTCTTATCGTCAAGAAGATCTTCGATCCTCTTTTTCTGCTCTTTCTTGGAGATATGAATAAACAGCTTGATCAAAAGATAACCGTCTTCAACAAGCTGGCGTTCAAATATCTTGATGCCTTTGACATGTCTTTCGTATTCGCTGTCGGAAATATCCTTTTGCAACCGTAATCTTGTCAACTCGCTCATCCAGCCGCCGTCAAGAAGGCTTATCTTGCCCTGCTCCGGGATAAGATCAAAGTATTTCTTAAGATAAGGGTATCTTTTCTGCTCTTCGGTCCTCGCTTCAATATTGCAGACCTTAAAGAATCTGGGGTCGATATCTTTGATGATATTGGAGATCAACGTTCCTTTGCCTGATGTACCCCATCCTTCAACGACGATAAGGACAGGCAGTTTCTTCTCCTTGATAGTCATCTGCTTGGCAAATATCTCGTCCCGTCTTACGCGAAGTCTTTCCTTGATCTCATCTTTTGGCGGCTTAACGGGTAATTCAAAAGCATCTGACATATCAAGACCTCGCTTTCCTGGTGGACCAGAATCCTCCTAGACTTAATAATAGTATAATTAAAAAAGCGCCAAAACCTGTGGCAGAATTAAAATTTCTTGTAAAATCTGTGTGAGGATTTGCAAAACGCGACAGGATCGCACCCTGAAGTATCAATAGCGATACAAGAGCCTTAACGGCATTGATCTTCCTTAAAGCCACCGTTGTGTAAGAATTCGACTTATGCGCCCTTACCATGTTGATTACGGCAAGCACTACCCTTATAAGCACATATATGGCTGTAATGTAGATGGTAAAGCCGGGATAGTCCTTATGTATGTTATGAAGGTGGAAGAACACTATCGAGATGCCAAACAGGATGTCAAACACCAGAAGTTTGAAGCAAAATGACCTGTAATTACGTACGGAAGAATACTTCTTGGACACCAAAGACATGCCTGCCCTGCTTATAACCGAGATCCTCATGAAGACGGTGATGAGATAAAAGACCGTCATCACGCCAAGCCACAAGGAACGGCTCCAGATAGCGGCTATGCCCGTAAAAGAAGCGTAAATTAAACTGAAAACGGTAGACGGGATCGAGAATGCGAGCGTCTTACCGTTATAGTCGTCTTTGAAGAATTCAAGGATCCTTCTGATCCTGCCAAGAATCGCCTCCATATCAGTTTCTCATACTGTGAATTGGAGCGGGGATTCTTCCTCCTCTGTGAATGAAATCTGCACAGGAAGCTTTGTTAACTTCCATAATGGGAGCATATCCCAAAAGGCCGCCGAACTGCACCTCATCACCGACTTTCTTACCAGGAACGGGAATGAGCCTTACTGCAGTAGTCTTGTTATTAAATGTACCAAGTGCCATCTCATCGGCAATGATGCCCGAGATGGTTTCTGCTGTTGTATCACCGGGAACAGCGATCATGTCAAGACCTACGGAGCAAACGCATGTCATGGCCTCAAGCTTCTCAAGTCTTAAAGAACCGCTTGCTGCAGCTGCGATCATGCCTTCATCCTCTGAAACAGGGATAAATGCGCCGGACAGTCCGCCTACGTAAGAAGAGGCCATTATTCCGCCCTTCTTAACGGCATCATTAAGCATGGCAAGAGCAGCCGTTGTTCCCCATGTACCGCAAGTCTCAAGTCCGAACTCTTCAAGAAGCCTTGCAACCGAATCACCGACAGCTGGCGTGGGAGCCAGGGAAAGGTCAATGATGCCAAAAGGCACGTGAAGTCTCTCGGAAGCTTCTCTTGCAACAAGCTCACCTACACGTGTTATCTTGAATGCAGCCTTCTTGATGGTCTCGGCAACAGTACCAAGATCTGCACCCTTAACTGACTCGAGGGCATGCTTTACAACACCGGGGCCTGAAATACCTACGTTGATAACACACTCGGGCTCACCGGGTCCTAAGAAAGCTCCTGCCATAAACGGATTATCTTCAGGTGCATTCGCGAAAACAACAAGCTTCGCACAACCCAATGCATCCTTATCGGCAGTAAGATCGGCCGTCTTCTTTATGATGCGGCCCATGTCGGCTACCGCATCCATGTTGATACCGGTTCTTGTGGAAGCAAGGTTAACGGATGAGCAGACAAATTCCGTAGAAGCCAAGGCCTCAGGAATGGAATTTATAAGTTTCATGTCAGCATTCGTATATCCCTTATGAACGAGCGCTGAGAATCCGCCTACGAAGTTTACTCCGCACGCCTTCGCAGCTTTATCCAAAGTCTTTGCAAAAGGGGTATAGTCAGAAGTATCGCAGGCAGCAGCGACAATTGAAATGGGAGTAACGGATATTCTTTTATGGATTATCGGAACTCCGTACTTCTTGCTGATGGCATCACCGGTCTCAACCAGCTTGCCTGCATATCTGCAGATCTTATCGTAGATCTTATCGCATGACTCTTCCACTGAAGATGCAGCACAGTCCATGAGGGAGATTCCCATTGTTATTGTCCTGATGTCCAAGTGCTGCTCATTGAACATCTTCATTGTTTCTAATACTTCAAAATCAGTGATCATATCCTGTGCATCCTGTCAAACAATTCTGTGTGTTGGATAGTAATTGTTACTCCGAGTTCTTCTCCGAGCTTATTAAGCTTATCGGTAATGTCTGAATTCTCGATCTCGTTATCCTTAAGATCAACAAGCATGATCATCGTGAAGATATCATCAAGGATAGTCTGGGAGATATCATTGATGTTGATGTTATTCTCTGAAAGCAATGCGGAAACGCCTGCAATTATACCTACTCTGTCTTTGCCGATTACTGAGATTACGGCTGTATTCTTATCGGATTTCATAACTTTACTCCTGAATAAAATATCCAAGTTATAATAACATACTTTCAGCAAGCCGATTAGCACATTTTATGCCGTCGATAGCCGAGGACATTATACCTCCTGCATAACCTGCGCCCTCACCCGCAGGATACAAACCGGTAACGCAGATGCTTTCTAATGAATCCCTGTCTCTCGGGATCCTCACGGGGGATGAGGAGCGGGTCTCAACTGCCGTAAGGACAGCACTTGAAGAATCAAAACCCCTGATCTTTCTGCCCATCAATCTGATTCCGTCTTTTAAGGTATCGATCATGTATTCCGGAAGCAATTGGCGAAGGTCACAGGGAACGGCGCCCGGCATGTAGGTCGGAAAGACAGTTGAAGCATCAGTTCCGCTTGTCCCCTTTACAAGATCTCCATAGACCATATAAGGAGCCTTTGAGCTCTCTCCTGCAATCTTATATGCATTCATCTCAAGCATATCCTGATATGTGATTCCGTAAAGAGGATCATCTGAATGTACCGAAGGATCAAAAGGAATGAGCAAAGCCGCATTGGAATTGACTCCGTTACGTCCTCTGTAGCTCATTCCGTTCGTACATACAGCCTTGTCAAAAGATGCAGAAGGCACCACTTCTCCTCCGGGGCACATACAGAAAGTATAAAGTTTCTTTCCCGCCACAGTATCCACGGCAAGTTTATAATTGGCGGCAAAGATATTCTTATAATCAGCGGTATCAAAACCATACATCGCCATGTCGATATCATGTCTTAAGTGTTCTATGCGGACGCCTATCGAGAAAGGCTTTGAAGTGATACCCAGAAGTTTTACGTGTTTACGCACGAAGTCACGGCTGCTGTTACCTATGGCAAGCACCAGTTTATCGGTGACATATGTGTTCTTGTTGGTAGTGACCGATTCAACACGATCACCGTCAGAATGAAGATCGATCGAGATAAGTTCCTCTTCAAAATGAACTTCACCGCCCAAGCTTATTATCTGTTCCCTGATACCCTTTACAACGTTTACAAGATTGTCAGTGCCTACGTGCGGATGTGAATCATATGCAATGTCATCAGGTGCACCGTGCCTTATGAAGACCTCATTGATAAATGCTTTATATTCGGATGAAACTCCGGTATTAAGCTTACCGTCAGAGAATGTACCTGCTCCTCCCTCACCGAACTGAATATTCGAATCAGGATCGATCTTGCCCAGCTCCTTATAAACCCTTACAGATTCCTGTCTTGCGGCTACGTCCTTACCCTTTTCGATGATTACGGGGTTAAGACCATAACGGGCAAGTATCAGCCCTGCGAACATGCCGGCAGGACCGAAGCCGATGATAACGGGCCTTGTTTTTAAACTGAATTTCTTTCCCTTATGCACCAATACGGGCACTTCGGGGTCCGGCTGCACCTCGTCGGTAACGCGGTAACAGATCTTAACGTCAGGCTTTCTTCTGGCATCTATAAAAGACTTGGTAATAATAAGTCTTGACTTTGGTATGCGTGCCTTACCTGCAAGGAATTCTCTTACATCCTCGGCATTACCTATCTCATCCGGGCGAAAAGCAAACTCCTTTATCAATTCACAAACCCTCGGATTCTTCGAGAATCGCTTCAGATGCCGTAAGAGCAGAAGCCCACGCCCAGTGAAGATTATAGCCGCCGCATAATCCATCAACATTAACGGCCTCACCGATGACATATATTCCCTTATGGTTAAGAAGTTCGAGGCCGTCGTTGAGGCTTCCGAGTTTTACTCCGCCTGAAGTAACCTGAGCGTTTTCAAATCCCATGGAACCCGAAAGATTGATCCTGAAGTCTCCCGTTATCCTTGCGATGTCAGAAGCACTCTTATCGGATCTGTCGATCACAACTTTTGCTATCTGCTTTTTAAGAAGCCCGCCCAGTGCATCAACGGCAGATTTGTCGGGGAACGACTCAAGAAGTTCTTTTATCTTCTGTTCCTTGGTCTTTTGATCCATGGACGGAATAAGATCAACGGATACATATTTTATGTTCTTACCTGCGGCTGCTGCCCTGTTATAGATTCCGGACAACTGCATGACGCAGATACCTGATATACCGTAATCAGTAAACTGTATCTCGCCCTTCTGCACATATGAATCCATTGTAACGGTGCACTCCTGCCTTAATCCGGCAAGACTCTTTACATCCCTGTCCGAAGTCTTAAGAGGAACAAGTGAAGGCAATAGCCTCTCGAATGAAGAAGCTCCGGCCAGTTCCTTTAATACGGGATACATTGAACCGTCACTGCCCGTATCAGGATAGGAAACGCCGCCGCAAGCAATTACGATATCATCCGCTTCAAAAATACCGTTTACTACGTACCCCATTTGCTTCTTAACGATCGAAGTAACCTTGGTATCATAAACAAAACGCGCCGACTTCGACCGACCCATGAGAGCGTCAGCAATGGTCTTGCTCTGATAAGTTATGGGATAAACAAGGTCGTCTTTATATGCCGCGATAACGCCTATCTTCTTCTCGAAGTAATCTATTATCTTATTAGCAGGATATGCGTGAAGGATCTGTATAAGACGCTTAACATCATCTGTGTTATATGAATCAGAACTGATATCAAGGTTGGTAAAATTACATCTGCCGTTACCCGTTGCAAGAAGTTTTCTTCCGGGTTTACTGTTCTTCTCAAGAACAAGCACCTTCAAAGAAGGATCGTTGTTGTAAAGAGCCGCTGCACACATAAGACCCGAGGCGCCGGCACCGATAATGATCACGTCATACTTAGCCGTTTCCATTAGACTTATCCAGGAGCCTTACGGCTCTTATGTATTTACTGTCATCAAAGAGATGGGCATTCGTATTCTTAATGATGATATCAGACAGTTTCATGATGTCATCGACATCACCTTTAATAAGCTCGATCTCAAGTTCACAGATATCATCCGTAAGATCTCCGCCCTTTATGGTTCCTGTATCAAAGCAGACTTCCATGGATGAATTACCGAGATTAACGATATAAGTGGTCCTCTCGCAGTACGTCGAGCACAACGGCAGCAGTTCACCGCCTGTTATGCCGCCAAGAGCAGCATCAAGCATTTCCACGGGATCATCTTTATCTGTAATGCTTTTCCGGAATGAATCCACGTCAAAAGAATCACTGTCGGAATCAACATTCCACTCATATCTTTGGTGAAGACCGTTAACGGCCTGACCACCGTATTTTACCGTGTGTTCGTAATGTCTTCCGTTAGAATCCTCATATAATCTGACTCTAACCGAAGTTCTCGTCTTCTGAAGTCTTCTGTCTTTGGTATCAAAGTAGATATTGGTCAGTCTAACAGCTTCGTGCGGTTTGTCGTCATCTGTCATATCAACAAACCAGGCGGCTTTCATTACCGACTTAAGTTCTAATTCATTATCAAATGCAAGCTTGATCTCGTTTTCCATATCAGATGATCAGTAATCAACTGTATGAACACCGCCCGTGGATACTACTACAAGACGGTTATTATCCGTAAATCCGATCCTGATTATGTCTTCATCAACGGATATATCGGATCTTACACGGCCTTCGGAATCGAATACGAGAATACGGTCATCTACGGATATTGCATATAGATCATCGTTTGAAGCTATGGCGTTAACATCAGAACCGATCTCGGAATCATAAACTACCGTACCGTTCGAGCTTAATATCTTAAGCTGATTCAACTGATTGACTCCGTTAGCATAGACGATAAACATGACATCATCGACAATCCTAACATAATTAATCGTTCCAAAACTCTCGCCCATCGGTATCAGCTGATCATTTTGAATGGTAAAGATACGGTCACTCGAATAAGCAAAGAACTTAGATCCAATGTAATCAACATAAGAGAGAATTGTCGTATCATCTACGGAGAATACTGCATAGTCCTGAGTTGTTATGCTGTCATCCTCATATATCAGCGAGAACAGTCTTACATATGCATGATAGACCGCACCTGTAGTATTTAACGTAGTAAGAGCGAAGTAATCCTCATTCTCGGAGAACGCACCGCAGATAGGATAACCGGAGTTATAAGATGACCACCTGGAGATCTGGGAACCGTCAGTGTTGTAGAGAATGACTTCACCGTAAGCATCCATACTCTCGGTAATTACGGCACAAAGACCGGAATCAGACAGAATGGCAGACTGTATCTTGTTCTCTGTAGGCTTATCATAGAGAACCTTATCCGTGTTCATCACAACAAAACCGTATCCGTCGCTGTCGAAAACAACACAATTACGGCCGTTTATATAACACTGCGGGTTATTATAGGAAACCGTGGCACTGAACACCTCGTTACCGGATAAGGTAAGGTATGCAACTCTCTCCTTTGTAACCTTGAGAACGCCGTCTCCAAAGGCATACAGTTTCTGCGCCTCGGCATACTCACAGGAAAAACCGGTCTGACCTGATAATCTTATGAATCTCTCAGAACCCTTGTTGGCTTCTTCAGTCCTTGCCACAACAATGAGCAAGGCAATGGCAACAGCCAGCAGGACAACAAATCCGATAATTGCATAACGGAGTTTTCTGTCTATGCTGTTATTGCCTTCTTTGCTCATTATCAGGCAGCTTCCGTTTCTTCCGGAATGTCATAGATACCGGATATTGAATTATCGATAGCCTCTACCGTCAACTCATATGCAGCCCAAGCACCATAATTGAAGGTGTTCGTACCGCCATCATTGAACAACTCTGATCTTGCTACGGTAAATGAAGAATACTCACCATTGTAGAAGACATAGTAGTTGTTGTTATCCTTGGGAACAAACGACAAGGTAATGGTCTCGTGGCCGGTAGTAATGTACTCGAACTCTACTTCAGGCTCGAATTCAGGATCAGCCTCTGTATCAATACCGGTTATATTGATAGTGATAAGTGACTCATAAAGAATAGCAGCGTAGGATCTACCCTCTGAAGTAAATACTTTGGCATTTCTCATGTTAAGAAGAGCCGTAGCATCTTCTGCGGAGATCGAACCGTCTGTTTCAATATCAAATACAAACGACTCATCTCCATACGTTCCTGATATCTTGGACATCTCAGTAGCGGGATAGTAGACAAGATAATTATCAAGAAGGATAAGAAGCTGCGTATTAAGACCGGAGATCTGCATCTCGTTTGCCTGGAAATATCCGTCAAATTCAGAACAGGTACCATAATAGTTGCCGTTTATAAGTGAAGACAAAGTTATGGTAATTACCCTTCCGTCGTTCAATGTAAATGTGAACGAATAAGCAGGATCATCCAAACCGTAATCCGCAAGCATGTCATCCGGAATATCAAGGTAAGATGTTATCTCCAAAGTCTTGATATCTTCGATGAGATTGGCAAAATATGTGCTGCACTTGATCTTGAAAGGAGAGATTGCGGTAAACATCGGATCACCGGTCTCATAAAGCTCACATGAAGCAACAAGGTCAAGATCATCTGCGTAACGCTCGAACTCAACAGTTGAAAGATCGCCATATTCAAAATCAAATGTAGATGTCTCAAGGAAATCAATAAGCTGATAACCGCAGTAAGTATACTTGGCAGCAACTATCGTATAGACATCCGGATCACCTTCTACCATAAAGTAGCAGGAGTTGCCGTCAGTGGTCTTATTACCTACGAATATCCTGCTTACCGTTCCGTCGTAATTGGTAATTATGATCGTGTAAACCGGATCGTCCAATCCGTATTCTGCAAGATTCAACTCAGAACTGTTACCAAGGTCAACATCAGCCATAAAGCTGGACAAAACTACAACCCAGTTACCAACGCCGGATGAGTTAATGGCAGAACCGTCATCATACTGATCCAGAAGCGACCAAACAGTAACGCCGTCTGCATTGATAGTGCTTTGAAATCCGATGCCGCTTCCGTCCCTGTTCAATACTTCAATGGAAGATATCAGTGAATTATCGATATTTATTACCTGCAAGCGGTTGTCCGAACCTGACTCAACAGTTACGGAAGAATTGTTATTGGATACCAGGGCAACAACTGCCACAATGACCAGAACGATCATTATGATGAAAGGTATCAACAGACTCTTTAAAGATTTCATAGATTACAGATTCTTTCTCTTGTTATAAACTACAACACCGGCAATGATAAGGCCCAAAGGCAGAATTGCAACGAGTACAAATGTCAGGACCGTAGCCGTATTGCTGTTTGCATATTCGGTCTTAATCGAATAATCGGATAAAGGCTTTCCTTCGACGAATACACTGTCATCAGCCTTCAACATGCCTCTTATTATGTTTCTGGTAAACACGATGTTAGCATCATTAAAACCAAAGTTGTTTATGTAATCATCCGACGTAAACGTGGTCGTACCGAATACATATACATCAGGAGGAGTAGGAGTACCTGTAAATGTAGCATACATACCTACACTGTACTGACCCTGTACAACATTCTGAATGAGATTATCCGTAGCAGGATCGTATGTACAGATACTTGCATTGGTGGAAGTAGCAAACAAAGGTGTAACCTGAACATAGTTGTAAGGGCTGTCAGCTGCCGTAACGGGTCTTGCATAAGAGTTACGAAGAGTAGTTGCACCGCCTGTATACTCGATGAGATCAGAATTAACATCAATAAGCGTATTGTATGAATCGTTATTGATCTGATAACCGGGGTTATTCTCGATCAACAAAGCATTCTGAATGCAGATATTATAGTTGGACAAAAGCAGATTGAGCTTAGGGAATGACTCACTTACATTTGTACTGAAGAAATTAACGGAAACTATGATCTTTCCTCCGCTGCTCAGATAATCCTTGATAGCTGAAGACATGCTGTCTGTGATATCGGTGTTGATACCGCTTAAGATCAGCAAGGAACAGTCAGAAGGAATGACAAAATTATCACTTGCCATTATCTGTTCACTTCCTATGCTCATGGAAGAGAGCATGTTGGACAACTGGGTGTGAGAATCCTCTCCAAGACCGGTTACAAAATATGCTGTATATGTATAACCCTGAGTAAGATTAACAATGGCACTTGTGAACTTCTGTTCAACGATGTTGGAAGTCGGCAAATAGTAACCATACTGAAGCATCTCGGGATCATAAGTAAAGCAATCAACAGGATTGATCTCGATGATCTTGCCGTTTACATAGACAACATAGTTGTTGGATGAAGCAAGGTCATATACACCGTTAGGATCAAGTTCGCTTATGATGGAAGGATATTTCGTAGGGTTAATGTACTCAACTGTTACCTTTCCGGATGACTTTGAAACATAATCATCAAGCAAAGGAACAATGTACTCATAAGGAGTGTCCTTAAGATTAGTCGGTCTGTCGAACAAGCCCACTATCCTGATAGTAGTATCTGCAGGCAACGAATCGATATAAGAAACAGAGATATCTGATATGGAGTTCTGACCTGTAGAGGACATATCGTAAGTCAGGTAATCATCGATACTTGTATTATTTATCTTCAGACTGAAGATAATATTCAATGCAAGAACGATTACGAGCAAAATTACGAAAGAACTGATAGAGAAGAGCTTAAGTTTTCCTGCTCTTACATCGACGTTGTTCTTTGTCTTATTCTCACTTATTGCTTCTGTCTTGGAAGCTTCATTATTGTTTGTCTTATCTTTACTACTCATCTTCTATTACCCGTCCTCAAATTACTTCTGTGACCAGCGCTTCTTCTCAAGGATCCTGTATGTCAGGAACAGGAACAAGAGAGCCATTGACAAGCAGAAGATCAAAGGTGCAATGGAGAATACTCCGTATCTGAAATCCTGAGTCTTTGTAAAAGGGCTGAACCATGCGATAGCAGCTGCAACATTATTACTAGCCTTGTTTATCTTATCGGGCTCAAGCGCAAACATCGATGAAGATAAAAGTGAAGCTACACCGGCAGAAGCCAGGACACTTACTGTCTCAAGCAACTGTACGACAAGGATCATTACGAAGCACACGATTGCTGATACTATCTGTGTATCTGTGATCGAAGATGCAAACACTCCGATCGCCGTAAACAACATGGCAAGGCAGAAATAGACAATAACAGATCCCCATGTACCGATATTAACAACACCACCTGAGAAAGCGGTAATGATCATGTGAAGGAATACATTCAGGAATAAGATCGCGATAAGCGTCATGGCTGCAAAGAACTTACCGAGAACCACCTCGAACATCGAGATAGGATTGGTATAGAAGATAACTTCCGTTCCTCTTCTCTTATCCTCTGCGAAAAGACCCATCGTGATCACGGGAATGATAACAACAAAGAATGAGCACAAAGACATTATCTCCGTTGATATATTTACCATTCCGTCTCTGTATTGATTAATGAATAAAAAACCGGACAAAAACGAGAAAAGGGCCAAAGCAACAAAGCCTACCGGCGATCTGAAATATGAAGCCAATTCTCTTTTATATATTGCAGACATTTATAACCTCCGTATATCAGGCAGAAGTGATCGACAGGAAGATTTCCTCGAGTGTGGGATCCATGGATCTGAACTCAAGCATCGGCCAGCCGCCCTTGCTCATTGTATAGAAAATAGCCGTTCTGACGTCACTCTTGGCATCACTTTCAGCAGTGATCTCAAGCTGATGGATGGAAGTATCCTCGTTGGATACGACCGAAACAACATTAGTAACACCGGGAATGGCACGGAGCTTATTTGCAACATCCTTCTCGGGACCCTTAAACGAGAGTGAAAGCTTGGTGGAACCGCTGAGTTTTGTTGACAGGTCGGTAATGGTGTCGATAGCGGCAACCTTACCCTTATTTATGATCACAACCCTGTCGCAGACAGCCTGTACCTCGGAAAGGATATGAGAACTTAAGATAACTGTATGCTTCTGTGCAAGCTTTCTGATAAGCTTTCTGATCTCAAGGATCTGATTAGGATCAAGACCTACGGTAGGCTCATCAAGGATAAGAATGTCTGGGTTGCCGACCAAAGCCTGTGCGATACCGACTCTCTGCTTATAACCCTTTGAAAGATTGCCGATGAGACGGTCAGCCATATCAACGATCTTTACCATCGAGAGAATGGATGCGAGCTGTTCCTTTCTATCCTTCTTGGGAACCTTCTTGAGATCGCAGATGAAATTCAGATACTCAAGAACTGTCATATCAAAATACAAGGGCGGTAACTCAGGAAGGTATCCGATGCATTTCTTTGCAAGATCAGGCTCTTCCAGAATGTCATGCCCATTTACTTTTACGGATCCTGAAGTTGAAGACAGGTATCCGGTGATAATATTCATTGTGGTTGATTTTCCGGCTCCGTTAGGTCCAAGGAATCCAAGAACTTCGCCGTCATTAACCGTAAAAGAGATACCATTGACAGCTTTGATGTCACCGTATCTTTTTACCAGGTTGGTTATCTCGATCATGAAGTGCCTCCTCAAAATTGCACATTAATAATTATTTTATTATAAAAGGCGTATAAATCAAAATCTTATTTCCGAAGTGAATACCCATGTTTTGTCATCCCTTAACCCCGTGACAATAACCTTGTCTTCGGCATCAGAAACATATATATCGACTTTCTGTCCGCTCATGACCTCGGAAATGTAGTTAATATTGATCTCGGTAACGCTGTGAAGGTCCAATCCGAGCTTATAAAGGGCATCATATATCCACGCAAGGTAACGGGTATTATTTACATGATGATTGTGGTCAAGTTCGCTATAATCGGCGTATTTTGTTATGACAGGACGATCTTCAAGAGAATCTTCGGACGGGATCTTCAATTTACCTGCTGACTCGTTAAAAACCAGTCTGTCAGACTGGACAAGCCTCTGAGGAAGAGACTCGAGTTTTGCCGGGAAAACAGGACTGTGTGTATCCTTATCAGCCAATATCCAGACTGACGAAGCGTATCCGATGCGTTCCTTATTCTCATCAAATATCTCGAATTCACGGTCAAAGAAGAGTTTTCTGGCACCGCAGGACCAGGTCCTTATGGTGAACTTCTCTTTCCATGACGGAAGTCTGTCGATCTTTATCCTGTACCTTAATACGATCCAGCAGCAGTTATACTCACCTATCGCCTCGCGGCCCCATCCTGTATCAGCCGCACCAATGTCGGCCGTCTCCTGAAGGTCCGATAAAAGAACATACGGAGCAAGACAGCTGTCCGTTCCGCAATCAGTACTCTTGGTATAGAATTCTACGTCTGAATGATCACTGTTCATATTGCTGCGTCTTTCTCGGGTTATACCTTCTGAACATCAGATACATCTCGGGATCAAATTCGAATATGACGATATAATCGACGCCCTCCTGCTTCAGGAAAACATACCAGTTGTCATCACTTATCTCATACTGTCTTTTGGATGTACAGTTGAGCGTAAACTGAGCTTTCCCCAGGTCTTCATTAAACCTGTCAGAAGTAACCGAACCTATGTATTCAGCTTCCTTTATCGAGAAATCTGCAAGGATATCTATCTTCTTGGTGTTTGTTATCTTGGACACTTCAAAACTGTCATTTGTGATCTCGATCGAATACTCGACATTCAGGCTCTTGATGGCCCTGTAAACAAGATAACAAAGACCGAATGACACCATACCGGTAAAGTAAATGATGTTGAATCCTAACAGTATCGGTATACCGTTAAGGAAAACAAGAAATATCACGAGCGCAATAATAGAAAAGACGGGAAAAAGCTTTCCCATCGTTCCCTGGTCACGCTTTACATTGCTTTCATAGAACAGATCTTCCATATCGATAAATAACAGGAAAGCGGCCTTGCTTAAAGCAGGGCCGCCTGTTTCCTTGATCTTTGATTAATACATCGGTGCTGCAGGAGCTGCAGGTTCCGGTTCGGGAATATCAGTTACCAAAGCTTCAGTTGTAAGCAAAGTAGCTGATACGGAAGCGGCATTCTGAAGTGCAGATCTAGTAACCTTAGCAGGATCTACGATACCAGCCTCATACATGTCAACATAAACATCATTAAGAGCATCAAAACCAACACCGGGCTTCTCGTTCTTGATCCTGTCAGCAATTACGCTTCCGTCGAGACCTGCGTTAAGAGCGATCTGACGTACAGGCTCCTCAAGAGCTCTCATAACGATGGCAACGCCTGTCTTGACATCACCCTCAGACTTTTCGAAAAGAGCCTTAACAGCGGGGATGGCGTTGATGTAAGCTGTTCCGCCTCCGGGAACGATACCCTCTTCTACGGCAGCCTTGGTTGCGTTAAGAGCATCCTCGATGCGGAGCTTTCTTTCCTTCATCTCGATCTCAGTTGCAGCACCAACCTTGATTACGGCAACACCGCCTGAAAGCTTTGCAAGTCTCTCCTGGAGCTTCTCCTTATCAAAGTCAGATGTTGACTCCTCGATCTCTTTTCTGATCTGATCAGCTCTTCCCTTGATATCATCCTTGCTGCCTGCGCCGTCAACGATGATAGTGTTCTCCTTTGTTACCTTAACCTGATGAGCTGTACCGAGCTGCTCAAGAGTCGTATCCTTAAGCTCAAGTCCGAGATCGGATGTGATCACCTGACCGCCTGTAAGGATGGCAATATCCTCGAGCATGGCCTTTCTTCTGTCACCGTAACCCGGAGCCTTAACTGCAATGCATGTAAATGTACCGCGGAGCTTATTAAGGATCAATGTTGTGATTGCATCACCTTCCACGTCCTCAGCGATGATGAGAAGCTTCTTGCCGGACTGGGCAATGGGCTCAAGTACGGGAAGGATATCCTGGATATTGGAGATCTTCTTGTCTGTGATGAGGATATAAGGATCATCAAGTACGGCTTCCATCTTATCTGAATCCGTAACCATATAAGGTGAGATATAACCCTTATCAAACTGCATACCCTCAACTACGTCGAGCTCAGTCTTCATGGACTTGGACTCTTCAACCGTGATGACACCGTCAGCAGAAACCTTCTCCATGGCCTCGCAGATAAGCTGACCTACTTCTTCGTCACCTGCAGAAATGGCACCTACACGAGCGATATCCTTGGAACCGTCAACCTTCTTGGCGTTCTCGAGGATCTCGTTAACTGCTGTCTCAACAGCACTCGAGATACCCTTTCTCAGGATAATGGGGTTAGCGCCTGCAGCGACATTCTTCATTCCTTCTCTGATGATAGCCTGAGCAAGGAGCGTAGCAGTCGTTGTACCGTCACCTGCTACATCATTTGTCTTGGAAGCAACTTCCTTGACGAGCTGGGCACCTGCATTCTCGCTTCTGTCCTCAAGCTCGATCTCCTTAGCGATCGTTACACCGTCGTTAGTGATAAGGGGAGCACCGTACTTCTTATCAAGTACTACGTTTCTTCCCTTAGGTCCCAATGTTACCTTAACTGTATTGGCAACCTTATCGACGCCTCTTTCAAGTGCTTTCCTGGCGTCCTCAGCATATTCAATGTTCTTAGCCATATATCAAATACCTCCCGTTTATTACTCTACGATAGCAAGAATGTCTTCCTGACGAACGATAATAACCTCTTCACCGTCGATCTTAACTGTTGTTCCGGCATAATCGCGGATTATTACCTTCTGTCCTACGGAAACTTCCATCTTTACTTCATTACCGTCAATGACACCACCGGGACCTACGGCAATGATCTCGGCTACCTGAGGCTTCTCCTGAGCAGCTGAAGCAAGAATGATGCCACTCTTGGTTGTCTCTTCTGCCTTGAGTTTCTTGATAACTACTTTATCTCCTAATGGTTTGATCGTCATATCAAACGCCTCCTTGTATAAAAAAATACTGTTAGCACTCTTATCTATCGAGTGCCAACAGTACCTATAATAATCATCAGATTATTCAATGTCAATAACGAATATCAAAAAAAGTCAAAATTGATATTGTTACTTCCTCAATGCCCTTTTTATCTCAACAATTCATCGATCGAGAGATCAGAAGGACAGCTGTCCAAAGAAGGAGATGAGCTGATATCGGGAACCGGGTCAAATTCCGTGGTCTCACCATAGAAGAACGTATGAACGTAAGGAATCATGGCGTTCCAGTTAGGTCTGATACTCCACTCGTCACCGAACATACCTGAATTGAAGCAACCTTCGATAGGAAGCTGCATGTATTCGATCGAGACATTACCGGCATTAGGCAGGAAATGAATCGCATAGTTCTCAATATCATTCGCGCTGATATTAGTCGTTACAGCCGAAAGAATTTCAGGAAGAGCTGCGGCCTGTCCTACCGGTGACAATGAAATAAACTGATCCATCAAAGATCTTAATACTTCAACCTGTCTTTCAGATCTCTTATAGTCAGAATCAATCTTTCTGATTCTTGCATAAGCAACAGCCTGTCTGCCGTTAAGCCAGATATAACCTGTCTGAGTAACAGCATCCTGGGATGCAGGAAGTCCCATAAGGTTATTAACTTCAGCAAGGTTCCAGTTAAGTCCACCTTCCGAATTAAGCTCAGAGGAAGATACATCGCAGTATACACCACCTACGGCATCAATGATCTCAGCCATGTGATAGAAGTTAACATAAGCCCATCCGTCGATATTGATCCTCAATGTATCTTCTACGGTAGCGCACAAAACATCCGGGCCTCCACGGCTCATGGCTGCATTGATCTTCATGGCATATGAATAACCGGGAACATGTACATAGCAGTCTCTTGCGATTGAGATCATTCGGATAGTACCTGTGGTGGTGTTAACTGACATTACCATAGTAACGTCTGACAATCCGCCCGTACCGGATTCATTATAATTTCTGTTTCTGCTGTCGATACCGATAAGAAGGAAATTATGAATATCATCAGCTGAATCGATGATCTCATGAACAGTTGTCGGTCTGAGGGAATCAAGATTAACAGCATTACCTTCTTCATCAAGAACCGTTACCTCAGCAGATGGAGTTGTAACAAAAGTTATATGATTAAAAAGATAATACTTATACCAGATTAAGAAACCGACAACACCAACTATAAGACCAAGGATGATGGCACCGATAGTGAGCAGTATCTTACCAATTTTCTTCTTGGGTTTAGCGCTTCCCTGATTACCTGCTTTGTTTCTCATAAAGTCCTCCCGGATCAATCCTGCAAACCGTCAGGATTGTTTACCTGCCAGTTCCAACATGAATTGCACATATCATTTATATCTCTACTTGCTTTAAAACCTAATAATTCTTCAGCCTTCTTTGTTGAAGCATAACAAACAGGAAGATCACCTGCACGTCTCGGTCCGATAACATGAGGTATCTCGTGACCGCATGCTTTCTCGAAAGCAGCAACAGCTTCCTTAACGGAAGTGCCCTTACCTGTACCCAGGTTAAATACTTCAACTCCGGTACCGTTATTATCCATGAACTTCAGGGCTTTAACATGACCGTCAGCCAGATCGCAAACATGAATATAATCCCTAAGGCATGTTCCGTCAGGCGTCTCATAATAATCACCGTGAATTTTAAGCTTCTCAAGTGTTCCCGTAGCAACCTTTGAAATATAAGGGAAAAGATTATTCGGAATTCCCTTGGGATCCTCTCCGATCAAGCCGCTCTCATGAGCACCTACGGGATTGAAATATCTCAATAAAACAACCTTCAGTGAAGGCATCGCATGAGCACAATCCTTAATGACCTGCTCAAGCATCCACTTTGTCCATCCGTAAGGATTCGTACATACGCCCAGAGGGCTCTCCTCAGTAAAAGGAACATCCTCACTCTGTCCGTAGACAGTTGCAGAAGAACTGAATACAAGATTATTCACACCATACTCACGCATAAGTGAAAGCACAGTAATCATACTGTTGATATTATTGGAATAGTACTCCAAAGGCTTCTCAACCGATTCGCCTACAGCTTTAAGTCCCGCAAAATGAATAACGCTGTCGATCTTATTCTCGTCAAACACCGTCTTAAGAGCATCCTTGTCACAACAATCAACATTGTAGAACTTGAATCTCTTGCCGGTGATCTTCTCAAGTCTGTTAAGGACTTCCTTTTTGCTGTTAATAAGATTATCGACGATAACTACGTCGTAACCGCTTTCATGCAAAGATATTACAGTGTGAGATCCGATGAAACCGGTTCCACCGGTCACAAGAACAGTTTGCATTTTTCCCTCCTTAAAATTAAGCGCACTCAAACAGCCTAAATGATTATACAAATAAAATAATATTTTTGAATAGTATTAATTATGATAATAATGTTACGATTTTTACCCTCTCAAACAGTTATCCTTCGTTATTTCTGTAAGACAACTGCTTCTTGGGCTCTATCGCAGGAATGGTTATGGTAAATCTGGCTCCTCCCTCGGGCTTATTCTCCGCCACTACATTACCGTCACTTTCCTCGGCAATGGCCTTGACCAGGGCAAGTCCGATACCGTGTTTACCGTCACTTCCCTTTGCAAACCTCTCGAAAAGCGTAGGCAGCACCTGCTCAGACACACCGGGACCGTCATCGCTGATTATGAATTTTATTTTATCCTTTTTCTTAAACACGGTGAAATCGACCGTCTTATCAGCATACCTGTGGCAATTGGAGAATATATTCTCAAGCATGCGCAGAACATCACTTTCATTGGCAAGTATATAAGCTTCCTTGATCTGGATATCGGTAATAAGCTCCTTATCGTCAAGAAGGAAGTTACCTCTAACCCTGTCAACAATATCCTCAGACAATTCCTTTACGTTAATGAGCGTCTTCTTAACCGTATATGTTCCGCTCTTTGACATATCCATCTTGGAAATAGACAGGAGATTCTCAACAAGAGTTGACAATCTTGTTGTCTCAGAGATGATGACATCAACTGCATTCTTCTTCTCATCGTCGTTAAATACATCATACTTGATGCCTTCAGCATATCCCTGTATCGACATGAGAGGTGTTCGAAGCTCGTGGGAAGCATTCTGGAAGAACGTCTTCTGCTCCACATCAGCCTGCTCAAGTCTTTGTGCCATGAGGTTCATGGTATCACCCAACCTCGAAAGCTCGCTGCTCATGATCCTTCCCTTGACCGGAGTGAAGTCTCCCTTACCTACACGGGAAGCAAATTTCGAGAGCTTTCTTGTTGAGAAGAAAAGCGGGAACGCAACTATGATACTCATTATGGTCGAGACAAGAACGGAAACTATGATTGCTCTGAAGATGGAGACATTAATCGTAGTCGTGAAATTGTAGTAAGTGGTCGTGTCGATGTAAACAAGCAGATAATAGCTGTCATAAGACGAGTCGTCATCGCTTTCATAACTTGCATACTCCACATTTACGAACTTGTAGTAGACAAGGTTGCCGTCAACCATTGTGTTTCTGGTGTCATTCGAAGATATGGTCTTATAACGTGTCATATTCTCGAAGATAGTGGTCAGATACTTCTCAGCACGGTTACGGGCTGAGACGGAATATGATGAAGACGGCCACAAAACATTAAAACCGTCACCTGACACATCATCCTCGAACAGAACGATCGAGGCCTCGTTAGAGAGGTCGGATGACGAGACAATGGAGTTAAGAAGATTTGTCCTGATCTGCTCCTCTGAACCGAATTCTTCAGGGTCGAGTGAATTTCTGAAGGCTTCTGCAAAAGACTGGCAGGAATTGACGGCGTTATTGATTCTGTTATTACACTCTGTAGCTATGTAATTTTGCATAATATAATTACAGGAAAGCCATATAAGGATTCCCGTAACCAGTGTCACAACAATAAGTGAAAAGTATATATGAAGAAATAACGGAACTCTTGAACGTTTACGCTTTCTTCTTTCCTGAACCGTGTAATCAGTCTTCGTTGCCATCGTCGTCCTGCTCGGACTTAGATGTTAATCTAAAGCCATAACCCCAAACGGTCGATATCTTTACATCAGAGGCAACGATCTTCTTACGAAGTCTCTTAACGGTATCATCAGCAACTCTCGTCTCGATCTCGGTCTCATACCCCCAGATCTTATCGAGAAGCTCAACTCTCGGAACTGCTCTGTCACGGTTAACCATGAGATAAGCAAGGAGAGTATATTCATTAGGTGTAAGATTGATGTCCTTGCCCTTAAGAGTAGCCGACTTGGTCTTTCTGTTGATCTTGATATCAGCAAACTCAAGTTCGGAATCGGAAGCATCAGCAGTTGTCGTCTGGGAAGCCTCCTGTCTTGCAAATACGGACTTAACCTTGGTAACAAGCTTTATGGGGCTGAACGGCTTGGTGAAGTAATCGTCACTTCCGAGATTCAGGCCTTCGATGTAATCCGAATCAGAATCTCTTGCCGTAAGCATGATGATGGGTACATTGCTTATCTTTCTTATTTCCTGGAGGATAAAGAATCCGTCTCTGCCGGGCATCATTACATCAAGGATGATAAGATCACAAGGCTCAACGATAAACTTCTTCAGAAGCTCATCACCCGTAGGGAAACCGTAAATGATATAACCTTCGCGCTCAAGGAACGACTTGATCAGATTTCTGATATTATCGTCATCATCTGCAATGTAAATAACTCTATCCATAGTAAGTACCCTTGTAAAATTTATTTATACATTTATCATTATACTTTAATTTTAAGATTTGCAAACAATAAAAAAGACGGACCGCAGAATGTCCGTCTTTTTTGGGTGACTGCCAACTCATCAACAAATAAAACTAACTAAGGTAAAAAGTTAACTGTTTATTTAGCAACATCAGTTGCGCGAGTTTCGCGGATGATATTAACCTTTATCTGACCGGGATAATCTAACTCGTCCTCGATCTTCTTACAGATCTGTCTGGCCTTAAGGATCATCTCTTCATCGTTAACCTTCTCGGGTTCTACGATTACTCTGATCTCACGGCCTGCCTGTATCGCATAGCTCTTCTCAACACCTTCGAAGCTTGTTGCGATCTCTTCGAGCTTCTGTATTCTCTTGATATAAGTCTCAAGATTCTCTCTTCTTGCTCCGGGTCTTGCTGCTGATATTGCATCAGCTGCTGCAACAAGTACTGCTTCAGCCGACTTGGCCTCCACATCACCGTGATGTGACTCAACGGCGTTACAAACTGCATCGGACTCATGGTACTTCTTTGTAATATCAGCACCGAGCTGTACGTGTGTTCCTTCCTGTTCGAAGTCGACAGCCTTTCCGATATCGTGGAGAAGTCCGGCTCTCTTTGCAAAGTTGACGTCAAGACCTAACTCGCCTGCCATCATACCTGCAAGGAAGCTTACCTCTATAGAATGCTGAAGTACATTCTGTCCGTAACTTGTGCGGTATTTGAGTTTGCCCAAAAGCTTAATTATCTCAGGATGAAGATTCATGACACCGGTTTCATAAGCAGCTCTTTCACCCTCCTGCTTAATGATCTGGTTAATCTCTTTCCTGGCCTTGTTTGCCATCTCTTCGATCCTTGCCGGGTGGATACGACCGTCTGATACTAACTTCTCGATCGTCATTCTTGCCACTTCACGGCGGATAGGGTCAAAGGAAGAAAGGATAACTGCTTCAGGTGTGTCGTCGATTATAAGATCAACGCCGGTGATAGTCTCGATGGCACGGATGTTCCTGCCCTCTCGACCGATGATTCGTCCCTTCATCTCATCATTGGGAAGATTTACGACAGATACTGTAGCTTCGGATACGTAATCGGAAGCATATCTCTGAATGGATGTGACGATAATGTCTTTTGCGATCTTGTCAGCATCCTGCTTGGTTTTCTCTTCCATCTGCCTGAGCATCAAAGCCATATCATGGCTGTATTCCTTCTCCGCTGCATCAAGTACAAGACTTCTTGCTTCGGTGATGGACAATCCGGAAATATTCTCGAGTTCATGTTCTTTCTTGGCTTCGATCTCCTTCGTTCTCTCGACGGATCTCTGAGCCTCTTCGAGCTTTGCTTCAAGCTCCGCACGCTTACTTTCTGCGATAGCGAGCTGTTTCTCGACGTTATCTTCCTTCTGCTCAAGCTTGTTCCGCTCTCTTGCGAGCTCCTGTCTCTTCTCCCTGACGTCGTGTTCAAGTTCGACTCGGGCCTTCGAGATTTCTTCTTTTGCCTGCAAGAGGAGTTCTCGCTTACGGTTCTCCGCATCTTTCTGAGCTTCTGCCTCGATCTTTTCAGCTTCTGCCTTCGCCTTTAACGAATCATCTGCCAGCTGCTTTTGCTGGGCTGATAATCCGCTTTTATAGTAAATATGCACACTGATAAAACCGATAAAGATGCCGAGAACCAATCCAATGATTCCATATAACCATTGCATGTTGGTACTCACCTCCAAATATAAAGTTGTCAAAGAACATTTTTATAAGCTATGATTAGCCATTAGTTATAATAAAAATAATTTGGATTAGTGTCAAGGATAGGCAAATGCAATTTAACCATACAGTAACATCGCATGAAGACGGCCGTACTTTAAGGTCTGTCATGTCCCACGAACTCAATATGAGCTCTACGATGATAAAGCGTGTAAAACTGTACGGAACCCTTGAAGTTAACGGCATTCACGTAACGGTCAAGCATGTTGTCAAAGAAGGCGATGTCATTTTCGCGAAGTATGATGACGACGTGGGAAAACTGAATGAAGTCGCGGGTATCCCGATCCTGTACGAGGACGAGTACTTTGCCGTGGTAATTAAGCCTTCAGGCATGGTAACGCACCCGGTTCACGGACATCTTGAGGATTCCCTTCTCACCGCGCTTAACCCGTCATCAAACCCGCTCCACCCCGTCATGAGGCTCGACCGCGAGACTTCGGGGCTCATGATAGTGGCCAAGACCGGGCATATTCACAAGCTTTTTACCGAGCAGAAGATCGGGAAAGTGTATCTGGCGGCGGTCTACGGGCATTATGAGCCTGAAAGCGGAACCATCGACCTTCCGATAAAGCGCCGTGAAGGCTCCGTCATGATAAGGGACGTCTGCCGCGAAGACGAACCGGGTGCACATAACTCATTAACGCATTATGAGACCGTAGCATACGATGAAGAACTCAATATCTCACTTATGAGGTTCATATTGGGCACGGGAAGGTGTCATCAGATCCGTGTTCACTCGACTTACATGGGGCATCCTCTTATCGGGGACGGATTATACGGACCGAACTCCGATGACAACCCTTCGGATTCATATCCTTTAAGCGCGGAACTTGACGGGAAATGTCCCAGAGTGGCACTTCATGCGGCAAGCATCACCTTCATTCATCCCGTTACATGCGCGAAAATGGAATATAAAGCGGACCTTCCGTCTGATATCGCAGGATTAAGTGCGAAGTTCGAGGATCATCTTTGAGGCAAGTTCTCCAGATTCCTTATCGGTCTTGCCTGACAACAAACGCGATACCTCAGCAATTCTTCCCTCATCATCCAAAGCCGTGATCTCGGTATAAGTGTTATTGCCGTCAGTATTCTTCTCGATAAGGAAGTTATTATCGGAAGCGGCAGCAAGCTGAGCGGTGTGGGATACGCACAGCACCTGATGGTCCTTTGATATCGATCTTAATTTCTTTGCAATGGACAGCGAGGCTCTACCCGATACACCCGTATCTATCTCATCAAAGATAAGCGTGGGCATCTTATCTGCCTTGGAAAGTATATTCTTTATCGCAAGCATAATCCTTGATGCTTCTCCGCCTGATGCCGTCTGGGCAAGATTCATCGGCGGCTGACCGGGATTTGCACTGAACATGAAAGTAACGTCATCTATTCCCTTGCTGTTAAAGAACCTCTCTTTGGGACGGTTCTTGAATTCAACAAAGAATGAGGCAGAAGGCATCTCAAGGTCTGCTAACTCACAAGTGATGTAATCTGACATCTTTGAAGCCAGGGCTTTTCTTCTTTCCGATAAATCCTGTGCCGTCTTAAGAAGATCCGCTTCCGCATCACGTATCTTCTTCTTCAAAGCAGCAGCTTCCAAAGATGCGCTGTCTATATCGGACAGTTTGCTCTTTGCATCCTTACCGAAGGCAATAACATCATCAATGGTCTTGCCGTATTTGGCCTCAAGCTCGAATATCCGGCCCAATCTGTCGTTAACCTTCTTCTCCTCATCTTCGGAATATAAGCTGGATGAAGTCTTACTGTCGTAGTCGGAAGCGAAAGCTTCGAGGTCTAAGACCATGCCTTCGAGCTGTGTGGCATATTTCTCGAATGACGGATCGAACGAAGATATCTTCTTCATTCTTCTTAACCCTTCAGAAAGTCTGGCAGCAGGAGTCAGACCCATATTGTCAGTTCCTAAGATAAAATCTCTTGTCTCATCGATAAGAGCGCTGTTCTTGGAAAGAGCCGATATCTCCTTCTTCCTTGCAAGAAGCTCCTCATCCTCGCCTGCATGAAGGCCTGCGTCCTCGATCTGTTTAACGGCAAACTCAAGATACTCTTTTTGAGTATCGGAAGATGAAGCAAGTTTATTAACCTCAGCATACCTTAAGGTAAGAGTCTTATATGCCTGAAGCTTATCCTGATATGAACCGAGAAGCTTAGTGATCTCAGAAGATCCGAAGCTGTCAAGAAGATCTATATGTACTGCAGGATCGAATATGGTGGAATTATCACTTTGACCGTGAATGTCAACCAATTCACCCATTATCCTTTTAAGCTGTGAGAGCACTACGGCATTCCCGTTGATACGTGCCTGGCTCTTACCGTCTTTACCGATATTTCTCGTGACGATGACATTCCCGTCTTCCCTTACAATGCCGTACTCATCCATAATAGGACCGATACGTTCCATGACATCGGAAGAACAGTCAAAAACAGCCTCAACAAATGCCTGTTCGGAATCATTACGAATGAGACTCTTTGAAGCTTTATCTCCGAGTATCAAGCCTATCGCATCTATGAGAAGTGATTTACCTGCACCTGTCTCACCCGAGATTACATTAAGACCCTCACCGGGACAGAAAACAGCGTGATCTATGACAGCAAAACTTCTGATCTCAAGCCTTGTCAGCATGCTCCGACCCTGTCAGATCCAGAATGGTAGCACTTAAAGCCTTCGCATCATCCACACTCTCGGTGGCAACAAAGACCGTATCGTCTCCTGCGATCGTTCCTACAACATACTGAAGATGCATGGAATCCAAAGCGGATGCGGCGGCCTGAGCCATGCCGGGAAGAGTCCTGATGACAACGATATTCATAGCATTTTTGCACGAAAGAAGCGAATTCGAGAAAACGGACAGGAGTCTTCCGGGAGCTATGTCACCCGTCTTGTCAAGAACGGCATACTTACTCTGGTTATTGGGAAGAATGACCTTAATGATGCCGAGCTCCTTAATGTCACGTGAACATGTAGCCTGAGTTACCTCAATACCGTGCTTACGGATAAGATTGGTAAGCTCTTCCTGGGTAGAGATATCATTCTCTCTAATTATCCTTAAAATCAGTTCCTGTCTTTCATTCTTTGCCGTCTTCATAGAAGCTACCTCTTGCCAAGATCTTACGTCTTACATTCTGGAAGAAACCTGTCATATTAAGACAGATAGTCCTGCACGGATAATCATGCCTTCTTATCTTAAGCACATCATAATGCTCAACATTCTCGAATTCCCTGCCGTCCGGACATACGATCGGAACGGACTCGAAGTTACCCAGATGGATCTCAACTACACTTTCCGGAGCTATGACATAACTCATGTTCTGAAGTGTGTGCGGGCACAAAGGCGTAATCAGTATATTGTCCATCGAAGGCATGAGAAGCGGGCCTCCCGCTGCAAGAGTATATGCAGTGGAACCGGTGGGCGTTGCAACAACAAGGCCGTCACCGTAGAACTTCTCGACTCTTTCCCCGTCAATGTATAGTGTAAGCCTCGTGATGTGGGGCTTGGCGCCTCTTAAGACCGACAGATCATTAAGACAGATGTCACTCGCCTTAAGATTACCGTTCTTATCGTAGTGCTCAACGCGAAGCTGCATCCTGTTAAGAGTTGTATAATTACCCTCGATCAAACGCTCGAATGCGTCATCCATGTTGTATTCAGACACTTCCGTAAGAAAACCGATACTGCCCTTATTGATACCTATAAAAGGCTTATCAAGCTTTCTGAAAGTGGATATTACATAAAGGAATGTTCCGTCTCCGCCTATGGAAACGATGATATCGACATCCTTAAAGGAACCGAATTCGACACCTGTTATTGAAGACAATACGGAATCCTTAAGCTCCTCCTCGAAGACAGGTACACAACCTTTATCAAGAAGAAATCGAGAGAGTCTGATGGCTATCTTGTAACCTACGTCTCTTGTATCATTCGAATGAATTCCGAATCTCACTTTGTATTCCTCCGTATAGTCGACTCTATCCTGTCAGCCATCGAAACTGCATCAAGACCGGCACACTTAAGCTGCTGATCGACAGTACCGGCACGGATCATCTGATCTTCAACGGCAAAGTTATCAACTGTGCCGTCATATCCTGCTCTGGTCAACGCAAGCTTAAGATTCTCACCGAATCCGCCGCTTAAGATGCCTTCCTCACCGGTAAAGACGAATCGTGCCTTGCCGATAACATCCATTATATCCGATGAATTCAAAGGTTTTAATACGGTAAGGCTCACTACCCTTCCTTTATATCTTCTTTCGGAAAGTATATCTGCCGTTTTCTCACATTCTTTGCTGAAAAGACCTGTCGAGATGATGACATAATCATCTCCGTCATCAGAAACGACATGAGGCTTGGATATCAGCGACATATCCTTATAAAGCGGACCATCATCCTCATAAGGCGAAGCTCCGCGGGGATATCTTATCGCTACGGGTCCCTTTACTACATTTACTGCATAATCCATGCTCATCTTAAGGTCCGTGTAATCACGCGGCGATAGTATTGTCATACCGGGCATGGAATTAAGATATGAGATATCGTGAAGTCCGTTATGCGTGTGGCCGTCATTACCGACAAAACCTGCTCTGTCGATGGCAAATACGACATGGTTATTCATGAAGCACACATCATGGACTATCTGGTCATATGCTCTCTGAAGGAATGAAGAATAGATCGCTACTACCGGTGTCATTCCGGAAGAAGCCATGCCTCCTGCCATTGTTACGCAGTGTTCCTCGGCAATTCCGCAATCAAAGAATCTCGAAGGATACTTAAAAGCAAACTTGTCCATTCCGGTACCGATCGCCATGGCAGCACAGATACCGACAACGCTCTTATTCTTAGCGGCTACTTCAAGCAAAGCACCTGAGAAAGCACCGGTGTACGACAGTTTTGATGAATGTGACACGCCCTTCTCTACGTCGAAAGGTCCTACTCCGTGATAATCGGAAGGGTTCTCTTCAGCAAACCTGTAACCCATACCCTTCTTGGTAACTATGTGAAGAAGAACAGGCACATTAAGATCCTTAACGGCATTAAGGCTCTTTATGAGTCCTTCTGTATCATGACCGTCGATAGGACCGTAATACCTCATTCCGAGATCCTCAAACATGGAGGGAGCCTTCCTGTAAACAATGAACCTGAAAAGCTTCTTAACCGCCATGATAAGTGCGATTATTCCCTTACCTAATATCGGGATCTTATTAAGGAAACTCTCGGTATTCTTCTTGGCAGAAAGATATCCCGAGGAGATACGAAGTTCCTTAAGGTACTTACTCATGCCGCCGACATTCTTATCGATACTCATCTCGTTATCGTTAAGGATAACGAGCATCTTGGTATTCTTCGAATGTCCAAGGTCATTTAAGGCCTCATAAGCAAGTCCGCCCGTCATGGCACCGTCACCTATAACTGCGACAACATACTCATCAGAGCCTTTAAGATTACGGGCTCTGGCCATACCGAGTGCAGCGGAGATGGAAGTACTCGAGTGTCCCGTATCAAACGAATCGTAAGGGCTCTCTGACCTTCTCGGGAATCCCGATATTCCACCCTGCTGTCTTAAAGTATCAAACTCTTTGAATCTGCCCGTTAGAAGCTTATATGAATAAGACTGGTGTCCTACGTCAAATACGATCTTATCCTTTGTGTAATCAAAGACGGATAACAACGATACGGTAAGTTCCACCGTACCGAGATTACTCGCGAGATGTCCTCCGTTATGGGAAACGGTCGTAATGATCTTATCGCGCAATTCCTTACACAAAAGTACCCTGTCGCTTTTGCTTAGCGACGCAAGCATCGATGGGGTAAGATCTGTACCTAATATCTTATAGTCCAATTTCAGTAATCCCTTTTCAAATTGAAGACTGTCAGTTCTTCAAGCAATTCAACATTGAAACCGTCTTTCCTCAATGTATCGAGTACCGCATTACAGGCGTTCTCTTCTTCATTGAGTTTAAGCTTAGCTTCATCAAGTCCGAGCAAAGTAACGAAAGTCGACTTATCATCTCTTTCATCCTTGCCCGTACTCTTACCGAGTTTCTCCTGATCTGCCTCAACATCAAGGATATCGTCCTTGATCTGGAAAGCAAGACCGAGATGATAAGAATAATCCTTAAGAAGATCATAAACCGTTGAAGGTGCATCACTCAGGAAAAACGGAGTCGTAACGGCAGCCTCGATCAAAGCGCCCGTCTTTTTCTTCTGCAAAGAATAAAGCACATCAACAGATATCTTCTTTCCTTCAGATTCAAGATCTATGCTCTGTCCGCCTATCATTCCTGATATGCCGGCAAGTTGCGACATGTTAAGCGACGCCTTGGCATAAGACTCGCCTTTAAGAGCAAGCTTAAGCAGTACCTCGTGAGCCGTATTAAGTAGCATATCGCCTGCAAGTATTGCAAAGGACTCACCGAACGCCTTATGACATGTAAGTCTTCCCCGCCTCAGATCATCGTTATCCATTGCAGGAAGATCATCGTGGATCAAGGAATAAGTATGGATCATCTCCAGAGCACAGGCATAAAGCGCTATGTCTTCGGAAGCAACACCGCAGCCCTCAAGCATCACGGCACAGGCATGCATAAGGGCAGGTCTCATCCTCTTACCCCCTGCGAAAAGACTGTATCTTGCAGCCTTTACGACAGTATCATTCTCATCTAATCCTGAGAAGATACTCTCAAGATATGGAGTTATCCATTCATTTGCATCGATCATTTAATTTCAGCTTCGCTTTCTTCACCTGTAGAAGGATCGATAACAGAGAATTTCTGCTCGATCTCCTTAAGTTTATCATCACATTGCTTTGACAGTTCAATTCCGCGGTTATAAAGTTTCAAAGACTCATCAAGTGACACATTACCGGAACCTAATTTATTAACTATGTCCTGCAGTTCCTTAACTGCATCCTCATATACGAATTCCTTACTCATTATCCTCTACCTCCTTAACCGTCTTTATAACGGCACCGGCAGTACCGTCCTTAAAATGAATATCCACTTCACTATCGGCTTTCAAAGACTTAACCGATACAACGGCCGAACCGTCAGCTGCCGAGACATAAGAATATCCTCTTCTTAATACATTATGCGGTCCGAGAAGTGCCAGGCTGTCAATGAATCCTTTAAGTCTGATCTTCTCGGTTTCCATTATCTCATTTTGTTTTCTATATAGCGATTCGGTTATCCTGTCGAGTTCGTTGCGTTTGATCTTTACAGTAAGTTCAGGTACGTAAAGTGCTTTATTCGATCTTAAAGCATCAAGGGCATTACGCTTGGCTGCGATCAGGGCCTTCATGTTGGAGATGATCTTATCCCTTAAGATCAGATTGGTATTTGAAAGTTCCTCATATGTCTTTAACACATCCTCTGCAGCTGCAGTCGGAGTAGGAGATCTCTTATCGGCAACATGATCGAGCAAAGTAATATCCGTCTCATGACCGATGGCAGAAATAACGGGGATATTGCATTCATATACGCGTCTTACGAGATCCTCACTGTTAAATCCCCACAGATCTTCAATAGAACCTCCGCCTCTTGCGATTATGATCACATCAACATTTTGTCTTTCAGTAAAATAATCTATTCCTCTTATAACTTCAGAAGGACAATTCTCACCCTGAACGGCAGCAGGATACAAAACCGCATCAAAATACGGATTACGCTCGTTTAATTTAACTAATATGTCGTGGATGACGGCTCCTGTCGCAGAGCTTATGATACCGATCCTTGAAGGTCTCATCGGTATCTTCATCTTGTGTGCCGGATCAAAAAGCCCTTCCTTGGAAAGCTTATCAAACAATATCTTAAGCTGTTCCTTAAGATCACCTTTGCCCGCATGCTTCATGGTATTACAAACTATCTGGTACTTACCTCTCTCGGCATAGATAGTGCATGAACCGGTCAGTGTAACCTTATCACCGTCCTTGGGCTTAAAGGATACGGAAGCCATCCTGGATGCGAACATGACACAGGCAATCTCGGCTGTGCTGTCCTTTAACGTGAAATAGGCATGTCCGCTGGAATAAACCTTAAATCCGGATATCTCACCCGTTACTTCGAGACTTGATAGTCTTTCATCTGAAGAAATGACATGTCCCGCATAATTATTAAGTTGAGATACGGAAGAAAACGAATACATTGATAACCTTAAAGACTCTTCTCGTAGCTTGAAAGAACTCCGTTGATATAGGAATAAGAATCGTCCGTACCGTACTTCTTTGCAAGTCTTACGGCTTCATTGATGGCTACGCTCGTAGGAATATCGTCATTCGACGAGATCTCATAGAATGCAGTCTCAAGAATCGCCTTATCAAGCTTGGGAATTCTTGCCAAAGTCCAGTTCTTAAGGTACTTGGTGATCTTCTCATCAAGAGATTCCCTGTTTAACAAAACACCTTTTACAGTGGATTTGAAATAATCGATATCTTCTTCAAGACCGCTGTTATTCTCAATGTAAAGATTGATCTGAGCCTCAAGATCTTCGATCCTGAACTCATACTGATAAATGAAGAAAACTACTGCTTCACGTGAATCTATTCTGCTCATCTTACTCTCCCGGGAGGAAGTATCCTGTCAAGAAATTTCTTGAACCTTCCCTCATCAGCAAAAAGAAATGCTCCGACTATGAAACCGAAGAGAGTGAATATAAGAATGAAGAAAGTCTTCCAGAATCCGAATATACAGATCAGCACGGCAACAACAAAGAATATGAAGGCAAACAGTCCTCCCGCCTTTGCATTGCTTAATTTCTCAAAGATCCTGGAAAGAAATCTCTCCATAGATTATCGTCCCTCTACCCTTGCAGCAGCAGGTTCAACTCTTGTAACTTTAACTTTTACCTCTTCAACAATGATACCCGTATATCTCTCGATATCCTTCTTGATCCTCTCCTGTACCTTGGACATGGAGGAAGGGATCTCGACATTGGAATACAAAGTCGCATTGATAAAGACATTGATGGAACCGTTCTTTCCCGATGTAACTCTCGCCTTAACAGTCTTGATTCCTGCCTGGGCAGACATTGCCGAGTTTCTTGCAATGGACTCAAGAGCATCAGCTCCGATGTCAACCGAACCGATATCAGTCTTACGAAGCTTGGTCCTGTAAGCCCTGCCTGCAGATATAACAAGATAGATGGCAAGAATGCAGGAAACCGTGATCGCCATCAAAACTATCACATAAACCGATCTCGTAACGGGATTGGTAACAATGGAAGACAGTGGTGACAACAGGTCAGCAAAGATGCCGTCATCAATTACGGCAAAAAGAAGTATGATGGACAAAAGAGCCAAAGCTACCGAATAAATAAAAAGAAAGAAACGCATCAAACCGTTCATTTGTCTTCTGTCTCCTCGTCAGATTCTTCTTTTTCCTTGACTCCGCAAACATATACATCAACCGACTCGACATCAAGTCCCGTGTATAGTTCAACATCCTTCTTGACCTTGTCCTGAATCTCCCAGGCTACCTCAGGTATTACCATACCGTACAAGATCACGGGATAAACCGTTATTGAAACACCTTCCTTACCGGAATCACCGAAAACAACCCTTACGCCTTTGCCTTCGTGAACAACACCGGATTTCTCCTTTAATGCTACGGCAAAAGAAGGTTTAAGCTCATATACCCCTTCGATCTGAAGCGCGGCTTCCGCTGCGTATTGCGCAACGAAGCCCTGCGTCATCGATCTGTCGCCTTTTATGGATTCAATGTTTGAATTAACGCTCATTATCCTCTAAGGCCGGGGAGCTTTAATTATGCACGCTCTAGGTATTCGCCTGTTCTTGTATCAACTCTGATGGTCTCACCCTGGTTAACAAAGAGAGGAACCTTAACAGTAGCACCTGTCTCCAAAGTTGCATACTTACTTGCGTTATTTGTTGTATCGCCTCTTACACCGGGCTCACACTCTGTGATAACGAGCTCAACTGTGATAGGAAGCTCAACAGAGAAAACCTCACCCTTGTATGAGAGAACCTTACAGATCATCTCTTCCTTAAGGAACTTGATTGCATCGCCGATCGGAGCTGCGTGGATAGGGAGCTGGTCATAAGACTCCTGATCCATGAAGTAGTAAAGCTCACCGTCGTTGTAAAGATACTGCATATCTCTTCTGTCGAGCTTAGCCTCTTCAAACTTCTCGTTAGGGTTGAAAGATCTCTCAACTACTGAACCTGTCTTAACATTCTTGTACTTGGTTCTTACGAAAGCTGCTCCCTTACCGGGCTTAACGTGCTGGAACTCAACTACCTGATAAACCTGATTGTCCATTTCAAAGCAAAGACCGTTTCTGAAATCGCCTGCGCTGATCATAAAATTCTCCTTAAAATTAATTATTTAATTACATCACGTTATTTTACTTAAAAGATTTAAAATATGCAACAACCGTCTTAACTGTTGAATTTGCACATTTGAGGTTATAAAATCCTATCAATGAGTCTTAATATTAACGACATCCATGCACTGATCAAAGTATGTCAGAATTTTGACGACACATTTGCGGATAATGAGATAGTGGAATTGTTTGCCAGTATACTCGACGTCAGCAAGGTTTCTTACCGCGTTTTTTTCAATGATGTCTGTGTCGAGTCCGCTGTCGTCTACCACTCTTCCAATCCGACATTAGGTGAAGAATTCAGTTTCCAGCGAATGGCAAGCGATGACAGACTTATAGTCGTTAAGATATTCCGTGCTTCAGATGCCATTGAACTTACCGAAGAAGAGACTAATGCTCTGATGACTTTCGGAGAGACCGTCCTGTCCGGCATCTGCGTAAAGAATCTCGTTAATGCTTACGAGTATGCAAGATACTATGACTCACTTACGGGACTTACCAATGTCAACTATTTCCTTAATCATCTTGATGCCCTGCTTGCATCTGACAGATATGAACAGTACAGCGTTGCCTGTGTAAACATCAAAAACTGCGGGTCCATCAACAGGATATTCGGATCTGACATAACCGACAGCATAATCAAGGACTTTGCCCAGGACAATCTTGATCTGTTTGACTACGACGAGCTCGAAGTTTTCTCAAGGTTATCCTCTGACAGTTTCATCATGATCGTTAAGACCGAGAACACTGACGGCATTCTAACGAAGCTTAACAACAGCGAAGTAAGCGTAGACTTAAACGGAGACATAGTAGATTACAATGTCAGGATCAGGGCCGGCATCGTCAACCTTATGTCCAATAACAGAAAGAGCAGCGATGTCATTCACTTGGCCGAGCACGCACTTGCATTCTCAAGGCTCCCCGAGTATCCGGACATCTACTACATAAACGGTGACGGTGAATCAAACGGAAACCTCGCTTCAGTCAGTGCATCCGAGATCAACAACGCTCTTAAGAGCAATCAGCTCCTCGTATACTACAGACCTATCGTTAATTCAAAATCATCAACGGATAAGAAGACTCTTATCGGAGCTGAGGCAGTCGTAAGATGGAAGAAAGACGGACGAATGATCGATCCCATCGCCCTTATCCCGTCCGCAGGCAACAATAATCTCATAAGAGACATCAATGATTTTGTATTCAGAAAAGTATGCGAGACGATAAACGGCTGGGAAGCTGACGGAGTCGAGTCAGTCCCGATTGCCATCAAGTTGTCGGCGTTCGACTATTTCAACACAGCATTTGCTGATAATATCCTGCGCTGGATTGACAGATCTCACATCGACAGAAGCAAGATCATCCTCGAATTCGATGAAGAAAGTTTCCACGGTCACTATGATGAGATGAAAGTAGCAACCGACAAGTTCACGTCAGCAGGAGTCCGCATCACGATCTCTAACTACGGAGACAACAAGTCTTCCCTTAAGCTTCTGGGAACATTCAATTTTGATTTCCTTAAGCTTAACCCGGATCTTCTTAATTCCAAATCCGCAAAGGATATCATCATCGTTGAGAACATCATTGCGATGGCTCACAGATTGGGATATGAAGTTATCTGCGTGGATCCCGTTAACGAAGACAAGGTAAAGAGCATCTCCTCTTGCGGATGCAGCCTGTTCCAGGGTGATATCTTCGATAAAGCACTATCTGAAAGATTCTTCAGAAGACGTCTTTCTAATCCGGATTATTCCAACTCCAATAAGTGATCAATGGATCGTCTTAAGAAATGATCTTCTGTGGATCGGGCACATTCCGAGTTCACGGATCGCTTTATAGTGTGCCGCCGTACCATAGCCTTTATGAGAAGAGAAATCGTATCCCGGGAATTCGGAATCATATGAGACCATGATCCTGTCCCTCGTAACCTTTGCAAGTATTGATGCTGCCGCAATTGAATTGGAATTGGCGTCTCCCTTTATGATCGGCACAACGATGTCTACCCCGGTCTGATCAAGTTTCACGGCATCAATAAGAAGAACGTCCGCCTTGAAGCCTTTCTTCTCAAGACCCGCTACACAGTTTCTCATCGCCTTCTTCGTAGCCTCAAGGATATTGATCTCATCTATGACCTGAGCTTCCTCACGGCAAATCTCATAACAAAGAGTTTTCTCAATGATCTCATCATATAAAGCATCTCTTTTCTTTGCCGATAGTTTCTTAGAATCATCAAGACCTAATATCTTAACTTCAGGATCAAGAATGCACGCGGCTGCAACAACAGGTC